>NZ_JAMYPU010000002.1:0-417086 GCF_040320535.1 Mesorhizobium sp. M0676
CCCTTTGAATACATCTGCAAAATCTGGACAAAAGAGCCCGAACGATTCAGGCTCGATCCAACCCATCAAACCTTGGGACTAAACATTTAGCTGTCCGACAGCTTGACGATTTCCCATTCCTTGCCGTTGACGCTTGCGACGTCGCCGACTTTCTTGCCGAACAGCGCCACGGCCATTGGCGAGACGTGTGAGATGCTGCCCTTTGAGGGGTCGGCCTCGTCCTCGCCGAGGATCTTCCAGTGCACTTTCTTGCCGTCATCGCTTTCCAGCGTGACACCCATGCCGAAGCGCACCTGATCGCTGCCCGGTTCCGGCACGGAAAGCTCGGCGCTTTCGCGGCGCGCTGTCCAGTAGCGCAGGTCGCGCGAGACAACGGCAATGCGCTCGCGATCGGCTTTTCGCTCGGCTTTCGCCAAGATGTCGCGCAGATCGGCCAGATTGTCCTCGATCATCGCCAGGCCGCGCTCCGTCACCAGATTGCGGTGTTGGCTGATCGGCCGCTCGCCGATGCCGGCAATGGCGTTTTCGCTGTCTTCCTCGCGGGTAAAAGCTCTGCTCATCGGATAAACTTAGGCCCGCTTCCGTGACAGCACAAGCCACTTGCCGGACCAGGTCATTGACCGGGCTGCGGCGGAGCGGAGCCTATGCGGCTGGCCCAATTCCTGCGAAGAACCGTTTCATCGCAGGGATCTGTGCCGATGTTGAACAGACGAACGCTTCTCAAGGGGACTGTCGGCTTTGCGGTGCTCGGCGTTTCGTTGGACAACGCCTTGGCGATGACGGCAGCGCTTGGCTCTATCAATGCCGCCGAGCTTGGCGTGGAGCCGGACGCACCGGACGACCAGAGCAAGGCCTTCGCCAGGATGCTAGCCGAGGCCAGCGACCGCAACGCGCCGGTGTTCCTGCCGCCGGGCTCTTATGTCGTGTCCAACCTGACCCTGCCCGCCCGCGTCAGGCTTTCGGGCGTGCCGGGCGCCTCGCGCATCCTCTATGGCGGCAGTGGCCATTTGCTGACGGCCGAACAGGCCGAGCATATAGAGTTCACCGCATTGGTCTTCGACGGCGCCAACGGCGGGTTGGCCGACGATGCGCAAGGCCTGCTCGACCTGCGCCGCGTCGCCCATCTCGTCATCGACAATTGCACGATCACCGGCAGCGGCAAGCATGGGCTGGCGCTGGAGTATGCGTCGGGCCGCGTCGAGCGCTCCGAGATTTCGGGGGCTGCGGACGCCGGCATCTACTCCGTCGAGGCCGCTGGCCTGGCGATATCCGATAATGCCGTATCCGACTGCGGCAATGGCGGCATTCTTGTCCATCGCTGGCAGCAGGCCGAGGACGGCACGATCGTCAGCGGCAACCGCGTGCAGCGGATCGGCGCCCGCAGCGGCGGCACCGGGCAGAACGGCAATGGCATCAACGCATTCCGTGCCGGCAATGTCTCGGTCAGCGGCAACATCGTCTCGGACTGCGCCTTCTCGGCAATCCGCGCCAACAGTTCCAGCAATCTGCAGATGACCGGCAACACCTGCTCGCGGTCGGGCGAAACGGCGCTCTATTCCGAATTCTCCTTCGAAGGCGCCATCATCGGCAACAACATCGTCGATGGTGCCGCTAACGGCATCTCGATCGTCAATTTCAACGAGGGCGGCCGTATGGGTGTCTGCTCGAACAACATCGTGCGCAACCTCTCGACCGCCGGCCCTTACCCCGCCGACGCGCCGGGCTTCGGCGTCGGTATCAGCGTCGAGGCCGACACCACCGTCTCGGGCAATGTCATCGAGAACGCGCCGCTCTACGGCATGCAGATCGGCTGGGGCGCCTATATGCGCAATGTTGTGGCGACGGGAAACATCATCCGCAAGGCGGGAACCGGCATCGCCGTCACTGTGGTCGAAGGCGCTGGGAACGCCATCATCTCCGACAACGTCATCGACGGCGCCAGGAACGGCGCCATCATCGGCCAGCGCTGGGCCGAACCGGCGACCGGCGACCTCGCGCGGTCAAGCGTAAGCGGCAATGCGCATCTGACGGTCGAGCGAAACAGGGTCAGCTGAGCGTCGTCGTCGGCCGCAGCGAGCCGACCTTGGCGCCGATGCGGCTTTCGATCGGCGGATTGGCCCGCTCCAGAAGGTTCGCCTCCAGTGCGCCGTCGGCGCTGAGAAGTTTTGCCAGCACAGCGGCAATCATCACCTCGGCGGCGCGGCCGGCGCCGTCATCACATTTTAGCGCGATGCCGAGGCCAAGCTCCGGAACGGCGGCGCAATAGACACCCTCGGCGCCCGTCTTGACGAATATGCGGCCGGGCGCGGCCTGCATCAGCGCCACATCCACTTTGCCGGTGCCGGCGACCAGGAAAGGCTCGGCCATACAGGCAGACAGCAGGCGTTTGGCCGCCTTGGCGCGCTCAGGGCCAAGGCTCCTGCCCGTCGCCATGCGGGCAAAGCCCAGCGCAAAGCTTTTCAGCGGCACGGCATAGGTGGGGATCGAGCAGCCATCGGTTGCCCGGTGATCCGCATCGTGGGCAGCGCCGGTCACCGCCTGCATGGCGTCGCGCACCATCTCCTGCAAACCATGGCCTGCCTTGACGTAGCCTTGGTGGGCAATCCCTGAGTGCACGCAGGTGCAGAGAAATCCGGAATGCTTGCCCGAGCAATTGTTGTGAAGTGCGTTCGGCGAGACGCCTGTGCGGGCCAGTGCGATCGTCGCGTCGTGGTTCGACGGCCAATGCGCGCCGCATTCCAGCGCCGACTTGTCGAGGTCGGCCTTGGCCAGCATCGCCTGCGCCAGTTCGACATGCGCGGGTTCGCCTGAATGTGAAGCGCAGGCCAGCGCCAGTTCGCGGTCGCCGAAGCCATAGGCATCGGCGGCACCCGTTTCGACCAGCGGCAGCGCCTGGATCGCCTTGACCGCCGAGCGCGGAAACACCGGCCGCGCCGTATCGCCGATCTCCAGGACAGGCTTGCCGTCACCGTCAAACATTGCGACAGCGCCGCGATGGGCGCTCTCGACGATCGCGCCGCGCAAGACTTCGACCAGAACCGGATTTGTCATCACCACCCCGAAAAATACGGGCCGCTTCTACCTGATCCGGTCGAGGATGGAAACGTAGTTGGCGACGGCAGCGCCACCCATGTTGAAGATGCCGCCAAGCTTTGCGTCCGGCACCTGGATGCCGCCTGCTTCGCCGGTCAACTGCATGGCGGTCAGCACATGCATCGACACACCGGTGGCGCCGATCGGATGGCCCTTGGCCTTCAGCCCGCCCGAAGGATTGACCGGCAGCCTGCCGTCTTTTGCAGTCTTGCCGTCTAGCGCCAGCCTGCCGCCCTCGCCCGGCTTGGCTAGGCCCATCGCCTCATATTCGATCAGCTCGGCAATGGTGAAGCAGTCATGCGTCTCGACGAAGGAGAGGTCGTCGAGCGTCACGCCGGCCTTCTTCAAAGCCTGGTTCCAGGCCTGCTCGCAGCCTTCGAAAGACAGGATGTCGCGCTTCGACATCGGCAGGAAATCCTGGACATGCTCGTTGGCGCGGAAGGCGACGGCGCGGCGCATCTTCAGCGCCGTCGAGGTGTCGGTGAGCACAAGAGCGGCGGCGCCATCGGAAACCAGGGAGCAATCGGTGCGCTTCAGCGGACCGGCGACGAAGGGGTTCTTCTCGCTTTCCTGGCGGCAGAATTCGTAACCGAAATCCTTGCGCATCTGCGCGTACGGATTGTCGACGCCGTTCTTGTGGTTCTTGGCGGCGATCATCGCCAGCGCGTCCGACTGGTCGCCATAACGCTGGAAATAGGCCTGCGCGATCTTGCCGAAGACGCCAGCGAAACCGGCCGGCGTGTCGCCCTCCTCCGGCAGATAGGAAGCCTTGAGCAGGTTCTTGCCGATCTCGGGGCCGGGGGTCGTCGTCATCTGCTCGGCACCGACCACCAGCACGATGCGGGCGGCATTGGCGTCGATGGCGCGGATGCCTTGGCGGACCGCTGCCGAACCCGTGGCGCAGGCGTTCTCGACCCGCGTCGCCGGCTTGAAGCGCAGCCGGTCATCGGCCTGCAGCACCAGGCTGGCGGTAAAATCCTGAGGGGAGAAGCCGGCGTTGAAATGGCCGAGCACGATCTCGTCGACCTCGTCCGGGCCAATGCCGGCATGGTCGAGCGCGTCGACCGCGACCTTTGTGATCAGGCCCTCGAGCGTCTCGGCTTCAAGCTTGCCGAAGCGCGAATGCGCCCAGCCGACGATGCATGCGGTCATGGCAACCTCCGTTCGCCGCAAGCCTAACATGTCATAGCGCGGCATCAGCCTCTAATATTGTTCAACAGTGAACCGTTTTCCAGTCCAACGGATGGGCCAGAGCGACACGATCGGTTGATCCGAGCGCGAGTTTTTTATTGATTGATCCGTCAATAAAAAATAATCTCGGTTTTGATCTGGATCTCCCCAATGCCGAAAGTCGGAATGGAACCGTTGCGCCGCAAGGCGCTCATCGACGCGACGATCTCGGCGATCGGCGAGCGCGGCTCGCTTGATGTGACCATGTCGGAGATCGCCGGACGGGCGGGCGTGTCGTCGGCCCTTGCCCACCACTATTTCGGCGCCAAGGACGAACTGCTGCTGGCGACGATGCGGCACATACTGGCCGAACTGACCATCGACATGCGGCGCGCCCTGCAATCCGCCGGCTCGCCGCGCGAACGCGTCTCGGCGGTGGTCGCCGTCAACTTCTCCGACATCCAGTTCCGGCCGGAAACCATCGCGGCCTGGCTCGCCTTTTATGTCGAGGCACAGAAATCATCGGCCCTGCGCCGGCTGCTCAGGGTCTATGCGCGGCGGCTGCACTCGAACCTGATGAGCGGACTGACCGGCATACTGCCGCGCAACGAGGCCGACCGCGCGGCGGAAGCGGTCGCGGCGATGATCGACGGGCTGTACATCAGGCGCGCGCTGAAGGACGGCGTGCCGGATGCTCAAACCGCGATCGCGCTGGTCGAAGATTATCTCGAAATCAAACTCGGCGGGCGACAGACACAGTGACAGCCTCAGAGATATCAAGGCGACCCAACATCCTGATCGTCATGGTCGATCAGCTCAACGGCACGCTGTTTGCGGACGGGCCGGCGGACTTCCTGCATGTGCCGCATCTCAAGGCGCTGGCCGCACGCTCGGCGCGCTTCGGCAACAACTACACGGCCTCGCCGCTTTGCGCGCCGGGCCGCGCCGCTTTCATGAGCGGGCAATTGCCGTCGCGCACCCAGGTCTATGACAACGCCGCCGAATTCGCTTCCTCGATCCCGACCTATGCGCATCATCTGCGCAGCGCCGGCTACTACACCTGCCTGTCGGGCAAGATGCATTTCGTCGGGCCGGACCAGTTGCACGGTTTCGAGGAGCGGCTGACCACCGACATCTATCCCGCCGATTTCGGCTGGACGCCGGATTACCGCAAGCCCGGCGAGCGCATCGACTGGTGGTATCACAATCTGGGCTCGGTCACCGGCGCCGGCGTTGCCGAGATCACCAACCAGATGGAGTATGACGACGAGGTCGCCTTCCACGCGGTGCAAAAACTCTACGATCTTGCCCGCACCTCCGAGGACGAGGCCAGCCGGCCCTGGTGCCTGACGGTTTCCTTCACCCACCCGCACGACCCCTATGTCGCACGGCGGCAATATTGGGAATTCTATAAAGACTGTCCGGCGCTTGAGCCGGAGGTGGGATTAATCCCCTATGCCCATCAGGACCCGCATTCGCAACGGCTTTACCGGGCCAGCGACTACGACAGTTTCAACATCACGCCGGAGCAGATCCGCCGCTCGCGGCGCGGCTACTACGCCAACATCTCCTATCTCGACGACAAGGTCGGCGAGTTGATGTCAGTGCTGGAGCGAACGCGCATGCTGGACGACACCATCATCCTGTTCTGCTCCGACCATGGCGACATGCTTGGCGAGCGCGGCCTGTGGTTCAAGATGAATTTTTTCGAGGGCTCGGCGCGAGTACCTTTGATGATCGCCGGCAAAGGCATTCCTGCAGGGCTGATCGAGGCGCCGGTCTCCAACCTCGACGTGACGCCGACGCTGTGCGATCTCGCCGGCATCGACATCTCCGCGATCGCACCGTGGACCGATGGCCAGTCG
Source organism: Mesorhizobium sp. M0676 (assembly GCF_040320535.1). NCBI lineage: Bacteria > Pseudomonadati > Pseudomonadota > Alphaproteobacteria > Hyphomicrobiales > Phyllobacteriaceae > Mesorhizobium > Mesorhizobium sp. M0676. The sequence goes on from NZ_JAMYPU010000002.1 coordinate 6,129, forward strand.
CTGCTGCCGTTGCTTGATGGCGGACAGCGCACCGCGCCGGTGCTGATGGAATATGCCGCCGAGGGCTCCAACGCGCCGTTGGTGGCGATCCGCGACGGCCGCTACAAATTCATCCATTGCGAGATCGACCCGCCGCTTCTGTTCGACCTCGAAGCCGATCCGCAAGAACGCACCAATCGTGCCACCGATCCGGCGCATGCCGATCTGGTGGCGGCCTTCACGGGAGCCGTGCGAGCGCGCTGGGACATGACGGCATTCGATGCCGCGGTGCGCGTCAGCCAGGCGCGGCGCTGGGTGGTCTATCCCGCGCTGCGCAACGGCACGCATTACCCCTGGGAATTCCAGCCACTGCAGAAGGCGTCGGAACGCTACATGCGCAACCACATGAACCTCGACAATCTCGAGGAACAGAAACGCTTTCCGCGAGGCGAATGATGACAATTGTCCCCTCCCTCGAGCACCTCAGACAGGCCTATGCCGTGACGTCGAAGGCGACGCAGATCACGCCTTTGCTCGAATCGACAGCCTTGGCCAAGGAGACGGGTGCGGCCCGCGTCTTTATCAAGCCGGAATCGCTGCAATGGGCGGGATCGTTCAAGGTGCGCGGGGCCTATTGGCGGTTGAAGCGGCTGTCGCCGGATGAGGCCAGAAAAGGCGTCGTCGCCTACTCCTCCGGCAATTTCGCGCAAGGGTTGGCGGCTGCCGGCCAGGCGCTCGGCATTCCCGTCACCATCGTCATGCCGATCGACGCGCCGGCCGCCAAGCGCGATGCGACCGCAGGCTATGGCGCGCGCGTCGTGCTGACCGATCATGGCGAGCGCGCCCGTGAAGAGGTCGCAGCCGCCAAGGCCTGCGAGATTGCCGAGACCGAAGGGCTGGCGTTGCTGCATCCATTCGACGATCCGGAGATCGTTGCCGGCCAGGCCGGCGCCGGGCTCGAAGCGCTCGAACAATTCGAGGCAAAGGACGCCAGTGCCGACCTTCTGTACTGCTCGGTCGGCGGTGGTGGGCTGATCGGCGGCGTCTCGCTCGCCTTCCACTATCTGTCGCCGGCAACCGAGATCATCGGCGTCGAACCGGAAGGCTTCAACGGCATGGGTTCATCGCTAGCGCATGGCGCCGTCGAGACCATGCCGATCGCGCCGAAGTCGATCTGCGACGGGCTGATGTCGCGGCGGCCGGGCGACGCGCCGTTTGCGGCGGTCAAGACCGCCGGCGTGCGCGGCATCACCGTCGATGATGCCTCCGTGCGGCGGGCAATGAAGATCGCCTTCGAACGGATGAAGCTGGTGCTCGAGCCATCGGGCGCCGCCTCTCTGGCGGCGCTCCTCGGCGGCAAGGTGGATGTGACGGGTAAAACGGTCCTGGTCATGGCTACCGGCGGCAATGTCTCGCTCGCCGATTTTATTTCGCATATGAACGATGGGCGCATGTGAACCATGCTTGAAGCAGACTTCGTCATCATCGGCTCCGGCTCGGCCGGCTCGGCCATGGCCTACCGACTGTCGGAAGACGGCAAGCATTCGGTGATCGTCATCGAGTTCGGCGGTACCGATATCGGGCCGCTGATCCAGATGCCGTCGGCGCTGTCGATCCCGCTCAACATGAGCCTTTACGACTGGGGCTTTGCCAGCGAACCGGAGCCGCATCTCGGCGGCCGCGTGCTGGCGACGCCACGCGGCAAGGTGATCGGCGGCTCGTCCTCGATCAACGGCATGGTCTATGTCAGGGGCCACGCACGCGACTTCGACCACTGGGCCGAACAGGGGGCGGCCGGCTGGGGCTTCGCCGACGTGCTGCCCTATTTCAAGCGCATGGAGGACAGTGACGGCGGCGAGGACGGCTGGCGCGGCCACGGCGGCCCGCTGCACGTCCAGCGTGGCCCGCGCAAGAATCCGCTCTACGGCGCCTTTGTCGAGGCCGGCCGCCAAGCCGGGTTCGAACTGACCGACGACTACAATGGCTCGAAGCAGGAAGGCTTCGGACCAATGGAGCAAACCATTCGCGGCGGCCGCCGCTGGTCGGCGGCGTCAGCCTATCTGAGGCCGGCGCTCAAGCGGCAAAATGTCAGCGTGATCAGAGGCTTCGCCCGCCGGGTGATCATCGAGAATCATCGTGCCGTCGGAGTCGAGATCGAAGCTCACAAACAGATTCAGGTCGTTAAGGCACGACGTGAGGTGATCGTCGCCGCATCGTCGATCAATTCGCCCAAGATCCTGATGCTATCCGGTATCGGCCCGGCCGCGCATCTCACGGAGAACGGCATCCAAGTCGTGGCCGACCGGCCCGGTGTCGGCCGTAATCTGCAGGATCATATGGAGCTCTACATCCAGCAGGAATCGACCCAGCCGATCACGCTGAATTCGGTTCTCAACCCATTCTCCAAGACGCTGATCGGGGCGCAGTGGCTGTTCTTCAAGACCGGCCTCGGCGCCACCAATCATTTCGAGGCCGCGGCCTTCGTACGCTCGCAGGCCGGTGTCGACTACCCCGATATCCAGTACCACTTCATCCCGGCGGCGGTGCGCTATGACGGCAAGGCGGCGGCGAAGGCGCATGGCTTCCAGGCGCATGTCGGGCCGATGCGGTCGAAGTCGCGCGGTTCGGTGACGCTGCGCTCGCCCGACCCGAAAGCGACGCCGGTCATCCGCTTCAACTACATGTCGCATCCAGACGACTGGACCGAGTTCCGCCACTGCATCCGGCTGACCCGCGAGATCTTCGGCCAGAAGGCTTTTGACGGCTTTCGCGGCAAGGAAATCTCGCCGGGTTCGCACGTCCAGTCGGACGAGGATCTCGACGCCTTCATCCGCGATCATGCCGAGAGTGCCTACCACCCGTGCGGCACGTGCAAGATGGGCCGCGCCGACGACATCATGAGCGTGGTCGATCCGGAGTGCCGGGTCATCGGCGTCGACGGCCTGCGCGTCGCCGACTCCTCGATCTTCCCGCGGGTGACCAACGGCAACCTCAACGCGCCGTCGATCATGACCGGCGAGAAGGCCTCCGACCACATTCTCGGCCGCACGCCACTGGCGCCGTCCAACCAGGAACCCTGGATCAATCCGCGCTGGCAGGTGGCGGATCGATAGGGCATTGTCCGGCGGACTGCTCCGCAGTAGCGAATACATCTGGAGAACAGCATGCGCGCCCAGCCAACGGCATCGCACTATGTCAACGGCCGCTACATCGAGGACGAAGGCGGCGCGCCGCTGCCGGTGATCTATCCGGCGACCGGTGAGGTCATCGCCACCTTGCATTCGGCGACTCCGAACGTGCTGGAGATCGCCATCGAAGCCGCGCGGGCCGCACAACCGGCCTGGGCGCGGATGAAGCCGGTCGAGCGTGGCCGCATCCTGCGCCGCGCCGCCGACATTTTGCGCGCGCGCAACGCCGATCTGGCGCGGATCGAGACGCTCGACACCGGCAAAGCGATCCAGGAGACGCTGGTGGCGGATGCACTATCGGCCGCCGACTGCCTCGAATATTTCGGCGGCGCGGTTGCCGCCTTCAACGGCGATGCGATCGATCTTGGTGGACCTTTTGCCTATACGCGCCGCGAGGCGCTCGGTGTGTGCGTCGGCATCGGCGCCTGGAACTATCCGATCCAGATCGCCGGCTGGAAATCCGCCCCCGCGCTCGCCATGGGCAACGCCATGGTATTCAAGCCTTCGGAAAACACGCCGCTGTCGGCGCTGGCGCTGGCCGAGATCTACTCAGAGGCGGGCCTGCCCGACGGGCTGTTCAACGTCGTGCAAGGCTATGGCGATGTCGGCGCCGGCCTCGTCGGCCACGATGTCGTTGCCAAGGTTTCGGTGACCGGCTCGGTGCCGACCGGCCGCAAGGTGCTGTCGCTCGCCGGTTCGAAGATGAAGCATGCGACGATGGAACTCGGCGGCAAGTCGCCGCTGATCGTGTTCGACGATGCCGATCTCGAAAACGCCATCGGCGGCGCCATGCTCGGCAATTTCTATTCGACCGGGCAGATCTGCTCCAACGGCACGCGTGTTTTCGTACAAAGCGGCATCCATGACCGCTTCGTCGACCGGCTGGTCGAGCGGACGAAAAAGATCCGCATCGGCGATCCGCTCGATCCTGAGACGCAGATGGGGCCGCTGGTCAACAAGGCGCAGCAGGAGAAGGTCGTTTCCTACATCGCGGCCGGCAGGCAGGATGGAGCAACGCTCGCCTGCGGTGGCAACGTGCCGTCGCTGCAAGGGTTCGATGGCGGCTTCTTTGTCGAGCCGACGGTGTTCACCGGCGTCACCGATACGATGCGCATTGCGCGCGAGGAGATTTTCGGGCCGGTGATGAGCGTGCTGAAGTTCGACGGCGAGGACGAGGTGATCGACCGCGCCAACGACACCGAATTCGGCCTCGCCGCCGGCGTCTTCACCCGCGACCTGCAGCGCGCCCATAGGGTGATCGCCGAACTGCAGGCCGGCACCTGCTGGATAAACGCCTACAATCTGACGCCGGTGGAAATTCCGTTTGGCGGGGTGAAGCAATCCGGCATTGGGCGCGAGAACTCGCTGGCGGCTTTAGCGCTCTATTCGCAGCTGAAGGCGGTGTATGTCGAGACCGGGGATGTAGCGAGCCCGTATTGAGGGGTTGGCGCGAGGCACCCCCCTCTGCCCTGCACGGCAGAGGGGGGTGCCTCGCACCGGCCTCTCAACAACCTCACCCCTTCTGCGCTGTCCCATCAAGATACTGCGTCAGCGCGCAGACCAGATGATAGAAGATGCTGGCCGGCACGTCCGATGCCAAGGAGCGGCCGCGTTCGTCGATGCGGTCGATCCACAGGCCGAGCGGCGCCGGGTCGATGTGCCAGCGGAATAGCCGGCCGACGCGCGCCTCGATTTCGGGCTTGAGGTCGGGACCGCCCGAGCCATCCAGCGCAATCGCCGCCTTGATCGCTTCCGCCTGCGGCCAGCTGCGCGATACGAGGTCGAGCGGCAGGCCCTGCCGGGAGACCGCACCGTAGGCAAGGCCGGTGGCGCGGTTGAGGCCGTTGGCGATGGCCGAGGCGTAGAGCTTGCGGGCAAAATTGCTCAACTCGCCCTGGCCGCTGCGGGCGACGAAATCGGTGAGCAGCGAGGCCCATTCGAAATGATGGCCGGGCTCGGTCCATGTGCCCTTCTCGCCGGCGGCCGGCTTCCACCCGGCGTCGAAATATTCGCCCAGCGTCCAGCTCTCGGCATCGAAGAAATGACTGCGGAAAAGGTCGATGATGCGCGCGGCGCGGCGCAGATAGGTGCGGTCGCCGGTCGCCTCATACCAGGCGAGGAAGGCCTCGAGCAGATGCATATGCGGGTTGGAGCGCCGCTCGCCCTCCCCGTCCGACGTCTCGAGGAAACCGGTCATGCGGCTGTCCTCGAGATGCGCGTCGAGGAACACGAAGGTCTCCTGGCCCAGCCGCAGCGCATCCGGATTGCCGCACATATGCGCATGCGCCAGCGCCAGCAGCACGCAGGAATGGTCGTAGGCATCCTCGGTTGGGTCGGCGACGGAGCCGTCGACATTGAGCGTGCGCACCCAGCCGCCCCGGTCCGTGCGGCCCTTGCCGGCCATGAAGGCGATGCCATGGGAGATCAGGCGATCGGCTGGACCGTCCCAGCCGCGGGCCTTGGCAACGGCGAAGGCGTAGACTTGCCTCGCCGTCGTGCGCATGCGCTTGGGCTTCAACAGCGCCTCGCCGTGGAAGCCGAGCGCCTCGTGGAAGCCGCCATGACGCTCATCGACGCCTGAAGTCGACCACAGCGGCAAGGTCTCCTCGAACAGCCAGTGATGCACGCGCCGACGCCAGGCGCCGCTCTCGATGACGCGGTCGTGTGCCGGCGTAAACCTGGTTTCCAGCCGTCCCGATTTCTCCAGCTGCTCGACGATCTTCTTGACGTGCTGGCTGTGACTGACCGGGGCAACGAAGGTGGCGTCCGCGGTCGAGACGATGGCGACATCCTTCATGCCGATCGCCGACAAAAGCCGGCCGTCGCTGCGGATGTAGGAGTTCTCGCAATCGATGGCGACGACATCGCCGACGACGACATTGCCCTTGGCGTCGGCAGGGCCGACATCAAGCAGCGACTGCCAGGAGCCGAGGTCGTTCCAGCGGAAGCCGGCCGGCACCATCGCGATGTCCTTGGCCCGTTCCATGATGGCGTAGTCGATCGAGTTCGACGGGATGGCGGCGTAGAGGTCGAGCGGCATATAGAGACCGGACATGTCGCTCGTTGCGGCCTTGTAGGCGGTTTCGGTGGCCTGCCAGATGTCGGGTTGGAAGGTGGCGAAGGCGTCGCGCATGGCGCCGGCGCGAAACAGGAAAATGCCGGTGTTCCAGTAGAAGGTGCCCGCACTGAGATAGCTCTGCGCGGTGGCGAGGTCGGGCTTTTCGACGAAGCGCGACACGTCGAAGACGCCGCCGCTTTCGGCTGCGACTTCGATATACCCATAGCCGGTCTCGGGCTGCGCCGGCTTGATGCCGAACACCACCAGACGGCCGGCAAGCGCTGCCTGGCTGCCCGCCTCGACGCTCTGCCAGAACTGATTGGGCGTGGCGATTTCATGGTCTGACGGCACCACCAGCACCAGGCTGTCGCCGAACTCCGACAATGTGCGCAGCGCGGCCAGCGCCACGGCGGCAGCCGTGTTGCGCCCGGTCGGCTCGAACAGCGGGCCACCGCCGGCGAGGTCGAGGCCGGCAAGGTCGGCATGCACGCGCTCGGCATGGCGCTCGGCGGCGATCAGGAAGATCGGCGTTTCGCCCTCCGGCCGCGCCGTCAGCCGGCGCAGTGTCTTGGCCAGCATCGAGCCGTCGCCGGAAAGATCGTGGAACTGTTTCGGGTTGTCCTCGCGCGACAGCGGCCACAGCCGCGAGCCGACACCGCCGCTCATGACAAAACTGACGATGCGCTCGCTCATGAAAGGTCCAATCAGAACGTCTGGTTGTAAGCGCCGACTTCGGGGCTGCGGCGCAGCACGGCGTCGACGGCCTCGAACATCTGCCGGCGGCGGTCGGACGATGTCGGGCTTTCGACAACCACGACAAGCTCCGGCTTGTTCGATGACGCCCGCACCAGCCCCCAGGTGCCGTCCTCAGCCACGACGCGCACGCCGTTGACGGTGATCAGGTCAGCGATCTTCTGGCCGGCAAAAGTCTTGCCGGCGCGCTGCATCGCCTGGAAGTCCGCCACCACCCGATCGACCACGCCGTATTTCACATCGTCGGCGCAATGCGGGGACATGGTCGGCGTGCCGAAGGTCAGCGGCAGCGCGCGATAGAGATCGGCCATCGAATTTCTGGGGTTCCGGTCGAGCATCTCACAAATGGCTATTGCCGTGATGAGACCGTCATCATAGCCGCGGCCGATCGGCGGGTTGAAGAAGAAATGGCCCGACTTCTCGAATCCGGCGACGGCGCCAAGCTCGGCGACCCGGCGCTTGATATAGGAATGGCCGGTCTTCCAGTAATCTGTCTTCGCGCCGTTGCCACGCAAAACGCTGTCGGTGTTGAACAGGCCGGTCGATTTGACATCGACGACGAAGGTCGAGCCGGGATGCTGGCTGGAGATATCGCGCGCGAGCATGACGCCGACCTTGTCGGCGAAGATCTCGTTGCCCTCATTGTCGACCACGCCGCAACGGTCGCCGTCGCCGTCGAAGCCCAGCCCGACATCGGCGCCGGTCTCCAGCACCTTGTCGCGGATGGCATGCAGCATCTGCATGTCTTCCGGGTTCGGGTTATAGCGCGGAAAACTGTGGTCGAGCTCGACATCGAGCGGGATCACCTCGCAGCCGATGCGCTCCAGCGCCTGCGGCGCGAAGGCGCCGGCGGTGCCGTTGCCGCAAGCCGCCACAACCCTGATCTTGCGCGCGATGCGCTTGTCCTGAGTCAGGTCGTCGAGATAGGTCTCGCGAAAACCGGCGACGAAATCGTAGCAGCCGCCGCCGGCGAGATCGAAGTCGCTCGACAGCACGATCTGTTTCAGTGCGCTCATCTCCTCTGGTCCGAAGGTCAGCGGCCTCGCCGCACTCATCTTGACTCCGGTCCAGCCATTCTCGTTGTGCGATGCCGTGACCATGGCGACGGATGCCGCGTCGAGCGCGAACTGGGCGAAATAGGCCATGGGCGACAGCGCCAGGCCAATGTCTTTCACCTTTGCGCCCGCAGCCATCAGGCCGGAAACCAGCGCCAGCTTGATGGCAAGCGAATAGGAACGGAAATCATGCCCGGTGACGATGTCGGGACCCGCGCCAAGACGGCGGATCAAGGTGCCAAGCCCCATGCCGAGCGCCTGGACGCCGATCAGGTTGAGCTCCGGCGGCTGCGCAAAGCCGGCGTGACCGAACCACCAGCGCGCATCGTACTCGCGAAATCCCGACGCCTTGATCAGCGCTTCCGTTTCGAATTCGAAGCTGTTGGGCCGGGCGTCGCCTACGATTTTCAGGGGCAAGGCAGCAGAGCTCCAGATGGCGAAAGCACAATTTATCGAGGCTGCGACTTAGCACATAAGGCTTTAAGCCGGGTTTATCCCGGGAGGGAAAGCCAAGCTTTGCGGCAATGCCCAACGAAAGCCAACGAAATGCGACAGAAGCGCTGCCATTGCCGCTTGCAGGAACGGTATGTGGCAGCTATAAGCCCGCGGTCTGGTCACGGAGTGTAGCGCAGCCTGGTAGCGCACCTCGTTCGGGACGAGGGGGTCGCAGGTTCAAATCCTGCCACTCCGACCAGAAAAAACAGACACTTAGGTGTTTGTTTCTCCCGACTCCACCACAAGATAGCTTGGTGCAAACCGGCCGCGTCGGCGTTCGCTGTCAGCGTGGTGTTTTGACGCGACAACCATCCGCGCTACCTCGATAATAGGAATGCCGCCGAGACAGCGGCCGGAACGAGGTTTGCGGAAGATGAATTTATTGATTTCAAGTGCAGGCCGGCTGTCAGCGCTGCTTGCCCTGTCGCTGGCGGCAGGCTGCTCATCGCTGGGCGGCGCTGTGAACCCGGCGAAATACGACAGCATGACATGCGCCGAGCTCAACACCGCCGTAGGCGATACCGCGCGCGACATCTCGCAAACCGCCATCACCCGCGGCAAGGTCGCCAACACCAGCGTGCCGAACTGGCTGCTCGGCGGCACGCGCGTGAAGAGCGCAGTGGCCAAGCGTGAGACGGCCAGAATCGAACTGCTGAAGCAGCGGCAAGAGGCCATTGTCGCGACAAGGGCCAACAGATGCCCCAGGTCAGCGGGCTAAGCGAACTGGCCCTACCCTGACTATCTGCTGAACGTCACGCCTTAAGCACTCAGCCTGAAGCGCGTGACATCGATCGCCGCAGCCATCAGCGTCTGGGTGTAGGCGGCCTGCGGGTTGCTGAAGATCTCTTCCGTCGGGCCTTCCTCGACGATCTTGCCCTGCCTCATGACGATGATGTAGTCGGCCATGGCGCGCACCACGGAGAGATCGTGGCTGATGAAGAGGTAGGACAGTTCGTGGTCGGCCTGCAGCTTGCGCAGCAATTCGACGATCTGCTTCTGCACCGAGCGGTCGAGCGCCGAAGTCGGCTCGTCCAGCACCACCAGTTTGGGCTTCAGGATCACGGCACGCGCGATGGCGATGCGCTGGCGCTGGCCGCCGGAGAATTCGTGCGGGTAGCGGTTGCGTGCGTTGGGGTCGAGGCCGACCTCGAGCAAGGCCTCGACGGCGCGCTGATCGCGTTGCTTGCCTGACAGGTTCGGCTCATGCACCAGAAGCCCTTCGGTGATGATCTGGCCGACGGTCATGCGCGGCGACAGCGAGCCGAACGGATCCTGGAAGACGAGTTGCATCTCACGTCGCAGCGGTCGCATCGCCTGGCGGTCGGCGGTGGAGATGTCGCGGTCGCCGAAGCGGATGACACCGTCGCTGGGCAACAGGCGCAGAAGTGCGCGGCCGAGCGTCGATTTTCCCGAACCGGACTCGCCGACGATACCGATGGTCTGGTTGCGCTTCAGCCGGATCGAAATGTGATCGACGGCGCGTAGCAGCAGCGGTTCGCCGGCAAGGAAGCCGCCGCCGATCTTGAAGGTCACTTCGACATTGCGGCCCTCCAGCAGCACCGGAGCGCTGGGCGGCGGCGCCGCCTTGGTGCCGGTCGGTTCGGCGGCCAGCAGCATTTTGGTATAGGCATGCTGCGGGTTGGCGAAAAGTGCTTCCGCCTCGCCTTCCTCGACCACCTCGCCATAGCGCATGACATAGACGCGGTCGGCAAAGCGCCGGACGATGCCGAGATCGTGGGTGATGAAGACGATGGCCATGCCGAGCTTGCGCTGCAATTCGGCGAGCAGCACCAGGATCTGCGCCTGGATGGTGACGTCGAGCGCCGTCGTCGGCTCGTCGGCGATCAGGATGTCGGGGTCGTTGGCCAATGCCATGGCGATCATGACGCGCTGGCGCTGGCCACCCGACATTTCGTGCGGATAGGATTTCATCCGCCGCTCGGGATCGGGGATATGCACCAGCCTGAGCAACTTGAGCGCCTCGTTCCGTGCCTCGGCTGCGTTCAGCCCGCGGTGCTTGCGGATCGGTTCGATAAGCTGGTTGCCGATCGAATAGAGCGGATCGAGCGAGGTCATCGGCTCCTGGAAGATCATGCTGATCTTGGCGCCGCGCACCTTGTTGAGGTCGGGCTTGCTCATGGTCAAAAGGTTGCGGCCGCGATAATCGACGTGACCCGTCGCCTCGCCGTTGGACGCCAGCAGGCTCATCGCCGCCATCATGGTCTGGCTCTTGCCGGATCCGGATTCGCCGACCACGGCAACGGTTTCACCTGCCTTGACGTGGATGTTGATGCCCTTGACCGCTTCGACCGCGCCGTCGAGCGTGCGGAAGCGGACGCGAAGGTCCTTGACGCTGAGGATCGTTTCGGGCGTTTCCATCGCAACGGTCCCCATCTTATCGGTCCCCATCTTTATCGGTCCCATCTTCATCGGTCTCTCGGATCGAGCGCGTCGCGCAGGCCGTCGCCGACGAAGTTCAGTGCAAACAGCGTCGACACGAGGAAGAAGGCGGGGAACAAAAGCAGCCAGTTGGCGGTGCCGATGTTCTTGGCGCCGACCGAGATGAGCACGCCCCAGCTGGTCATCGGTTCCTGCACGCCAAGGCCAAGGAAGGACAGGAAACTTTCCAGGATGATGACCTGCGGCACCAGCAGCGTCATGTAGATCACCACTGGTCCGAGCAGATTGGGGATGACGTGGCGCAGCAGGATGCCGCGCTGGCCGACGCCCATGGCTTCGGCCGCCTGGACATACTCCTGCCGCCGGATCGACAGCGCCTGGCCGCGCACGATGCGCGCCATGTCGAGCCACAGCACCGCCCCCACCGCCAGGAACATCAGCACGAAATTGCGGCCGAAGAACACCACCAGCATGATGACAAAGAAAATGAAGGGCAAGGAATAGAGCACGTCGACGATGCGCATCATCACCTCGTCGATCTTGCCGCCGGAAAAGCCGGCCGCCGCCCCGTAGAGGACGCCGATGACCACCGCGACAATGCCGGCAAGCAGGCCGATGGCCAGCGAGATGCGCCCTGCCATCAGCGTTCGCGAGAGAAGATCGCGACCGGTGTTGTCGGTGCCGAACAGGAAGTACTGCTGTTTGACCGACGCAGTCATAGTCAATTCGAGCCCGTCGGCCGATTTGCTCTCTATCTTGGTATCGTCGAAGGCATCGGAGCGGTCGAGATAGCGGATGTTGCGGTCGTCGATCGGTTTGGTCGAGGTGACGGTGACGGTGACGCGACTGCCGTCCAGTTTCCACTCCTTGATGTCGACGCGCATGCGCTTGATGGCATCCTTGAGCGCCGTCTCGATCATGTCCGGCTTCGGATAGGCTGAAAAGCTTGGTGGCGTGCGCACATAGTCGGCATAGATGGTGGTGTACTGATGCGGCACGAACCAGGGGCCGAAGATGCTGATGACGCCAATGAAGGCCAGGTAATAGAGGCTGAACATGGCGGCGCGGTTGGCTTTGAGGCGCGCCCATGCGTCGCCCCAGAGCGAGCGGCCGACGACGGCCGGCGGAGCGGCGGCGGCTGTGATGTCAGTCATAGCGCACCCTCAGTCATAGCGTACCCTCGGGTCGACGACCGCGTACATGACGTCGACGATCAGGTTGAAGACGATGGTGAAGAGCGCGATCACCACCACGGTCCCCATCACCAGCGTGTAGTCGCGGTTGAGCGCGGCATCGACGAAATAGCGGCCGACACCGGGAATGGAGAAGATGGTCTCGACAATGACCGAACCGGTGAGCAGCGCCGCGGCTGCGGGGCCGGTGAAGGAAACGATCGGCAGGATGGCGCCGCGCAGCGCGTGCTTGACCACCACCGACCAGTCGGAGAGGCCGAGCGCACGCGCCGTTCGGATATGATGCGAACGCAAGCTCTCGATCATCGACCCGCGCATCAGGCGGGCAACGATGGCGATCTGCGGCAAGGCCAGCGTCAGCACCGGGCCGATCTTGTTGATCAATGCGCCATCACCCCAGCCGCCGATCGGCAACAGCTTCCAGGTCAATCCGAACACCAGCTGAATCACAGGAGCGATGACGAAGGTGGGGATAGTGCTGCCGGCGGTCGCCAGCGCAATCACCGTATAGTCGCCAAGCTTGTTCTGGTTGAGCGCGGCGATGGTGCCGAGCACCGAACCAAGCAGCAGCGCCAGGATCAGCGCCGAGGTGCCGAGCTGGACCGATATCGGCAGCCCCTTGGCAAACAGTTCGGTGACGGTGAAGTCAGGCAAATTGTAGCTCGGCCCGAAATTGCCGCGCAGAAGATTGCCGAGATAGTGGGCATATTGCAGCCAGAGCGGATCGTCGAGGCCGAACTGTGCTTCCAGATTGGCCCTGATCTCGGGACTGAGGCCCCGCTCCTGATTGAAGGGGCCGCCCGGTGCGACGCGTATCAGGAAGAACGCCATGGTCACGATGACGAATAGCGTCGGAATGGCGGTCAGAAGCCGCCGTAAGATGTATCGCAGCATCGGCGCCCCGCTTCGGCCAGAGCGACATACGTCCATGCGGACGCATTGCCACGCTCCGGCGCCAAATCTTCGCACCGGGCTTGCCGAAAATCGACCACGACTTTCGGACCGGTGCGATGACCGACCAGTCCGGGGGGGCGCCCAGGGGGGGGGGGGGGGGGGGCAGGGGGAGTTTATTTTGTGGGGGGGGGGGGGGGGCGGGGGGGGGGCCGCGGGGGGGGGGGGCCCGGGGGGGGGGGGGCGGCCCGGGGGGGGGGGGCCCCCCCCCCCCCACCCCCCCTACCACCGCCTGGGGGGGGGCCGGGGCTGGTTTTACAACCCTCCGGGCCCGCCCCCCCCCCCCCCCCGCCCCCCCCCCGCCGGGGCGGCGCCGCGGTCCAGTCAAGGATGATTATCAGTCCTTGGAGACGAAGCGGGACGGATGGATGTCCATCACATTGTCATCGAAGCCATGCAGCTTCGAGGAAACGATATCGTGGAAGCTGTAGTAGAGAAGCGGAATGTTGCCGACGTCATCGACAAGGATGCGCTCGGCCTCAGTGAGGTCCTTCATGCGCTCTTCCGGCTTGCCGCCGGCAGCCGCGGCCTTGTCCATGGCCGCCTCATATGCCGGGCTGACGTAGTTCGAATAGTTGTTGCCGCTGGCCTTGCGGGTGATTCCGAGGAAGGTCTCGGGATCCTTGTAGTCGGCGATCCAGGCGGCACGCGCGACGTCGTAGTTGCCCTTCTGCTCGAGGAAGGAATAGTGGGTCTTGGTATCGGTGTTGAGCAGCGTGATCTCGACGCCAAGCGGCTTCAACTGTTCCTGGATGGCAACCGCGGTGTTCTTGTGGTTTTCCGAGGTGTTGTAGCGGATCTCCATCTTCAGCGGATGCTCGGGCGTATAGCCGAGTTTCTCAAGGATCTTCTTGGCGGCGTCCTCGCGGTCGATCTGCGGCATGTCGGCGTATTTGGCCATTGCCGGCGTGTAGCCGGCGATGCCCGGAGGCACCATCGAATAGCCGGGCAGCATGGAATTCTGCCAGACCTTTTCGGCCAGGAAGTCGCGGTCGATCGCCATCGAGATGGCGTTGCGCAGCTCGACATTGTCCCAGGGCGCCTTGTCGGTCTTGATCGCGTAATAATAGGTGCCGAGATACGGTCCGACGCGGACCTGATCGCCGAACTTGGTCTTGAGGTCAGCGAGCTGTTCGGTCGGCAGGTCGCCGTAGCTGTCGAGTTCGCCTGCCTCGAAGCGCTTCATCGCCGAAGAGCGGTCTTCGGTCGGGATGTAGTTGACGACGTCCATCTTGACGGTCGCGGCATCCCAGAATTTCGGATTCTTGACCAGCTTCATGTGGTCGTTGGGAATCCACTCGGCCAATGTATAGGCGCCGTTCGAAACGAGATTGCCCGCCTTGATCCAGTCGGCGCCGAGCTTGTCGATCGAGGCCTTGTTGACCGGATAGGTAGCTTGGTGGGTCAGCATCTCCAGGAAGTATGGCGTCGGCGCCTTCAGCGTCACTTCCAGGGTGTTGGCGTCGATCGCCTTGACGCCCATGTCCTCGGGCTTGCCTTTCTTGGTGTTGACTTCCTCGGCGTTCTTCACGGGATAGAGCATGGAAGCGTATTCAGCGGCGGTCGCCGGATCCTCCAGCCTACGGAAGGAATAGACGAAGTCGTCCGCCGTCACCGGGCTGCCATCCGACCACAAGCCGTCCTTGCGCAGCTTGAAGGTGTAGACGGTGCCGTCATCAGATACCGTCCAGCTTTCGGCGGCGCCCGGGATGAGGTTCGTCTTCTGATCGTGCATGACCAGTCCCTGGAACAGGTCGCGTATGATATCGGCTTCGTAGACGGTCGAGGTCTTGTGCGGATCGACCGTCTCCGCTTCGGCGGCGCTGCCTCTGTTATAGACGGTCTCGGCAAGGGCCGGCGTCAGGAACGTGCCTGCGGCAAAGGTCATGGTCGCGGCGACAAGCGTCGCCTTCAGCATATTTTTCAGCATGAAGTCTCTCCCTGTGGCGCTGCCCATCGGCTGCGCCTTACGAGTGTTGACGCCCCGGAACCGATTTCTGGCCCCTTCGAGCGCGCCGCCGGTTCCCGTCCCGGCAGCTGGTGGCAGGAGACTAGACAGACGGAAATATTATTTCAACCGAGTCTTGCTTGACGCTAAGTGAGCATCCTCATCCTAAACCAGCCATAGCTAATCTATATTACCAGGTTCAATTGGGTGCAGCTTGCGGTTGTCCTGTATTTTGCGTTTTGCCCTCAGCAGTTGTAATTGGCGCAACCATCTGGAAACATTCCAGGAATGCCGTTCGTGGCGAAGCTCGACGAAAGTACCGAAGAAGCCCGAAAATGAAAAACATGGCGCCGGTGGCGTTGCACGGATCACTCGGCACGGTTGCATGCGGACACGATCTTTGTTGACGCCGGACGGCGTCCCTGAAGATCAGCCTACCTTGCCGACAAACCAGCCCAGGGCTGGCAGCAACAGCCCCTCCTCCTGCAGGACGGCACCGCCACCCAGAGCGATCGTCTCGACAGGCTGGAGATCGGGCGGCAGCCGCCAGTCGGCCGGCTTGTCGGCGAAATTGAAGACGCAGAGCAATATCGCGTCCTCGCCCTGCCGGATGAAGGCAAGGACATCGCCGTCGGTATCGAGAAAGCGGATCGGGCCCTTGACCAGCGCCAGATGCGCCTTGCGCAAGGCGAGCATCGTCCGGTAGCCGGCGAGCACGGACTTGTCGTCGGCGTTCTGGATATCGACCGCCCGAGCGCGGTGGCTTTCCGGCACCGGCAGCCAGGGTTTTCCCGAGGAAAAACCGGCATTGTCGGCGCCCGCTTCCCAGACCATCGGTGTGCGGCAGCCGTCCCTGCCCTTTACCCCCGGCCAGAAACGGATGCCGACGGGATCGCGCAGATCCTCGAAGGTCAGCTCCGCCTCCTCCAGCCCAAGCTCTTCGCCTTGGTAGAGACAGATCGAGCCCCGCAGGCAGGAGAGCAAAGCGATAGCGAATGTCGCCACCGCATCTGGATCGCCGCCCGGCCGCGTCCAGCGGCTGACATGGCGCACGACATCGTGGTTGGAGAACGCCCAGCAGACCCAGCCGTCGGCGACAGCTGCCTCGAAGGCCTCGACGCAGCCGCGCACATGGGCGGCTGAGAATTGCTGACCGAGCAGGTCGAAGGTGTAGCACATGTTGAGCTTGTCGCCGCCGGATGTGTAGGCGGCCAGCGTCTGCAGCGAACGGCCTTCGTCGCCGACCTCGCCGACACTGGCGCGGCCGTCATATTCGTCGAGCAAAGCGCGGAAGCGCCTGAGTAAACCGAGGTTTTCCGGTTGCGTCTTGTCGAACAGATGCTCCTGGAAGAGATAGGTGTTGGTTTCGCCATTGGTGCCGGCGACGCTCGACGCCAGCGGCGGATTGCTGCGCAGCCAGCGGTCGTGGACATAGTAGTTGACCGTATCCAGGCGGAAGCCGTCGACCCCGCGCTCGAGCCAGAACCGCACCGTCTGCAACAACGCGTCTTGAACCTCAGGATTGTGGAAGTTGAGGTCCGGCTGCGAGGCGAGGAAATTGTGCATGTAGTATTGCCGGCGGGTCGCGTCCCACTCCCAGGCCGGGCCGCCGAAGACCGACAGCCAGTTGTTGGGCGCGTTGCCGTCCGGCCTGGCGTCGGCCCAGACATACCAGTCAGCCTTGGGATTATCCTTGCTGGCACGGCTCTCTACAAACCATTCGTGCTTGTCGGAGGAGTGCGACAACACCTGATCGATGATCACCTTCAGGCCGAGCCTGTGCGCCTCGGCAACCAGCGCGTCAAAGTCGTCGAGCGTGCCGAACATCGGATCGACCGCCTGATAGTCGGAGACGTCGTAGCCCATATCGGCCATTGGCGATTTGAAGAAGGGCGACAGCCAGACGGCGTCGACGCCGAGCGAGGCGACGTGCGCCAGCCGTGAGGTGATGCCTGAGAGATCGCCGCTGCCGTCGCCGGTGGTGTCCTGGAAGGAGCGAGGATAGATCTGGTAGATGACGCAGCCGCGCCACCAGTTGGCGCTCTGTTCGGGTCCCGGCTGGGCATTGTCGTCGGCCATCACGGACCCTTCCTGGCGCGGGCCTTTGCGGTCCGGCGCTCGATCATGAAACTGACACTGCAGCCGGGCAGCGGCCACGCGAGGTCGACCGCTTGCGCTTCAACAGCCGGCTGCCATTCAAACCCTTGCCGCGCGGGCAGCGTGAAGACGCATTGGCGGCGATCGCCATTGACGATCACAGCCAGGCGGCCTCCCCCGCCATCGCCGAGCAGCATGACGAGGCGATGGCGCGAGCCATCGTTCCAGTCGGCTTCGCCGAGCGGCGCGCCGGTCTCGGTCAGCCAGGCGACGTCGGGCGTTTCAGAACCGGCCGGCGGCTCTCCGGTCAGGAAGCGCGTATCGGAAAGCGCCGGCACCGCGCCGCGCAGAGCTGCGAGCGCGGACACATGGGCTTCCAGCCCGACGTCGCGCCCGGCCCAGTCGAGCCAGGTGATGGCGTTGTCCTGCGCATAGGCGTTGTTGTTGCCCCCTTGCGTGCGGCCGAATTCATCGCCGGCCGTCAGCATGATGGTGCCGCGCGAGGCAAACAGAGTGGCGAGCAGCGCGAAGCGATCATGGGAACGGGCCTCGGCAATTGCCTTGTCCGAGGTTTCGCCCTCGACGCCGTTGTTCCAGGACAGGTTCTCATTGTGGCCGTCGCGGTTCTTCTCGCCATTGGCCTGGTTGTGCTTGGCTTCATAAGCGACGATATCGGCCAGCGTCATGCCATCGTGCGCGGCGATGAAGTTGACCGTGCGGCTGGCGGATTGGCCCTCCCTGCCGAACACATCGGAGGAGCCGGCGAGCCGTGTCGCCAGCGCACCGACCGCGCCGGCATCGCCGCGCCAGAAGCGCCTGACGTCGTCGCGGTAGCGGTCGTTCCATTCGAGGTAAGGCGGCCGGAAATTGCCGAGCTGATAGCCATTCGGGCCGATGTCCCACGGCTCGGCGATCAGCACCCTATCGGCAAGGATGGGATCGGTTGCGATGGTTTCGAGCAACGGGGCCGCCGGATCGAATACGCCATCGACGCGGCCGAGGACCGGCGCCAGGTCGAAGCGGAAACCGTCGACGCCGGCATGGCGGACGAAATGGCGCAGCGTGTCGAGTACCATGCCGCGAACGACCGGATGGTCGCAGGCAATGGTATTGCCGGTGCCGGTATCGTTGGCCAACCTGCCGTACGGCTCGCTGCGGTAGTAGGCTTGATTGTCGAGGCCGCGCAGCGACAGCGTCGGCCCGAGCCGGTCACTTTCGCCGGTATGATTGAAGACGAGATCGAGGATGGTGCCAATGCCGGCCTTGTGCAGCGCCGCCACCGTATCGCGCAATTCGGCGATACCGCCGGGCGCCAGGCGCGGATCGAGCGCCATGAAGGTGACGGGGTTGTAGCCCCAGGCGTTGCTGAGGCCGAGCGGCGGCAGATGACGCTCATCGATCCATGCCGTCACGGGCATTAGCTCAACGGCGGAGACGCCGATCTTTCTGAGGTGTTCGAGGATGGCCGGATGCGCAAGTGCCGCAATGGTGCCGCGCTGCGCTTCGGGCACGTCCGGATGCTGCTTCGTAAAAGACCGGACATTGAGCTCGTAGATCAGGCCGCCTGGCTTGAAGACCGGCGGCAACAGGGCCACCGGTTCCGGCAGCGCAACTACGACCGCCTTCGGCATGAGCGGGGCGGTGTCGGCGCCTTCGTTGCTTTTGGCGGTGAGCCGCCAGTGATACTGGTACGGTCGGTCGATTTCAACGGCGTAGGGATCGGTCAGCAGCTTGTCGGGATCGAACCACAGGCCTCGTTCGGGCGCATAGTCGCCATCGGCGCGCAAGCCGTAGCAGGTGCCGGCAGCGAGGCCGGCGACGAACAGCGCATAGACGCCCTCGCCTTCCGGCTGGAGTTCGAGCCGGTCGATTTCACGGGCGCCGGTGACGTCGAAGATCGACACCCACAGGCGCCGCGCGGATGACGACCAGGCGGCGAAGCGGATGCCTTCGGGAGTGACGGTTGCGCCGAGCTGGGTCATCGGCGCATCCTCCACCCTCCCCCTTGTGGGGAGGGTCGCGAACGAAGTGAGCGGGGTGGGGGTCGGCGCGGGGAAAGCGCTTTACGAGCACCCCCACCCCGATCCGCTGCGCGGATCGACCCTCCCCACAAGGGGGAGGGTAAAGACGTCACCACCCTCAAGTAATCACGCTCGGCTTGTTGCGCCCGGTGTGGCTCTTGATCCCGGCGATATCATCGGCAGCCGCGATCAGCTCGGCGAGCGCCTCTTGCGTGTCGAGGTCATGCCGCGCTCTGTCCGGCTCGTAGCGCTCGATGTAGACGCGCAGCGTAGCACCCGACGTGCCGGTGCCGGACAAACGAAACACGACACGCGAGCCGCCTTCGAACAGGATGCGGATGCCCTGGTTCTTGCTCACCGAACCGTCGACGGGATCGTGATAGGCGAAGTCGTCGGCATTGGCGATCTTCAGGCCGCGCACGCTGGTGCCGGGCAGCGAGGTCAGCTTGGCGCGGAGTTCATCGACCAGGGCGTTGGCGCGCTCGGTTTCGACCTCCTCATAGTCATGACGTGAATAGTAATTGCGGCCGTAGGTCGCCCAATGTTCGGTAACGACGTCCTTGCAGCTTTCGCCGCGCACGGCCAGGATATTCAGCCACAACAGCACCGCCCACAGCCCGTCCTTTTCGCGGACATGGTTCGAGCCGGTGCCGGCGCTTTCCTCGCCGCAGATCGTCGCCATGCCGGCATCGAGCAGATTGCCGAAGAACTTCCAACCGGTCGGCGTTTCGTAGATGCCGATGCCGAGCTGTTCGGCGACGCGGTCGGCAGCGCCGCTGGTCGGCATCGAGCGGGCGATGCCTTTGAGGCCGTCCTTGTAGCCCGGCGCCAATTGCGCATTGGCGGCAAGCATGGCCACCGAATCCGACGGGGTGACGAAAATGCCCTTGCCGATGATGAGATTGCGGTCACCGTCGCCGTCGGAAGCGGCGCCGAAATCGGGCGCATCCGGTCCCATCATCTCGTCATAGAGATGCTTGGCGTGGACCAGGTTCGGATCCGGGTGATGGCCGCCAAAATCCGGCAGCGGCTTGTAGTTGCGGCAGGTGCCATTCTCCGCGCCGAGCCGGCGCTCGAGGATTTCCTTGGCATACGGGCCGGTGACCGCATGCATGGCGTCGAAGCGCATGCGGAAGCCGTATTTGAAATTGGCGCGGATGGCGTCGAAGTCGAACAGGCTCTCCATCAATTCGGCATAGTCGGTGACCGGGTCGATAATCTCGACCGCCATGCCGCCGGCGGTCACCGTGCCGATCTTGTCGATGTCGATCTGGTCGATGTCGGCGGTCTTGAAGCTCGAAATCGTCTTGGTCTTTTCGAAGATCGCGTCGGTCAGCTTTTCCGGCGCCGGGCCGCCATTGCCGGCATTGTACTTGATGCCGAAATCCTCGTGCGGGCCGCCCGGATTGTGACTGGCCGACAGGATGATGCCGCCGAAGGTTTTGTATTTGCGGATGACATGCGACGCCGCCGGCGTCGACAATATGCCGCCCTGCCCGACCATCACCTTGCCGAAGCCGTTGGCCGCCGCCATGGCGATGGCCTTCTGGATGACCTCGCGGTTGTAGAAGCGGCCGTCGCCGCCGATCACCAGCGTCTTGCCCTCAAAGCCCTCCAGCGCGTCGAAGATCGACTGGATGAAGTTCTCGGCATAGTGCTCCTGCTGAAAGACAGGCACCTTCTTGCGCAGGCCGGACGTGCCGGGTTTCTGGTCGAGATAGGGTTTGGTGGCGACGGTCCGGATCATGCTTCAGGCAACCCTTTTCGAAAGCAGCAGGCGGTAGAGCTCAACGTATTTGTCGGCGCTCTTGTCCCAGGAGACATCGGCCTTCATGCCCTGGCGTTGGATCTGTTCCCAGACGGCCGGGCTCGAATGCGCATCGACCAGCCGGCGGATGGCGTGCAGCATGGCGCCGCCATTGTTGGGCGCGAACTGGAAGCCGGTGGCGACACCGGCCGAGATCGCTGCTTCATTGGCGTCGATGATGGTGTCGGCAAGGCCGCCGGTGCGGGCGACGACCGGCACGCAGCCATAGCGCAGGCCGTAAAGCTGGGTCAGCCCGCAAGGCTCGAAGCGCGACGGGATGACGATGGCGTCGCAGCCGCCCTGCATGGTGTGGGAAAGCCCCTCGTCATAGCCGACGACGACGCCGACACGGCCGCGATGGCGGGCGGTGGCAGCCAGCAGCACGCCTTCCAGGCCGGCGTCGCCTGAGCCAAGGATCGCCAGCCGCGCGCCGGTGGCGACGACGCCGTCGACCACAGCCGCCAGTATGTCCATGCCCTTCTGCCAGGTCAGCCGGCTGACGACGCAGACGATCGGACTGTCGTCGCGCTCGAGGCTGAAGCGGTCCTCGACAACCGCCCGGTTGGGAAGGCGAGCCTTCAGCGTCGCGGCGGAGTAGGCCGACACCAGATGCTTGTCGGTCTCCGGGTTCCAGATGTCGGTGTCGATGCCGTTGACGATGCCGTAGAGGTCGGAAGAGCGCATGTTGATGAGGCCGTCGAGGCCCATGCCGAATTCCGGCGAGCGGATTTCTTGGGCATAGGTGGGGCTCACCGTGGTGATCGCCCAGGCCGCCTGCAGGCCGGCCTTGAGGAAGCCGACGCCGCCATAATATTCGACGCCGTCAAGCGCCATCGCCGCGGTCGGCAAGCCGAGCTCGCCAAAAATGCCGGCGCCGAACTGACCCTGGAAGGCAAGGTTGTGAACCGTGATCAGCGACGGCACGCCGACCGCCTTGCCGTAGCGCATATAGGCCAGCGTCATCGCCGACTGCCAGTCATGGGCGTGGACGAGATCCGGCTGGTAGCCGGAAATGGCGCCGCCGGCGATATCGCCACCGACCTGGCTCAGCGCAGCAAAACGCCGCCAATTGTCGGGCCAATCGGCGCCGGCCGCATTGCCGTAAGGGCCGCCGGGACGATCGTAGAGATGCGGCGCGTCGAGCACGAACAGGTCGAGCCCGGCGATCTTGACGGCATGGACCGAAGCCTTGCCGCCCTGCAGCAGCGGGTATTGGTAGACAGCCTTCTTTTTCTTGAAGGCGTCCATCACCTGGGGAAAGCCGGGGATGAGCGTGCGCATGGTCACGCCCTTGGCGGCCAGCGCGATCGGCAATGCACCGGTCACATCGGCAAGTCCGCCGGTCTTGATCAGCGGGAATATCTCGGGCGTGACCGACAGAACCTGCATGCGTTTATGGTATCCCGTCTTACAGCTTCAGCTTGTCGATCATGTCCTGCGTGACCAGGCAGATGCCCTTTTCCGAGACCCGGAAACGCTTGGCGTCGAGAACAGGGTCTTCGCCAACCACCAGCCCTTCCGGTATCCTTACACCGTGGTCGATGACGACGCGCTTCAACTTTGCGTTCCGGCCGACATGAACGTCGGGCAGCATGACGACCTCTTCCAGCGTCGAATAGGAGTTGATGCGCGCCCCGGTGAAGATCAAGCTGCGCTTCAGCGAAGCACCCGAGACGATGCAGTCGCCTGAGACCAGCGAGGAGACGGCCGAACCGCGCCGGCCATCCTCGTCATGCACGAACTTTGCCGGCGGCTTCAATTCGGCATAGGTCCAGATCGGCCAGTCGCGGTCGTAGAGGTCGAGTTCGGGAGTGATGTCGGTCAGGTCGATATTGGCTTCCCAGTAGGCGTCGACCGTGCCGACATCGCGCCAATAGGCTTCGTTCTCGGCCGTCGAGCGCACGCAGGACTTGGCGAAGCGATGCGCGATCGCCTTACCGTGCTGGACGATGTAGGGGATGATGTCCTTGCCGAAGTCGCGGCTCGAACCCGGCTCGGCCGCATCGCGGCGCAGTTGTTCCATCAGGAACTTGGTCTTGAAGACATAGATGCCCATAGAGGCCAGCGCGAATTCCGGCTTGTCGGGAATGCCGGGCGGGTCGGCGGGCTTTTCGACGAAGGCGATGATGTTGTCCTTGCCATCGACATGCATGACACCGAAGCCGGTCGCTTCCAAGCGCGGCACTTCGAGGCAACCAACAGTGACGTCGGCATTGGCGTCGACGTGCTGGCGAAGCATCAGCTCGTAGTCCATCTTGTAGATATGGTCGCCGGCCAGGATCACCATATATTCAGGGCCATAGGCCTCGATGATGTCGATGTTCTGGTAGACGGCGTCGGCGGTGCCTTCATACCACTGGGTTTCCGAGACACGCTGCGAGGCCGGCAGGATGTCGAAGCTTTCGTTTCGCTCCGGGCGCAGGAAGTTCCAGCCGCGCTGCAGGTGGCGGATCAGCGAATGCGCCTTGTACTGGGTGGCGACACCGAGGCGACGAATGCCGGAATTCAGCGCATTGGACAGCGCGAAATCGATGATGCGCGTCTTGCCGCCGAAATAGACAGCCGGCTTGGCCCTGCGGTCGGTCAATTCCTTGAGCCGGCTGCCGCGGCCGCCGGCCAGCACATAGGCCATGGCATCGCGCGCCAGCGGCTGGGTTCTCTTCAAGTCTGCCATTTTTACCCTCCCAAATTACCAGTCTGGAGCATCGCCCGGTCCGCAACGAGTCGACGGACCTAATCCGTAACGAGTTGACGGACCTAGTCCGCAACGAGTTGACGGACCTAGTCCGCAACGAGTTCAAGCATGATCGTCGACAGCGGCGGCAAAAGCATCGTTGCCGAAATGCCTCCTCCTTCCGCCCTGGCTTCGACCACACCGCCATTGCCCTTGCCCGAACCACCGTAGTCCGAAGCGTCGGTGTTGATGATTTCGCGCCATTTGCCGACCTTGGGCAATGGCACGCGATAATTGTCGCGCGGCACTGGCGTGAAGTTGGAAATGACGGCGATCGGGTTGCCGCCGGGCGCGTTGCGCAGCCAGGCGAAGACCGAGTTTTCCTTGTCGTCGACGATCAGCCAGGAGAAGCCGTCCGGCTCGCAGTCGCGCGCATGTAGCGCCGGGCGCGAGCGATACAGATAGTTGAGATCGCGCACCGTCTGCCAGACGCCGCGATGCGGGTGGAAGTCGAGCAGGTTCCAGTCGAGCGCACGCGCCTCGCTCCACTCGCGGCGCTGGGCGAATTCCTGGCCCATGAACAACAGCTTCTTGCCGGGATACCCCCACATGAAGGCGTAAAAGGCGCGCAAAGTCGCGAACTTCTGCCAGTCGTCGCCGGCCATCTTGCCGAGCAGCGTGCCCTTGCCGTGCACGACCTCGTCATGGGACAGCGGCAGCACGAAATTCTCGGAGAAAGCGTAGGTCAATCCGAACGTCAGGTCGTTGTGGTGGTGCTTGCGGAAGATCGGCTCCCTGGCGAAATACTCCAGCGTGTCGTGCATGAAGCCCATGTTCCATTTGAAGCCGAAGCCCAGCCCGCCTTCATGCACCGGCGCCGAGACCTTCGGCCATGAGGTCGATTCCTCGGCGATGGTCATCACGCCGGGATGGTGGCCGTAGACCTCCTTGTTCATCTTCTGCAGGAAGGACACCGCTTCGAGGTTTTCGCGGCCGCCTTTCTCGTTGGGGATCCATTCGCCAGCCTTGCGCGAATAATCGAGGTAGAGCATCGAGGCCACTGCATCCACGCGCAAACCGTCGACATGGTATTTCTCGGCCCAGAACAGCGCATTGTTGACCAGGAACGACACCACCTCGCGGCGGCCGAAATTGTAGATCGCGGTGTTCCAGTCGGGATGAAAACCCTTGCGCGGGTCGGCATGCTCATAAAGTGCTGTGCCGTCGAAATTGGCCAGGCCATGCGCGTCGACCGGGAAATGCGCCGGCACCCAGTCGAGGATGACGCCGACGCCGGCGCGGTGCGCACCGTCGACGAAACGGGCGAAGCCGTCGGGGTCGCCGAAGCGCGCCGAGGGGGCATAAAGTCCGGTTGTCTGATAACCCCATGACGGGTCATAGGGATGTTCGGAGATCGGCAGGAACTCGATGTGGGTGAAGCCGGTCTCGACAGCATAGGGGATCAGCTGGTTGGCGAGTTCGTCCCATGACAGGAAGCTGCCATCATCGTGCTGCTGCCACGAACCGGCATGGACCTCGTAGATCGATATGGCTTCGCGCCGGGGATCGGCCTTTCGCCAGTAATTGCGATGCGCCTCGTCGCCCCATTCATGCGCCGGCGGCACCGCCGTCACTGAGGCTGTGGCCGGGCGCAATTCCGACTTGAAGGCGAACGGATCGGCCTTGAGCGGCAGGCGCACGCCGTCCGGGGCAATGATCTCGTATTTATAGGGGTGGCCGGCGCCGATATCGGGAATGAACAGTTCCCAGATGCCGGTGTCGCGGCGGTCGCGCATCGTATGGCGGCGGCCGTCCCATTCGTTGAAGTCGCCGACCACGGAGACGCGCCTTGCATTGGGCGCCCAGACCGCGAAATGGACGCCCGACGCGCCTTCATGGTCGAGGAGATGGGCGCCGAGCTTGTCGAACAGCCTGAGGTGCGACCCTTGCGCGATATAGTAGTCGTCCATCGGGCCGAGCACCGGGCCGAAGGAATAGGGATCGGTCAGCCACCAGTCGCCGCCGGCATTTTCGGCGTGATAGCGCAGCGGCTGACGCTTCTTGATCGACAGTCTGCCTTCGAAGAAACCGGCGTCGTCGCGCCGCGTGAGTTCGCCGGCGTTCTTGCCGGCCAGCGTGTATGCGGTGACGAACTCGGCATTGGGGACGAAGCAGCGGGCAACCAGGCTCTTGCCGGCATCATGCACGCCCAGGATTGCAAAAGGATCGCCATGCGTGCCTGCAACAATTGCGGCGACATCGCCGGCTGACGCCAGCCCGTCCGACCCGCTCGTCGTCGCGGTCGCGCGCGGTTTCTTCATCAGGCGGTGTCCCTCCCTGGGAACCAGTTCTTGTGCACAAGACCCATTGTCGTGGCCTCATGCAATCATATCAGGCGGGCACGTTCCAGATTTCTTTCGCATATTGGCGGATCGTGCGATCGGAAGAGAACCAGCCGACGCGGGCAACGTTGCGGATAGCGCGCGCGTACCAATCGGGGCTGTTGCGCCAGACGGCGTCGACATCGCGCTGGGCGGCGGCATAGGCGTCGAAATCCGCCGCCACCATGAACCAATCGCTGTTGTAGAGACCGTCGACCAGCTCGCGGTAGCGATCCGGCTGGTCGGGCGAGAACACGCCCGACGATACTGCGGCAACAGCCTGCGCCAATTCAGGGGAGCCCTCGATCACGGCGCGCGGGTTGTAGCCATTGCTGCGCCGCTCGGCGACTTCCGCCGTGCTCAGGCCGAAGATGAAGATGTTGTCGTCGCCGACGCATTCCTTGATCTCGACATTGGCGCCGTCGAGCGTGCCGATGGTCAAGGCGCCGTTCAGCGCGAACTTCATGTTGCCGGTGCCCGACGCCTCCATGCCGGCAGTCGAAATCTGCTCGGACAGGTCGGCGGCCGGCATCATCACCTCGGCCAGGCTGACATTGTAGTTCGGCACGAACACCACTTTCAGCAGCCCGCGCACCGACGGGTCGCTGTTGATGACCTTGGCGACGTCGTTGGCCAGTTTGATGATCAGCTTGGCATTGTGGTAGCTGGGCGCCGCTTTGCCGCCGAAAAATTTGACGCGTGGCATCCAGTCCAGCTCGGGATGCGAGCGGATCTGGTCGTAGAGCGCGATAGCTTCCAGGATGTTGAGCAGTTGGCGCTTGTATTCGTGGATGCGCTTGACCTGAATGTCGAACAGCGCCGACGGGTCGAGCTTAATGCCGAGCCGGTCGGCGACCAGATTGGCGAGCTTGGCCTTGTTGGAGCGCTTGACGGCGGCGAACTTGTCGCGGAAGGCGGCGTCACCGGCAAAGGCTTCGAGCCCCTTGATGGCGTCGATGTCGTCGAGGAAACGGTCCCCGATCGCCGCGCGGGTGAGCGCGGTGAGGCCTGGATTGCACTGGATCAGCCAGCGCCGTGGCGTGATGCCGTTGGTCTTGTTGTTGATGCGATCGGGATAGAGCTTGTGGAGATCGGCAAACACCGTCTCCTTCATCAGTTCGGTGTGCAACGCCGACACGCCATTGATCGAGTGCGAGCCGACAAAGGCCAGGTTACCCATGCGCACGCGGCGGTCGCCATTTTCCTGGATCAACGAGATGCGGCTGATCTGCTCATTGGAAAACTGGTTGGTGGCGCGCGCCTCAAGCAGCACCTGCGCATTGATGGCGTAGACGATCTGCATGTGGCGCGGCAAAAGCCGCTCGAACAGCGGCACCGGCCAGCTTTCCAGCGCCTCTGGCAGCAGCGTGTGGTTGGTGTAGCCGAAGGTGCGCTTGGTAATGTCCCAGGCCTGGTCGAAATCCATGCCGTGGACGTCCATCAGCAGGCGCATCAGCTCCGGCACGGCGATCGCCGGATGGGTGTCGTTGAGATGGATCGCCGCCTTGTCGGGCAGCGAGGCGAGATCGCCATACTGGCTGAGATGGCGCTGGACGATGTCCTGCAGCGACGCGGTGGAGAAGAAATATTCCTGCCGCAGCCGCAGTTCCTGGCCGGCCTTGTGGGAATCAGCGGGGTAAAGCACACGCGACAAGGCATCGGCCTTGTTGCTTTCGGCCAGCGCGCCGATGTGGTCGCCGGCGTTGAACTTGTCGAGCAGGATCGGATCGATCGGCATGCCGGACCAAAGCCGCAGCGTGTTGACGCGGTTGGCGCGCCAGCCGACGACCGGCGTGTCGTAGGCGACGGCCTGGACATGCTCGGTTGGCTTCCAGACGTGACGTTCGAGCCGGCCATCCTTGGAGGTGATCGATTCCACCGAGCCGCCGAAGCCGACTTCGAAGGCGCGTTCGCGGCGCTCGAACTCCCAGGGGTTGCCGTGGTCGAGCCAGGTTTCGGGCAGTTCGACCTGCCAGCCGTCATGGATCTCCTGGCGGAACATACCGTTGGCGTAGCGGATGCCGTAGCCATGCGCGGGAATGTCGACGGTCGCCATGCTTTCCATGAAGCAGGCGGCGAGCCGGCCAAGACCGCCATTGCCGAGCGCTGCATCCGGTTCGAGCCCGGCGATGAGGTCGAGGTCGACGCCCAGCGACTTGAGCGCTTCTCGCATATTGTCCATCAGGCCGAGATTGGAGAAGGCATCGCGCATAAGCCGGCCGATGAGGAATTCGAGCGACAGGTAATAGACGCGCTTTTCCTGCTGGGCGTAGGCCTCCTGCGTCGCCTGCATCCAATGATCGACGATGCGGTCGCGCACGACCTTGATCGAGGCTGTCAGCCAATCATATTGCGTGGCAACGGAGGTGCCTTTGCCGACCCGGTATTTGAGAGCCAGCAAGACTTCGTCGGCCAGCGTCTTGGGATCGGGTATTTCGAGATCGGGGGCTTTGGCTGTCATTGTTCGCGTCATACTGCCTCTCGTGATCGTGCTGCGATCATACCGGCTTTCGCTCTCAGTCCCAGCCTATCCTAGTGCATCGCAACATACGTTCAATCGATTTAGACCAGCATGCCGCCAGTTCCCCTGCGGCAATTTATCCGTCGAGCGGATCAGGCAGCGAGTGCAGCCTCCGGCGGAACCTTCGCTCCCGTCATGAAGGCGACGGCGTCGGACATGGTATATTGCTTGGGATCGATGACGCAGAGGCGGCGACCCAGCCGATGGATATGGATGCGGTCGGCAACCTCGAAGACATGCGGCATGTTGTGCGAGATCAGCACGATCGGCAGGCCTCGTTTCTTGACGTCGAGGATCAGTTCCAGCACGCGGCGGCTCTCCTTGACGCCGAGTGCCGCGGTCGGCTCGTCCATGATCACCACACGGCTGCCGAAAGCGGCGGCGCGCGCCACCGCCACGCCCTGACGCTGGCCACCCGACAGCGTTTCCACCGCCTGGCTGATGTTCTGGATGGTCATCAGCCCAAGCTCGGTCAGCTTGTCGCGGGCGCGCTTTTCCATTGCGGGCCGGTCGAGCATACGAAGCCAGTCGCCGAGGAAGCCGGGTTTGCGGATCTCGCGGCCGAGGAACATGTTGTCGGCGATCGACAGAGCCGGCGACAAAGCCAGGTTTTGGTAGACCGTCTCGATGCCAGCCTCGCGCGCCTCCATGGGCGATTTGAAAGCGACAGCCTTGCCTTCAAGACGGATCTCGCCTTCGTCGGGCACGGCGGCGCCGGAAATCGCCTTGATCAGCGATGATTTGCCGGCGCCATTGTCTCCGATGACGGCCAGGATTTCGCCTGGGTAGAGGTCGAAGTCGGCATTGTCGAGGGCGGTGACGCGGCCATAGCGCTTGATCAGGCCACGCGCGGTGAGGATGGGTTCCACGGTCATGCCGAAACCTTTCTGATCCATTGGTCGATCGCCACGGCGCCGATGATCAGCACACCGGTGAGCAGCACCTTCCATTGCGGATCGGCGCCCAGCATGTTGAGGCCCATCGAGACGACGCCGACGATCATCGCGCCGAAAAGCGTGCCCAGAATTGAGCCGCGCCCGCCGAACAGTGAAATGCCGCCGATCACCGTCGCGGTTATCGCCTGCAGGTTGTAGTCGGTGACGGCGGCTGACGGCGAGATCGAGCCGTTGCGGCCGATGGACACCCAGGCAGCGAAAGCGGCGATCAACCCGGCAAGGGTGTAGACCGTCATCAACACCTTCTTGGTCTGGATGCCAGACAGCTTCGCCGCCTCCTGATCATCGCCAACGGCGTAGACATGGCGGCCCCAGGCGGTGTGATTGAGCACGTACCAGAGGATCAAAACGAGCACGACCGTGGCGATGACGCCCAGTGTCAGCACCGCCGTGCCGATCTTGAAACTCAGGGCAAAGAGATGCAGCAGCGGCGCCTGGGCGTCGACGTCGGTATCGCGGATCGTCTCATTGGCCGAATAGATGAAGTTCGTCGCCATGACGATGTTCCAGGTGCCGAGCGTGACGATGAACGGCGGCAGCTTCATGTAGGCGACCAGCAAGCCGTTGAGCAGGCCGCAGGCTGCGCCGGCGGCAAGCCCGATGGGCACTGCGAGCACGGCCGGCATGCCGTAGCTGACCGCGCAATTGCCCATGATCACGGCCGAAATCACCATGATCACGCCGATCGACAGGTCGATGCCGGCGGTCAGGATGACCAGTGTCTGCGCGGCACCGAGGATGCCGACGATGGCGATCTGCTGCAGGATCAGCGTCAGCGTATAGGATGAGAAGAAACGCCCGCCAATGGCGATGCCGAAAATGACGATCGACAGGACCAGCACAATCAGCGGCACGGCCGCCGGCGTGGAGTGCAGGAAATGCTGGATCCGCTTGACGGCCGATTTGTGCTCGTCAAAGGCGGCAACGCTTGTGTCGCTGCTCGAGAGAACCTTCTCGAATTCCTGTGCTTGAGCCATGTTTCCTCCCCTGGGCTTCAGCTCCATGCCGATACCCGCTCGCGCCTGTCCGGTCTGCTGCCGGGATTATTCGCGTGACGCATCGTCCACCCGAAGCGGCCGGGGATCAAGCCCCCGGCCGTCAGCTTGTCGCTGGCTGTCAGACAGCCATCAGCCCCAGCACTTGGCGAGGCCTTCCTTGGTGTCGATCGACTTCACGCCATTGGCCGGCTTGTCGGTGACGAGGTTGACGCCGGTGTCGAAGAAGTTCTTGCCTTCGGTCGGCTTAGGCTTGGCGCCGTCCTTGGCGAAGGCGGCGATCGCCTCGATGCCTAGTGCCGCCATCTGCAGCGGGTATTGCTGCGAGGTGGCGCCAATGACGCCTTCGGTCACCGACTTCACACCGGGGCAGCCGCCATCGACCGAGACGATCAGCACCTGGCTTTCGAGCCCGACCGCCTTGAGCGCCTGGTAGGCGCCGACAGCGGCGGGCTCGTTGATGGTGTGGATGACGGTGATGGAGTTGTCCTTCTGCAGAAGGTTTTCCATCGCCTTGCGGCCGCCTTCTTCATTGCCGTTGGTGACGTCGTGGCCGACGATGCGGGCATCGTCCTCATCGCCGATCTTGTTGGGATCCTTCACGTCGATGCCGAAGCCCATCATGAAGCCCTGGTCGCGCAGCACATCCACGGTCGGCTGTGAGGGGGTCAGGTCGAGGAAGCCGATCTTGGCGTCCTTGGCCTTGTCGCCGAGGGTCGCGGCTGCCCAGGCGCCGATCAGCTTGCCGGCTTCCAGATTGTCCGTCGCGAAGGTCGCGTCGGCGGCATCGATCGGGTCCAGCGGGGTATCGAGCGCGATCACCAGCAGGCCGGCGTCACGCGCCTTCTTCACCGTCGGCACGATGCCCTTGGTGTCGGACGCGGTGATCAGGATGCCCTTGGCGCCGTCGGCGATGCAGCTTTCGATCGCCGCCACCTGGCTCTCGCTGTCGCCGTCGATCTTGCCGGCATAGGTCTTGAGGTCGACGCCAAGTTCCTTGGCCTTGGCGGTCGCGCCCTCCTTCATCTTGACGAAGAAGGGGTTGGTGTCGGTCTTGGTGATCAGGCAGGCGCCGACGCCGGCGGCCGATGCTGTCGAAGCAAACGCCATCAGGCCGAGGCCCGCCGCGGCGAACACGGTGGACTTCAATAATGCTTTGGTCACGATCTTCCTCCCATGGAACTATGCGGATGCCGCCAACCGGCATCTCGAGCGCATCCACTGAAGTTCTCCCAGTGTGGACGCGCCCTCAAATGACACCAGCGGGAGCCGCCTGTCAATAATTAAATCACTCTTATTTATTATTGACAGCTTTGCGTGGTTCACTCATTCTGCCGCAAAAGCAGTAAGAATAAACCAAGGGAGGAACAAGGGTGGAGACCGGCATTGCGAGGCACGGTTCGCCCGAGGCGGCCGCCAGCCGTCTCCACCGTGGCACCAACCAGAGCGGCATGCGCGACCACAATGAGCGGCTGGTGCTGTCGTTGGTTCGCCAGCATGGCAGCTTGGCCAAATCAGACATTGCGCGCATGACCGGGCTTTCAGCGCAGACCGTCTCGGTCATCATGCGCGAACTGGAGGAGGACAGCCTGCTGCTGCGCCAGGCGCCGTTGCGCGGCAAGATCGGCCAGCCCTCCATCCCGATGGCGCTGAACCCCGAAGGCGCCTTCTTCATCGGCCTCAAGATCGGCCGCCGCAGCGCCGAACTGGTGCTGATCGATTTCCTCGGAACTGTGCGTTCCATGCTGCAGCACTCCTACCGCTATCCGGCGCCGCGCGAGACGGTTGAGTTCGTCACCGAAGGCATGAAGACGATGCGCGCCGAACTGACACCTGCGCAGGACAAGCGCATTGCCGGGCTCGGCATCGCCATGCCGTTCGAACTGTGGAACTGGGCCGACACCGCCGGCGCGCCGCGCGACATCATGGACGAATGGCGCCATCGCGACATCCGTGCCGACATCCAGGCGCAGTGCGAATTCCCGGTCTATCTGCAGAATGACGCCACCTCCGCCTGCGGCGCCGAACTGGTGTTCGGCCAGACCGGCGGGGCGCGCGACTTCGTCTATTTCTATATCGGCGCCTTTGCCGGCGGCGGCATCGTGCTCAACGGCCGGCTGTTCGGCGGGCCAACCGGAAATGCCGGGGCGCTGGGTTCGATGCCGGTGCCGGGACCAGACGGCAAGCCGACGCAGCTCATCGACGTCGCCTCGATCGCAATGCTGGAAAAGGCGCTTAACGCACGCGGCATTGACGGCTCCTATCTCTGGACCTCGCCGCAGGAATGGGGCGAGATCGGCGCCGATCTGGACGACTGGATCGCCAGCGCCTCGCAGGCGCTTGCCTACGCCATTGTCGCGGCGTCCTCGGTGATCGATTTCGAGGCCGCGGTGATCGACGGCTGGATGCCGCTCGCTGTCCGGCGCCGGCTCGTCGATGCGATCAGGCAGGCGATCGGTACGATCGATGGCGAAGGGCTGAAGCTTCCGGTGGTGCGCGAAGGCACCGTCGGCATCCATGCCCGCGCGCTGGGCGGCGCCAGCCTGCCGCTGTCCGAACGCTTCCTCATCGGTTCGACCACGATTTCCAGGAGCATCTGAATGCTGATCGGTATTCCGTCGCTGCTCGGTCCGGAGCTTCTGGCGACATTGCGCGCCATGGGCCATGGCGACGAGATCGCGCTCGTCGACGGCAACTATCCGGCGGAAGAACAGGCAAACCGGCTGATCCGCGCCGACGGTCTTCACCTCATACCGGTGCTTGACGCCATTTTGAGCGTGCTGCCGGTGGACGACTTCGTGCCGGAAGCGCTGTTTCGTGCCTCGGTCAAAGGCGATCCCTCGGTCGCCGATCCGGTCCACCATGAAATCGAAACGATCTGCACCAGGCGCGCGCCGGGCCGCAAGGTGGTTGCGCTGGCGGGCGCCGACTTCTATGCACGCGTCCGGTCGGCATATGCGATCGTCGGGACCAGCGAACCCCGGCTCTACGCCAACATCATCATCC
This sequence comes from Mesorhizobium sp. M0676, assembly GCF_040320535.1. Lineage (NCBI taxonomy): Bacteria > Pseudomonadati > Pseudomonadota > Alphaproteobacteria > Hyphomicrobiales > Phyllobacteriaceae > Mesorhizobium > Mesorhizobium sp. M0676. The sequence goes on from NZ_JAMYPU010000002.1 coordinate 39,607, forward strand.
GCAAGGGCGTGATCTATCCGCCGGAGAACAAGAAATCATGATCCTCTGCTGCGGCGAAGCCCTGATCGACATGCTGCCGCGCACCACGACACAGGGCGAGCCGGCCTTTGCGCCCTATGTCGGCGGCGCGGTGTTCAACACGGCGATCGCGCTTGGCCGCCTCGGCGCGCCCGCCGGCTTCTTTTCCGGCCTGTCGTCGGATCTGTTCGGCGGCCAGTTCCGCGAGGCGCTCGGCGCAAGCAAGGTCAGCTCCACCTATGCGCACACCTCCCCTCGCCCGACCACGCTCGCCTTCGTGCGGCTCACCAACGGCCAGGCGACCTACACTTTCTACGACGAAAACACCGCCGGGCGCATGCTGACGACAGAGGATCTGCCGAAACTGGGCGCCGAGATCGAAGCCATGCTGTTTGGCGCCATCAGCCTGATTTCGGATCCGGCGGGTGCTGCCTACGAAGAATTCATGAACCGGGAGCACGAACGCCGCGTCATGATGCTCGACCCCAACATCCGGCCGAACTTCATCCCCGACAAAGCCAAGCACCTCCGGCGCATCCGCTCGATGATGGCGATGGCCGACATCGTGAAGCTATCGGATGAGGATCTGCACTGGTTCGGCGAGGCCGGCTCGCATGAGGACGTCATCCGCAATTGGCTCGATCGAGGCCCCAAGCTGATCGTCGTCACCCATGGCAGCGAAGGCGCCGTCGGCTACAGCAGGGATCACAAGGTCACGGTGATGCCGCATAAGGTGGAGGTGGTCGACACGGTCGGCGCCGGCGACACTTTCAATGCCGGCATTCTGGCCTCGCTGCACGAGCAAGGCCTGCTCACCAAGGCCGGGATCGGCGGCCTTTCGGAGGACGCCATCCGTCAGGCGCTGGCCCTCGGCGCCAAAGCGGCGGCGGTGACCGTGTCGCGGGCCGGCGCCAACCCGCCTTGGCGGCACGAAATCGCCTGATCCACGCTTAGTCCGCCGCCAGCCGCTGCAAGCAGCCGATCACTTTATGTTTCCGCGAGCCGGAAAGACGGACTGATCAGCCGGATTAATAGGTGGCGAAGCCCGGATTTCCGGCATCTTGCGGCAATGCAGGGAAAGCCTGAAGTAACAAGCTGCGACACCTAGACAACCCGTCCCGCGGCCGGTCCGGCTTTCTAGACCGACCCAACTCTGGTACCAGCGGCCCGGTTAAGTTGTTGTTTCTGCGCGTGTCGTTGGGGCGGCCCGCACCACACCGTTTTGAGGCCGACATGCAATTCATCGATCTTGGCGCGCAGCGCGAACGTATCCGCGACCGGCTGAAGGCCGCGATCGACAATGTCGTCGAGGAAGGCCGTTATATCCTAGGGCCGCAAGTCACCGAATTCGAAAACAAGCTCGCAGCCTATATCGGCACCAAGCATGTCGTGGCCTGCGCCAACGGCACCGACGCGCTGCTGTTGCCGCTGTTTGCCGCCGGTATCGGCCCCGGCGACGCGGTGTTCGTGCCGAGCTTCACCTTTGCCGCGACGGCGGAAGTGGTGGCGCTTGCCAAGGCCGAACCGGTGTTCGTCGATGTCGACGCCGAGACCTACAACATCGACATCGCCAGCCTCGAGGCGGCGATCGCCATGATCAAGAAGGAAGGCCGGCTGAAGCCGAAGGCGATTATTCCCGTCGACCTGTTCGGGCTTGCCGCCGACTACGAGGCGATCATGGCGATTGCCAAGCGCGAAGGGCTGCTGGTGATCGAGGATGCGGCGCAGTCGATCGGCGGTTCGGCCGACGGCACAATGTGCGGCGCCTTCGGCCATGTCGGCTCGACCAGCTTTTATCCGGCCAAGCCGCTGGGCTGCTACGGCGATGGCGGCGCGATGTTCACCAATGACGACGCGCTGGCCGACCAGCTGCGCTCGTTTGCGTTCCACGGTAAGGGCGAGACGCAGTATGACAATGTCCGCGTCGGCATCAATTCACGCCTCGACACGATCCAGGCGGCGATCCTGATCGAGAAACTCGCCATCCTCGAAGACGAGATGGTCGCCCGCCAGGTGGTGGCCAAGCGCTACGCCGAAGGTCTCGGCGACATCGTCAAGGCGTCACGCAATCTGGGCGGTGGCCGCTCGGCCTGGGCGCAATACGCCATCGAGACGCCGAAGCGCGACGGGTTGAGGGCGCATCTCGGCGAAAAGGGCATCCCTTCGGTGATCTATTATGTGAAGCCGCTGCACGAGCAGGTCGCCTATCGCGACTATCCGCGCACGCCGACCGGGCTTGCGGTTTCGGAGGAACTGCCGAAGCGCATCCTGTGCCTGCCGATGCATCCCTATCTCAGCGAAGCCGACCAGGACCGCATCATCGAGACGATCCGCAACTACATTGGCTCGAACTCGGCGCATGTAGCGGCGGCGTAAGTTACGCCGCGTCCGCCGCCTTCCCGCTCGCAATAAAATGCGGGTTGGCGAAATCCTCGTCGTCGCTCTGTTTGCGCTTGCCATAGGTGAGCGGCTCGCCGTCCAGCGTGCGCGTCATGCCGCCGGCGGCGCGCAGTACGGCGTCGCCGGCCGCCGTGTCCCATTCCATGGTGCGGCCGAAGCGCGGATAGATGTCGGCTTCGGCTGCGGCGAGCAGGCAGAATTTCAGCGATGAGCCGACCGAGACGATCTCGGCGGCGCCGAGATCCTTGATGAAGGCTTCGGTCTCCGGGGTGTTGTGCGAGCGGCTGGCAACGACCGCCAGCGGCGTGACCGCCCTCCTAACCGAAATCCGCCGGCGGCCGACGATACGGAAGTCGCCTTCGACCTCGATTGCTTCGGCCCAACCCGGCCGTCCAGAGAAGAACCGCCCGCTGCACGGTGCGAAGACGACGCCGATCTCCGGCACGCCGTGCCGGACAAGCGCGATGTTGACGGTGAAATCGGTCCGGCGGTTGACGAATTCCTTCGTTCCATCGAGCGGATCGATCAGGAAGAAGGCGCCATCCAGATCGGGCGGCACAATGCCTTCGGCGACCTCTTCCTCGGCCACGCAGGGAATATCGGGATAGGCCGCACGCAGGCCGGCGAGGATGATCGTCTCGCTCTCGCGGTCGGCTTCCGTGACCGGCGAGGAGTCCGACTTGCTGTCGACCGCGCAGCCGGCCTTGAAGACCCGCATCACCTCGCGTCCGGCTTCGAGCGCCAGGCGCTCGAACACGTCGAGCATCACTTCGTCGTCAGATGCCGCCGCCGCTGTCATATTGGTCTTCGGCAATGTCGCGCTCATTCAGCCAGTGTTCCAGAGCCTCTACCATCTCCTCGGCCGTCTTGCCGAGTGTCTTGAGATGGATTTCGGGATTTTCGGGAGCTTCATACGGGGAATCGACGCCGGTGAAGTTCTTGATCTCGCCATTCAGCGCCCGTGCGTAAAGGCCTTTCCGGTCGCGTCGGGCGCATTCCTCGAACGGCGTATCGACGAACACTTCGACGAACTCGCCGTCGGCCATCAACTCCCTGGCCATGCGCCGCTCGGCGCTGAAGGGGGAAATGAAGGAGACGATGACGATCAGCCCGGCATCGGCCATCAGCTTTGCCACTTCGGCGACACGGCGGATGTTTTCGACCCGATCGGCGTCGGTGAAGCCGAGATCGCGGTTGAGGCCGTGGCGGACATTGTCGCCGTCGAGAATGTAGGTGTGACGCCCCGAAGCGAACAGCTTCTTCTCAAGCAGATTGGCGATGGTCGACTTGCCCGAGCCGGAAAGACCGGTGAACCAGAATACGGCGGGGCGCTGGCTCTTGAGGTCGGAGCGGCCGCGCTTGCCGACATCGAGCGACTGCCAATGGATGTTTTCGGCGCGGCGCAAGGAATGCAGGATCATGCCGGCGCCGACCGTGGCATTGGTGATGCGGTCGATCAGGATGAAGGCGCCGGTATCGCGGTTGTCGGCGAAGGTGTCGAAGGCGATCGGCGCCCGGGTCGAGATATTGCAGATGCCGACTTCGTTCATCTCGAGCGACTTCGCCGCCTCGCGAGCGAAGTCGTTGACGTTGACGCGGTATTTCAGGTCGGTGACGGTGGCGCTGGTCTGGTCGGTCTCGGTGCGCAGTATATAGGAGCGTCCCGGCAGCAGCGCTGCCTCGTCGAACCAGACGATGTTGGCGGCGAACTGGTCGGCGACCTGCGGCCGTGCCGCCGGCGACACCAGCATGTTGCCTCTGGAGACCTCGACCTCGTCATCGAGCACAAGGGTGATGGCCTGGCCGGCCACCGCCTGGGCAAGATCGCCGCCTTGCGCGACGATGCGCTTGACCCGCGAGGCCTTGCCGGATTTGGCGACCACCACCTCGTCGCCCTGCGCGACGGAGCCGGACGCGATGGTGCCGGCAAAGCCGCGGAAGTCGAGATTGGGCCGGTTGACATACTGCACCGGAAACCGGAACGGCAGTTCGACCGCGGCCTCGTCGACCGATATGGTTTCGAGATGCTCGATCAGCGACGGGCCGGAATACCACGCCGTCTTGCCGGAGCGGCTGGTGACATTGTCGCCATAGCGGGCCGACATCGGGATCGGCACGATCGTCTGGAAGCCGAGCTCGTGCGAGAACTGCCGGTAATCCTCGACGATACGGTCGAACACCGCCTGGTCGAAATCGACGAGGTCGATCTTGTTGACGGCAAGCACGATATGGCGGATGCCGAGCAGCGAAGCGATGATCGAGTGGCGCCGGGTCTGGCGCAGCACGCCCTGGCGCGCATCGATGAGCACGATGGCGAGATCGGCGGTAGAGGCGCCGGTCGCCATGTTGCGGGTGTACTGTTCATGGCCGGGCGTGTCGGCGACGATGAACTTGCGCTTGGGCGTGGCGAAGAAGCGGTAGGCGACGTCGATGGTGATGCCTTGCTCGCGCTCGGCCTCGAGGCCGTCGACCAGAAGCGCGAAGTCGATGTCGTCGCCAGTGGTGCCGTGCTTGCGGGAATCGCGCGCGAGTGCGGCGAGCTGGTCCTCGAAGATCTGCTTTGTGTCGGACAGAAGACGGCCGATCAACGTCGACTTGCCGTCGTCGACCGAGCCGCAGGTGAGAAAGCGGAGCAGCGACTTCTTCTCCTGCGCCGCCATGTATTCGCGCACGCCGTCGGTGGGAGCGAGGCTCTTGGCCAGGATATGGCGCATGCTCAGAAATACCCCTCGCGCTTCTTCTTTTCCATCGAGCCGGCTTCATCGCGGTCGATGAGGCGGCCCTGGCGCTCGGAGGTGCGCGCCGTCAGCATCTCGCCGACGATGGCTTCGAGCGTGTCGGCGTCGGATTCGATGGCGCCGGTCAGCGGATAACAGCCAAGCGTGCGGAAACGGACCAGGCGGTTCTCCACCGTCTCATCGGGGCGCAATTGCATGCGATCGTCATCCTTCATGATCAGCATGCCGTCGCGTTCGACCACCGGCCGCTCCTTGGCGAAATAGAGCGGCACGATCGGGATGTTTTCCTGCAGAATGTACTGCCAGATATCGAGCTCGGTCCAATTCGACAGCGGAAACACGCGGATCGATTCGCCCGGCGCGATGCGGGTGTTGAAGATCTTCCACATCTCCGGCCGCTGGTTCTTCGGGTCCCAGACATGCTGGGCGTTGCGGAAGGAAAAGATGCGCTCCTTGGCGCGCGACTTCTCCTCGTCGCGCCGCGCCCCGCCGAAGGCAGCGTCAAAGCCGTATTTGTCGAGCGCCTGGCGCAACGCCACCGTCTTCATCACATGGGTGTGGGTGTTCGAGCCATGGTCAAAGGGGTTGATACCGTCGCGCACGCCGTCTTCATTGACGTGGACCAGCAGGTCGAAGCCGAGCTTCTGCGCCATCTGGTCGCGAAAGGCGATCATCTCGCGGAACTTCCAGGTGGTGTCGACATGCAGGAAGGGGAAAGGCGGCTTGGCCGGATAGAAGGCCTTCATCGCCAGATGCATCAGCACGGAGGAATCCTTGCCGACGGAATAGAGCATCACCGGCTTGGAGAAGGAGGCCGCAACCTCACGGAAGATGTGGATGGACTCGGCCTCGAGCCGCTGCAGATGCGTAAGCGCGATGTTCATGGACTGTGAGCGTTCTCTCGTGCAATCCAGACCTTGCATCAGATGGATCGGGCGTCCTTTTCAGCCGCCCGGTTCAAGCTTCACTGCTGGACACTATCGGTTCGTGCCGGCGTTCTAGCAGATCGCCACCTGATATAACAACGCTGGAAAGGCCGGCGGCCACACCGATCGGCAACGAATTTTCCATGAAAAGCCCAGAATCGGGAAATTCCTGCCCGACGGAGCGATAGCCTTCAAAGGCCGGGAAAAATCTTGCCTGGACCGAAAGAAACGCCGGCCCGACCTCGTCGCACTTTCGAAAACCGCACCCAGCCGCTATACCGGCTCCTGAACCTGCGCCGGGCGGCATGCCGCAAATGCCGCGCCAAACATTGTCCGTCGCCACGCGACCCAGCGCATTGTGAACCAGAGCATTGACCCCGATCTCCGCCATCAAGCAGCACGTTTCGCCGTCACGGATCAACATCACCTTCTCCATTCTGTGCTTCTTTTTCCCGCCGGTGCTGGGATCGGCGGTCAGCTTTTTGTTCAATGGCGGCGGCCTGTGGTCGGTGCTTCTGCTTGCGTTGAAAAGACGGCGTTTCAACATTGACCGGCCGATGACCGTGATGACGGTGGCCATCTATGCCTATTGCGCAGCCAGCGTGCTCGCCTCCATCGTCAACAATTCGATCGCCAGGGATGCGCCGCATCTGGCAGGGCTGATCACCTTCCTGTTTTTCCCTGTCTCATACGCGACCTGGAGCATTACCGAGAAAACCACGCTGACGCGCATCGTCGTGCTGGCGAGCGCCGCCGCCTGTTTTGGCGCCGTGCTGCTGGCGGTCGTGCAATATCACGGGCTGGGCATACGGGCCGAAGGCGGCGCCGGCAATCCGATCGTGTTCGCGACCGTCGCCTGCCTCAGCATGATGATGTGCCTGGCAGGCGCTTTATCGGGTGTAGAAAAGAACAGGACGTTGCTGGCCTGCGCGACACTGGCCGGCGCGGTCGCCATTGTCTATTCGGGATCTCGGATAATCTGGCTGGCGATGCTGGTGGCCGGCATCGCGGTCCTGCTGATCAACCGTCGCAAGCTCAACAACAGAAACGCCATTCGGCTTTTGCTGATTGCGGGGGCGACCGGCATCGTCATCGCTGTCATCGGTCTCCCCATCATTTCCGAGCGCGCGGCCTTCCTGTTCAGCGACTGGGATGCGCTCGCCACGAAGGGCGACCACACGACCGCGCTCGGCTTGCGCGCCGCACTTTGGCAGATTGGCCTGAGCGCCTTCCACGACATGCCGATTTTCGGCCACGGCATTGCCGCAAGCCGCGAGCTGATAAAGGATGGGTTCCACAATCAGTTCAACATGCCGTCGACGGGCTTCAGCCATTTCCACAATGGCTTCCTGACCGCATTGGTGGAGGCCGGCCTGCTTGGAGCCGTAACGCTCGCGGCTGTGTTCGTCGTTGCCGCGAGAAACGCGGCCATCGTGCTGCGCACCAGCGCGGACGCGATCGAGCGGTTCGGCGCCACGATGATTGTCGTCACTGCGATCACCTATCTCATCGGCGGCCTGACCGGCATCCTGGTCGGCCACGACATCCTCGATGCCACACTGATGGTGTTTCTGGTGTCCGGGACCTATCTTGCATCGGGCCGGCAACAAATGCTGCCGGAACAACCGGCCCCGGCGCCCCAGGCAAGCCGGCCGTGAAAGTGCTGGTCACAGGCGCGACGGGTTTCATCGGCAGGCAGGTGGTCAACCAGCTTCGCGAAGCCGGGTTCGGGGTGCGCATGGCATCGCGCCACCCGGAACGGCTCGATCCCGTGAGCGATGCGGTTTTGTTGCCGGACTTCGACGCGCCGGCCCAGGCATTCCAGGCGCTGATGCGAGATGTCACCCATGTCGTCCACTGTGCGGCGCTCAACAATGACCGCAAGGCGAGCGAAGCCGACTTCATGGCCGCCAACGCGACACTGACCGCCCAGCTGGCGCGCGCGGCCGCCTGGCGGACAAGCGGGCGCTTCGTCTATCTGTCATCGATCCGGGCGGTGGCCGGTCCCGGTTTCAGCGGAACCATCAGTGAAGCGACGCCAGCAGCCCCGCAATGCGCCTATGGGCGCTCGAAACGCGAAGGCGAGATCAGGATGCTCGAAGCCTATGCCTCCAGGCCCTCCGACGCCACGACGTTGCGCCTGCCGCCGGTCTATGGCGAAGGCATGAAGGGAAACCTGGCGTACCTGATGCGGCTGAGCGGCATGCCTATAGCCTTGTCGCTGCCGGCGGCGACCTTCAGCGGCCTCCGATCATTGATGTCATGCGAGAGTGCGGCGCGAACCGCTGTTTATCTGTTCAGCCGTCCGCAGTCGGTTCGCCGGGCCTACGTCGCCTGCGACCTCCCGCCCCTCCCGGTCTCATCCATCATCATGGCCTTCCGGGACGGTTATGGCTACTCGTTGAAGCTGTCCAGAGTGCCCGGCGGCCTGGTGCGGACAGCACTGACCTTGATCGGCAAACGCACGGCATGGGAGGCGATGACCGCGACCCAAATTTGCGATCCGTCCGTGCTGGTATCCGAAGGCTGGGCGCCACAGACCGATTCGCTCGAACAGCTGACCGAGCTCGCACGCCGCTACAAATCGGGTGCCGTTCAGCGGTAGAAAATCGTGCCTATGAGAATGCGGACATCGAGGCCCACCGATGCCGACTTTAAATACTCGGCATCGGTTTCGGCGCAGAGCTTTGGGTCGGACATGTCGATGCCTTTCATCTGCGCGAGCCCGGTAATGCCCGGAAGCGCCGCAAGCACACCCAATTGCCTGCGGCGTTCGACCAATTCCGTCTGCGTGGGCAGGCACGGCCGCGGTCCGACCAGGCTCATCTCGCCCTTGAGCACGTTCCAGAGCTGCGGCAGCTCGTCGATCTTGAATTTCCGCAGCACCTTGCCGACGGCAGTGACGGAAATTGCCGGCGCCTGATGCGAGGGCAGAGACGGCGTTCCCACAACCATCGTGCGCAGCTTGTGGCAGGCAAACGGCACCCCGTGCTGGCCGACACGGGTTTGAGAGAAGAGTGCCGGTCCAGGCGACGTCGTCCTGATTGCCAGCATGGCAAGCAGGATGAAAGGCGAGGCCAGTGGCAGCAGCAGCGCCGCCACCGCCAGGTCGAAAGCTCGCTTGGGTTCCCTCATGGCCGTGTCTGCATGCTCTAGATCCGCCGCCAGATGAAGGCCAGATAGAGCCCAAGCGTCCCAGCCAGCGTCTGCCGGTAGACGCCGCTTTTTCTGAGAAGGCGCAGGCGTCGCAAGATACCGCCCTTTCGTGCCCTGATGAACAGGCCGAGACAGGCGGCGGCATCCCTCGAGAGGATGTCGCGATTGACCGCCAGGCCACTCAGATTGTGATCGGTCCAGACGGCGAACTCGCCCCTGAAGAGGCGCCCCAGCCGCGACAGCCTCGCCTTCCACGACACGTTGGCGCCGACCAGGTTTGCCTCATGCTGGCGGTAGCGCACCAGCGGTCGCGGGTCATAGCGAACAATGCCGCCGGCAGCCGTGACGATCAGATAGGTCCACCAGTCATGGCTGACGAACTCGGTCCTTGCCGATGCCTTTGCCAGCAACTTTCGCGCGGCGCGGTTGATCATCATCGTGTTGCCGCCGGCAATGCTTTGCACAAGCGCATTGCGAAATGCGGGTGGATGCTGGAACAGCGGCGAATACCCTTGCGCCGCTCCGGTTTCGGACATGGTCGCGGTCCTGGAGCAAAACAGCAGCGGCGTTGCGGCATCGTGCCCTTGCATCCAGGCAATAGCGCTCTCCAACCTATCCGGCTCCCAGATGTCATCCTGGTCGCAGAAGGCGTAGTAGTCGGCCTCGATGCGCGGATCGATGATCATCGCGCGGAAATTGGCGGCAAAGCCCTGGCGAGGACCATTCGACAGGGTCAACCGGCCCTTGGACCAGCGGCTCTGCCAGGCGCCGATAATGGCCGAAGTGCCGTCTGTCGAACCGTCGTCGGAAACCCAGAGGTCGACAACAGGATGCGATTGCGCAGCCAGCGACGCGAGCTGCTCGTCAAGGAAAGCCGCGCCATCTTTCGTGCCCAGCAGCACGGCCACGCGCTGATCTTGTCTGCTCACTGGTTCAAAATCATCTGCAAACGCCTGGGAACGGCCATCGGATCGGTTTCAATAGCCAATCCCGGTCGATCAGGACAGGCTCTTTGTTTTGACGCAATCCCGGACGGGAAAACCGCTCCACACTTTTTCCTGGAATTGCTCTAACCAGCTTGCCCGACTGTTTTCGCAACGGTTTCCCGGCGTGCGTCACTTGGAGGCTCTTCCGCCTGATAGAGGGCGGCCATGACGGCGAGCGCCGAGGCCTTGTCCTGATCGCGCATGGCCGCCTGCAGCGATGTCAGCGCCGCCTGGACCTTGGGCCATCCCACGACATCGGTTCTGAGGCCGAAGATCTTGGGGATATCCAGCGCGACGATCTCCTCATTGCCGCCATGCAGCACCTCGTGAAGCTTCTCGCCCGGCCTGATCCCGGTGAAACGGATCGGAATGTCGGTGTAGGGGCTTTTGCCGGCCATGCGGATCATGGTTTCAGCGACTTCGAGGATCGGCACCGGCTTGCCCATGTCGAGCATGTAGATGGCGTAGTCGTCCTTGCCCTGGCGCCGCTCGGCGTCGGCCGCCGACATGATGACGAGGTCGACGGCTTCGGCCACCGTCATGAAGTAGCGGGTCATGCGGCGATCGGTGATGGTGACCGGACCGCCGGCCTCGATCTGCGCCTGGAAGATGGTGGCGACCGAGCCATTGGAGCCGAAGACATTGCCGAACCGCACGGCGATGAACTTGGTGCCGGAGCGACGGCCGCTAGGCCCGGTGGCGTGCGTTTCGTGCAGCGAAGAGACGATCTGCTCGGCGGCGCGTTTCGTCATGCCGAGCACCGAGGTCGGATCGACCGCCTTGTCGCTGGAAATCAGCAGGAACTGCGGCACCCCGCATTTGGCGGCAACCTCGGCGCAGACGAGGGTGCCCAAAATGTTGGTCTGGATCGCCGATTCCCAATTTTCCTCGAGCAGCGGCACATGTTTGAGCGCGGCGGCATGGAAGATGATGTCGGGCTTGAAATCGCTGACGACGCGGGTGATCTGGCGCCGGTCTGTGACATCGACGATGCGGCTCTTGAGCCGGACATGGTCCTTTTCGTCAACCTGCTGGTCGAGCTGGAAAATACCGAACTCCGAGATATCGGCGACCAGAACCGCCTCGGCGCCAAGTTCCAGCGACCGCTTGACCAGGATGCGACCGATTGAGCCGGCGCCGCCGGTGACCAGGACGCGCTTGCCGTTGAGGAAGCCGCCAATGCGCTCAATGTCGGATGGAACCGTTGAGCGGCGCAGGATGGTTTCCATCTCGACGGCATCGAGAACCAGCTTTCCGCGCTGCCCGAGCTCCGAGACGCCGGAGAACTGGACGACGGCGATGCCGCTATGACGGGCGATGCGAACCAGTTCCGAAAATTCTTCGATCTCGCGCTCGGCGCCTTTGCCGAAAATCAGCATGTCGAGGCTTTTGGTGCCTCTTGCATATTCTTCGAGGACCTCGACCAGGCGGGGGCGCACGGCCACCACCGGAACGCCGTGGATCTGCGTGCCCAAAGGCGCGCCGTTCTCGATGGCCATGATCCCGGCGATGGAATATTCGGCCGGCTCTGCCGTGCGCGTGAACCGGATTATGACGTCTGCTTCGCCGAGCCTGCCGACGAACAGCGCCTGCTTGATCGCCACATTGTTTGCGTTGCGGCTCAGGATCCGCCAGCTCGCCCCGTCGCGCAGGAACCGGTAATAGAGCCGAGGCGCCGATATGATGGTGAAGGAGACGAGGAAAAAGACGATGAACTGGCGCTCGTTGAGGCCGGTCACCGGCTGAAACGATCGAACCGCCAGCGAGACGACATAGAGCGTGACGGTCAGGATGGCGCAGCTCTTCAGGATGTTGAAGAAGTCCGGCGTGGAGGCGAAACGCCACACGGTGTTGTAGAGGCCGCAATAGCGAAACAGCATATGGCTGAGAAAAACAATACTTGCCCAGCACGCCAGGCCGGCCGTGGAGAGCGCGTCGAATGAAAGTCTCGACTGCGAAAGCCCCAGACTCAGCGCCACCGCGACCAGGACCATGACCAGGTCCTGGATCATTATAATGGCGCGCCGCATCTTCGGCCGAAGTCCGGACACGACCTCTACATAGGATGTCATTGGGTGGTACTGAACTCCAGGCGCAAGGACTATGCATAAAGTGGCGCCAGATTGACTGTCATCCGTCACCGACCACGTGTCTTAATGTGCCAAATCCTCCGCCCGCCGCCCTGTATCGCATAGCGCGGAGTTGAGGGCATCGCCAGCGGTTTTTTGGATGTGCGTGTGGTTAAGGCGCTGCTTCCGGCTAGATCATCCCGCGTGCAAGATGCGAGTACCTTCAAACTTCAGGCGCTTGGCAATAGGCTGTACATTGTCCTTATAAGTAATGCATCTGCGGTAGATGCCAGCGGCGACCCGCTCTTTGCCAATCACTTCCCATTCTGGTGCCCATGAGCCCTCCCAATCAAAATGCTGGGAAATGAGACGTTCCCTGTCGAAACATTGGGGGTCCCGTTCGACTATTCTATGGGCCTCATCGGCGAGCGGGGAATAGCTCTCGACGGCGGCCATTTTTCTCGCTCGGGCAGCGTGGTCGAGTTGAATTTCCAGTCCAATAGGTCCCGCCACGTTTGGAACCGCTGCGGAGCAAAGGTGCTGTGCCACTTTCGCTGTCCTTTTCAGCGCTCCGGCGAGAGCCTGTCCATAGGCATAGGCTAGGTCATGTATCGGGTTGTAGCCATCGACCGCGTCCGACACGAATTGAACGTTTTTCGCGCCTGCCAAATCGGTGGCGATTTTCGTCAGCACATCAACAAAGAAGTCAGTTTCTCCAGCCAGCAGAGCTTCGTACCAGACGGCATCGGGAATATCGCCGAATACTGCGCCCGGCGTCGCGCCCGCAGCTTTCACAAGGTGGCGCGAGTACTGCGTACGCGCCGTTTGGCGACCGCCCGATCCGTCTGTCAGAAGGTAGACTCTGGGTTGTGCGCACTCGAGCCAATGGTAAACCCTGAGTTCATGTCCCGGATGGGCGAGAACCAAGACATTTTCCAGCTTTTCAGACAATCAATGGCTCCCTCCGAGATTTTGCAGAGCTTGTTTGGAAAACGGCTTCAAACTAAGACGCTTCCAATAGCTCTTGTGCCTGTCGCTCGTTTGCAGGCACGTTGCGAAACAAGCAAGGAACGCCGTTGCGGGTTCTTATCACCAATCTGTCCCTATCCCGCAATAGCGGGTCAGAAGCGGTTGTTGAATTGCTTGCTGACGGGCTCCGCAGTGGCGGGCATCATACCATGCTGCTGGCCCCAACTCTTGGCGATATGGCATTTAGAATGCGCCAGCGGGGGCATCATGTTGTAGACCGGATTGCCGAAATCGTCGAAAAGCCCGATGTAGTCCATGCCCAACACCTGACACGCTGTCTGACAGGTTTCCGGACGTGCCTGCCGTATTTTCATGCCACAAGTACCTTCTATGAGGTCGAAGCACCTATTCTTCATCCTCAAATACGCCATTGGATAGCCGTAGACGAAGCGTGTAGGCTTAAGTGCCTTTCGAGGGGGATTCCCGCTGACCAACTAAGCCTCGTCTACAATGCGGTTGATCTCAATCGCTTCAAACAACGCCCGCAACTGCCTGCGCGGCCCGCAAGAGGGCTGTTGTTGACGAAGAACTTCGATCACCAAGCGGCGGTTCGTCAGGCCTGCGCCAAAAATGGCATCGAGCTAGATGGACTGGGGCCTGCCACAGGCCGATTTTCGCATCAGCTCGAACAGGATTTGCTTGGCTATGATATCGTGTTTGCGACCGCCCGCATGGCAATCGAGGCGGCGGCAGTGGGATGTGCCGTTGTCGTCTGCGACGCACGCGGCTTTGCGGGGTTGCTCAACACCGCAAACATGCAGGCGTGGCGCCGAATGAATCTTGGCGTCGGTGTTTTGGCCAAACCCATGACAGTCGAGAATCTAATGGATGCGATCTCCAGATTCGATGCAGGCCATGCCGCAGCGGTTTCTGCGTATTTTCGAAGGGTGGCGGGAGATGCGCATTTCGTAGAGGAACATCTTCGAATCTATAGTCAGGCCATGCAAACCGACGAGGCACCGAACTTTGACGCGCGATTCCTCGCGACCGCCTCTTGGATTGAAGAGATTGGTATCTTAGCATCAGCGCAGGCGATGGTTTCACATTGTAAAGGAGCTGCATGGATGGCCCAGATTCGCCAGAGCCAACTGCGCTTCTGATGATGTTGCAATCAAATACCGAAATTCTGAAGGGTAATGCCGCCTCTTTAACGAAACTGGGCGAGCAGGTCGGGTCGATCGAACTTGAAATTGCCAAAAGTCGCCAGATCATGCTCGGCGAATCCAATTCGCGCGCTGCCATCGCTGAAACCAGCCAAACCATGCTGCGCGCAATTGACAAAGAAGTTTCAGTCCTGGCAAATTTTGTGACCGAGATAAAGCGATTCTACAACCGCATGATCCCTCTGTTCATCCGAAAAATCCTTCTTTGGGCTCGCAGGAGAGATTGAATTTGGTCGCGCGCGAACGCTTCATCTGGGCGATCAGCAGAGGACTGGCGGCTTCGGCGGTGGTATGAGAAGTTCTAACCTTGCGCTCTCGGGAAGTGACCCTCGAAAACGCGAAGCCAGAATCGATAAATTGGCGTGGCGACGTGAGAACCGAGGGAACACCAGCATGGCCGGAACTCGACCTACCCCTGTCCTGTCATGAGAGACTGACGTTTGCCCTGCGGCCGTTTTTCAAAGACGACAATACTGTCATAGACACAGATCGAGTCTGTTGCATGGGTGAAGGCGTTCGCCGGCATTGCGCCGCGCGCGTGATGAGCGTTGATTTCGTCGAGCTTTCCCTTGGCAAATTCCATGAACGACCCGGGCCTGCGGAGCCCGCCACCATAGTCCTCCCAATAGCTCGTATGCGTGTCCTCGACCAAGTAAACGCCGTTCGGCTGCACATGATGGTAGAGATGCTCAAATGTCGCGATGACATGATCCATCATGTGACTGCCGTCATCGATGACGATGTCGATGGAACCATACTTCTCGACGATCCGATCGAGGAGTTGAGCGTCATCCTGGCTTCCAACGAAGACCTCCACGCCTCCGGACTCGTGCGCCTTGCATGCAGGATCGATATCGATTCCAACAATTCGCGCGCCCTCGCCGAAATAGGCTCGCCACATCTCGAGTGATCCTCCCTTATAGACGCCGACTTCAACGACGACCGGCCTTCGATTTCTGAACCTTTCGAAGTGACGTTCGTAAACGTCGAAATAGTGCAGCCATTTGTAGATCTCTTTGCCGCTGTTGTTCAAAAAGTACTGATGCAAGAACCCGCCCATCGTAGCCTCCTTGGCGTCGGACTTTGCCACCGCCAGTTGCTCTGATTGTGGCTGTCTCCTCCTTTTATGGACGAGGTTGGTCCTGAGCCGCGCAAACACCGGCTCCCATTCGTTTGCAACCAGGCAAAGCGCTTCCCCAAGATTTGCCGCGATCTCGGTGTATTCCATGTTTGCAAAGCGTTCTCCCGCTTGGACAATCCACGAAGGATCGTATCTAAGCTTGCCAAAGCCGGATACCACGGTGAGCCCGGTCCAAGGCGTTGCAATGGTAAACACGTCGAGATCAGGGCGAAGCGCCTTGAGCGCCGGAACCATTTTCCAGACATCGCCGGTGTGGAATTGCGTTGTCGGCGGAACCTTTTGCGTCGTGTCGTCCAGGGGAACAGTGTCGTGCACGAGCAAAACCGAGCCAGGGTCGCAGTAGTGTTCGAGGTTCGCAAAATCGCGCAATGCCTGGTCGAACGTGTGAAGACCGTCAATGAACCCTACACCCAACGGGCGGCCGGCTAGCAATGCATCCGCTCCGCCGCGATCAAAAAAGGTGTCACTCGTCTCTGGAAAAATGTGCGTTTCTGCGCTGAGTGCCATCGTGGCGCGTGGATTGGGATCGATCCCGATTGCAAGAGCCGGAGGCTTGATCTTGGAGAGCGATACGCCGTCACAGACGCCTATCTCTACCACGACAGTGGGTTCCAGCTCCGAGTAAAGACGCTCCAGCCAGTCGTAATAGAAAGGCCCGGCCATCCGTGTGCTGGCCAGGCCGACATGGCCCCCCACAGTATCCGGGTTGAGGTCCAATGCTTTGCGGTATTGGACTTCAGCCCTTTCGTTGTCGCCGATGGCAAAGTACGCATCACCGATCCCAGTAAAATAGGCGGCGTTTCGAACTGGATCGTGTCGGGCAAGAATGCCGGCAGAAGAAAGAAGTCGCGACGCAGCAAGCTCGGCGGGTGCATGCGTGCTTGCCATGCGAAGGATGTCTGCCGCCGTCTGATAGTGCCCCGACTGAAACTGACCCTTGGCCAACTCGACCAGCGTCGCCGCTGTCTGGTTCGCCGGCACGCGTTCTTCTGGCGGCCTCAAATGCGCCCTGAAGCCTGCGGCGGTGGCTGGAGCGACCCTGAATGGGTTTGCAATTGTCGCCCGGGCAAGGTGCGGCAGAAGCGATGAAGGCAGCGAACCCACGAATGCCGAGGGGGTGTGAAGGGTAAACTCGCCTGCCCCCCTCAACGCATCCCTTTCAGCCTTCCAGACGATCCAGTTCTTGCGCTGCTGGTCGACGCTTGCGTTGGTGGACACCCCGCCATGCAGTTGGTGAAATGTAGCCTCTCCCAGAGTGAGGATGAGCTGTGCTTGCGACAGCGTCATCGCACGTTCGAGCGTATCGAGGTTGACCAGGCCGCCGCCCGGACAGCTGAAGCGCTCATCCATGCCGCCGATCGCCTGCCAACCCTTCCGGCTCATGAAGAGGACATTCGCTTCGGCTATCGGCGAGAACCACGGATCGACCGACGACTCATCCATCGTCCCGATCTCGAACAATCGATACCCATCTTCTGGCCATCTGATCGATCGCAAAAGCGAATCCTCGATGGCCCGGGTATAGCCATTCCCGGACGCGTTCCCCTGGATGTCGCTTCCAAGATACCAGCCAGGCGCGGCCACGACTGCTGTCGGAGCCATGTCCAACCCGATGCGAGCGAAATGCACCAACCCGGGCGTCGCCATCCGTGCGCCGTCGATCATCACGCCGATCTTGTCTCCCCTCGCCTCCTTTATCCCGAGGTTGACGGCAGCCGCAGGCGAGGGTGACGCGTCATCGATGCGCAGCAGGCGAAAGTTCGGCCCATATTCCGCGACCAGGCTCCCACCAACCGCAGGTGATGATCCGTTGTCGACGACAATGACCTCGTAGTCGTCCGTCGTCACGCGTTGCTGATAGCGCGATGCGAGCGAAAGCAAGGTTCGGGGCAGTTCTCGGGCGATGTCGTAAGCGACAACAACGACGGACACGTAGTTCTGTTTCATAGCGCTTCCGTGGGTCAGTTGCCGGCAATAGGCTTCTGCCACCAACCGCCGGTCCAGTCTATCTCATGGATTTCCGCTTTGATGCGGTTACGAGCGCGGTAATCCTCGACTGCCTGCCGGCATGGCGGAACCGCAAGGTCATCTATGATCGCGAAACCGCCGGGCGACAGCCTCGGATAAAGCGCTTCAAGGCTGTCCGTCGTCGACTCATACATATCGCCGTCCAGCCGGATCAGGGCGAATGGACCGGCCCTCAGGCTGGGCAAGGTCTCACCGAACAGGCCTTTGACGAAGATCACCTGGTCATCCAAAAGGTCGTAGGCGGCAAAGTTGGATTCAACCTGTGCCTGATCAATCGCCAACTGGCGATATTCGTGCAGCCTGCCTCCCCGGTCAGCTGGAAAATTCTCGGCGTCTGGCGGTGGCAAACCGTCGAATGAGTCGGCTACGTAAACCTTCCTGTCCTTGACCTCATTGGCGGCCAGCACTCCCCTCATGAGGATGCAGCAGCCACCACGCCAGACGCCAGTCTCAATGAAATCCCCAGGCACGTTCTCATCAATGGCTCGCTGGACGAGGTCACGCACATTCGCCAAACGTTTCACACCCGCCATAGAATGAGCAATCGCCGGCCAATCGCGACCCAGGAGGCGATCCTCGCGATTGAAGGGCGTCGCCTCTCCGACTTTCGTCGGATCAATCACCTGCGAACCGGAGCCGTAGATGGTATTGGCAATGATCTTGATCAGGAGATCTGTATAGAGGCGGTTCACAATCGACCTTTCAGTACATCACGATTCCATATCGAAATAAGCTGTTGCGGATATCCGGCCAAAGTGCAACGGAACGACCATCAATTCGCGACGGCCTTTCCAAAGTGCCGCGCAAGCAAGTCGCAACCAATTGCCCAAGGAGCCACCCCAATGCCAACCGCCGAACAAGCGATGGGCATGATCGAGACGCTGGATATTGCCGTTTTCCAGGTCAAGACCGAGAGCACCCTCAGTGACCGCAAGAGTTTCCTTCGTGTCCAGAACTTCGCTCGATCGGTATTCGGCCACTATGTGTACCTTGAGGTCGGCTCGCATATCGGCGGAAGCCTCTTCCCGCACCTGATTGATCCGGCCTGCGAGGCAGCGATATCGGTTGATGCGCGGCCCACGGCGCAGCCTGACGAACGTTCACAGGTTTTTCACTACCCTGAAAACTCAGCGGCCCGAATGATCGCCGTGCTGTCGGATTGGATTCCTCCCGCCGCAATGGCCAAACTTACCACGATTGACAGCGACGTCTCCGACGTAAGTCCCGAGGCGGTCGATCCCAGGGCTACGCTCGCTCTGATCGACGGAGAGCACACGGACACGGCCTGTTTTTCGGACTTTGTCGGCGTTTTGCCGCTCATGGAGCAGGACTGTGTCGTTGCCTTCCACGACGCCAACCTGATCGCGGACGCGATTCTCAATGCGGAGCGCTTTCTCGACCATCTCGGCATCACGCACGAGACGGTATTCCTTCCTGACACCGTGGCCGTACTTGGCCTCGGCAGGCTCGCGTCTGCAGTCCGGGATCGGCTCCAGCCTCACGCATTGGACCGCAAGACTTTCCTGGACCTATCGCAACGGCAGCTATGGTCTCACATAGCCAAGGTGCACTCGCCCAAAATCCATGCCGAATTGGAGGGCCTGCGCTCGGACAATTCGCAGCTGGTCAAGGAGATTGAGCGCATGCAAAAGGCGAGCCGCGACGCGGAAGCCCGTGTCGCCGCCATGACGTCCAGCACGACCTGGCGCGCATCCGCCCCAGTACGAGCGGTGGTCGATCGCATCAAACGTCGCTTCGCAAGTTAAAGTCGCGATGAGCGCTGTTGGAGCCGACGATGAAGCAACTTGCCGGGGTGTCTATGGACGAAATTATTGAAACGCCGCACGTACCGCTCCGATCCATCCCACTGTGTACGATGGAGCGCCAAGCCGGAAAAGTCAGCACAGGTTACAAGCAACCTTTCCGCCCGTACCCCCAGCCCCCCGTGCGCCCGACATGTCAGGTATAACCGCCGCTGCTGGTGTGGATGCCGTCGAGCCCTGCACACTTGTGGAGCGGCAACCAGGAAACGCCGGCCGCATGAGGCGAACAGCATCGCGCCTGTCATCCATTATTGCACGCGAACAACCCTTAGCCCTATTCGCGAACGATCTCGGTGTAGGCCCTGGGCCCTTCGTCATCCTCGGAAACCGGCAGGTCTGCCAGTCCTCAGCCTCGACATTGGACAGACCGAGTGGCACTTTTCCCCTGCCGTCCGGCAGGTCAAACGGATTGCGAATGCCTGATAGGGACGCGCAGCGCGCTGACCAGCGCCTGGCTTTCTGCAACGGTGGGCCTCAAGCATGTGTCATCAACCAGTTCCTCGATTTGCCCCCGCAGTCTGCGACTCTCGTCGGATGAGCGACCGCGGACCCGACATCGTGATGTACTTTGGATCGGCGGCGAACTCCGCCTGGTTGGCAATGAACGGGAGATCGTACTGCATATCCCGAATGTTCGCTTTGCGAATCGATGGCAGCTTCACTACGACGCAGCGCGTTGCCATATGTGTGTCGCAATCAGTGTGAAGAGATCCTTGGCGGCTCCATTACAGCCATGGGAAAGCCATGAAGCCCAGAAACAGAAAATGCGATACCATCAGCGATGATTGCAGTATTTAACGGCGCCGTCGACGACATCAGCAAGGCTATGAAGTTGCACAGGGTCTGGATCGCCCTTGCCCATGAGGACATCGGCGATCAGCACAGGCGCACGACGCTCGGCCCGCTTTGGCTTCTGGTCAACTACGTCGCTTTCGTGGGCACGTTCGTTTTCGTGTTCCAGCCTGTCGGCAAGGATGCCGCCGGTTATTCCGCGTATGTCGCGATAGGCCTTCTGGTATGGTTCTATCTGATGGAAGTAATGTCCACGAGCGTGGCGCTCTTTCAACGCGAAGAGAGCTTCATCGAAGGCACGACGCTGCCTTTGTTCGTGTATGTGATGCGATTGGCATTGCAGTCTGTCATCAGAGCAGGCTATGCGATCGCGGGTTGCGTGTTCATTCTCGTCTTGAGCGGCTCCCCGATCGGCACTCCATGGCTGTGGTCACTGGCAGGATTGCTCCTGATCTTGTTCGCCACGCCTGCTCTTATCACCGTCTTCGCGTTTCTTGGAGCTTTCTTTCCCGACAGCCAGTTCATTGTTGGTAATTTGCTACGGGTCGGCATGTTCTTCACGCCTGTTTTCTGGGTGTACAACGGTCAAGACCCCGTCCAAACATACGCCTACGAATGGAATCCGTTCACCTATTTTCTGGAGATCGTCCGTTTGCCGATCATGACTGGAGAGTTTCCCACCCATGCTTTCACGGTAACGATCATCGTGTCATTGGCTACATGGATGATTGCATTGCTACTGCTTGGTCGTTATCGCAAGCAAGTCGTCTTCATCATCTGAGTTTTCGATGGTTTCTATCAAGCTGGACAACGTTAGCCTTGTTTACAAGCTGCACGAGAAGCTGACGCTTTCCGCGCCGGACCGGCGCGTGGACGGGCCTGGCGGCAGAATCGAAGGCTCGGGTAGAAAGCAGTTTGTGCAGGCGCTCGACGGCGTCAGTTTCGAACTCAAGGCGGGCGACCGGTTAGGCTTGGTTGGCCCGAACGGAGCCGGCAAGACCACCCTTCTCAAGGTGCTCTACGGGATCTACGAGCCATCCGGGGGAAGCGTCGCGATAGAAGGCAAAGTCGACGCTCTTTTCAACATCAACATAGGCTTTCGCCGCGAGGCAACCGGGCGCAGAAATATCGTCCTGCGTGGATTGATCAGCGGATGGACGGAAGCCGAGATCGAAGAGAAAATGGAGGACATCATTGCCTTCAGCGAATTGGGGGACTTCATCGATTTGCCGTTCAAGGCCTACAGCCAGGGCATGGCCGCGCGACTGGCCTTTTCGGCAGCGACCGCGCTTGATCCCGAGATTCTGTTGATGGACGAGTGGATCGGCGCCGGCGACGCCGCTTTTCAGGACAAGGCCAAAAGGCGCATGGACGAACTGGCGGAAAAGGCCGGCATCATCGTCCTCGCGAGCCACAGCGAGGCTCTTATCCAAAGTGTGTGTACGAAGAAATTGACGCTCAGGAGCGGGCGGATAGAATCGCTCACGACAGAGCCGGTAAAGAGAGCTGCAACGACAGCCAAGCGTTAGACACTCTCGACGGCCATCACGCTGGCCTGCCTTTCTTGCGCCAAGACGGGGCTGTTCGTGGGCCCTGTTGAACATGGCGCGCATCCTGCGCTACCGATGCGAAGCCGGTTGCAGCGGCGTCAGAATCCCAATAGTTGTGCCTCTTCTTTCGGTGCCCCTTCACGCTCGCAAGCGGACTTCTGGATTTACCATGCCTGCGGCAACTGAGCTTGCCAAACGTTCCGCCGTGCGAACATTCTTAAATGAAGCATGCTTGAGCAGTTGAGTTGACCATGACAACACAAGACTCCGTCCCGATGAACGACCTGAAGCGCCTGTATCAGCGCTATCAAGTCGAAATCGAGCGTGAAGTAGCGAGCACGTTGCGTTCGGGATGGTGGCTCGATGGCGCGGTCGGCAAACGATTTGCGGCAAATTTTTCCAGATTTATTGGTGTTTCGGAATGCGTCCTCGTGGCCAACGGTACTGACGCACTCGAATTTGCATTGGCCGCGGTCCTCAAGCGCGGCGGCGCGCGCGGGCGCGAAGTTGTCCTTCCGGCCAATGCCGGGGGCTATGCCAGCTGTGCCTGCTGGCACAACGACCTCATTCCGCACTACGTCGACATCGAACCGACCAGCCAGCTCGTACACCTTCAGTCGGTGCTGAAAGCAGCCAACGCAGACACTGCTGCAATCGTCGTTACCCACCTTTATGGCGGCGTCGTCGATGTCCGGGCCATCAGGGCGGGACTTGCCGAGGCTGGTCTCTCGCACATTCCAATCGTGGAGGATTGCGCGCAGGCGCACGGGGCAAGGATCGGAAGCGACGTTGCGGGTTCGCTGGGCGATATCTCCACTTTCAGCTTCTATCCAACCAAGAATCTCGGGGCCATGGGTGACGGCGGCGCCGTTCTCACCTCCGACGCGGCAGCCGCCGCACACGTGCGGCAGCTGCAACAATATGGCTGGAGTTCAAAATATCATGTCGGCGTGCCCAACGGCCGCAACTCTCGTATGGATGAGGTTCAAGCGGCGATACTGGACGTTTTGCTGGGCGATGTGGATATCCGCAACAGGCAGCGACGTGCCATTCTCGACCGATACAAATCGGTCGCCGGGCATCGATTGCAATTCCTGGAGGGTGGCGACGGCGCTGTCGCGCACCTCGCCGTCGCGCTCTGCGACGATCGAGATGCATTCAGAGCGTACATGAAAGAACACCGCGTCGATACCGACATTCACTATCCCGTGCTGGATTGCGACCAGGTCGGCTGGGCGAACCTGCCGATGAAAGGAATGGAAAATCTCGCCATTTCAAGGGACAGCGTCGGCCGCCTCTGCTCCGTCCCCTGCTATCCCGACATGACGAGTGACGAAATAGAGCAGGTGTGCCTGGCCCTCCGCGAATGGGAGGCAATGTGACAACGCGCTCGATCGTTTTCCCGATCTATCGAAATCAGGCGAACATCCCTTCCCTTCTGCAGGCGGTCGCCGATTTCCATTGCAGATATCAAGGCGACATCGAGTTCGTCTTCGTTGTCGACGGATCGCCTGACGAATCCGGCCCTCTGCTGATCAAGGAAATGAAGAGCACGGGCTACGATTACAAGATCATCTTCCATAGCCGGAATTTTGGTTCTTTTACCGCCATCCGCACCGGCCTCGAACACGCATCGGGCAATCACGTTGCGGCCATGGCGGCCGACCTGCAGGAGCCGCCGGAACTGATCCTCGAATTCTTTTCGAAACTGGAGAAGGATGAGGCGGACGTGGTGTTTGGCCAGCGAGGTGGACGTAGCGATCCGCCTCTGACTAAATTTCTCTCGAGGGCTTTCTGGGCCGCCTACCGCAGGCTGGTCCTGCCCAGCATGCCGAGCGGCGGGGTGGATATCTTCGCTTGCAATCGCCCGGTGCTGGAAGCGATCCTGTCGATCGAAGAGCCGAACAGCTCGCTTGTGGTGCAGCTGTTCTGGGTGGGCTTCAGGCGGCAATTCGTGCCCTATCGCCGGCGCGAACGAGAGCACGGAACAAGCGCCTGGGGCATGGCACGGCGGTTCCGATACATGATGGACAGCGTCTTTTCGTTCTCTGACTTTCCGATCATGCTCACACTCTGGGTGGGCTTCGCGGGCTGCGTCTTGAGCCTGATATTTGCCACCGTTACCGTGATTGCCCGCTTGCTTGGCAATATCGATCCCGCCGGTTACACGACGCTGGTGTTGCTGATCACGGGCTTCGGTTCGGCCAGTCTCCTGGTTCAGGGCATTCTTGGCTGCTATCTCTGGCGGGCAGTTGAAAACACCAAGTCACGCCCTCTCAGAATCATCAGCCGCGTCGTTGACGGAACAGCCAAATGACCGACAAGCCATTTTTCGTGCATGAGCGCGGCATTTGCGAAAGTTCGCATGTCGGCGATGGAACACGGATCTGGGCGTTCGCCCACGTCCTTCCCGGCGCCGTGATCGGCTCGAATTGCAACATTTGCGATCATGTTTTCATCGAGAACGACGTGATCATCGGCGATGAGGTGACCATAAAGTGCGGTGTTCAATTGTGGGACGGCCTTCGCCTGGGCAATCGCATATTCGTCGGCCCGAATGCGACTTTCACCAATGATCGATTCCCTCGTTCGAAGGAATATCCCGAAACGTTTCTGCTGACGACCGTCGAGGATGGCGCATCAATCGGCGCCAACGCGACAATTCTCCCAGGCATAACCATCGGTCGTCAGGCGATGGTCGGCGCCGGCGCCGTGGTGACCAAGAACGTCCCTGCCAATGCCGTTGTCGTCGGGAATCCCGCCACGATCATCGGCTACCAGACCGGCCCGCGAGTGGAGCCGATCGTGACCCAAACCTTTCCCGGCACAGCTGGCGAGAAAATGCCGCTTGGCATTGGGGGGTGCGAACTCTGGCGGCTACCGCATTTTGGCGACCTGCGCGGCGAGCTCGCTCCTCTAGAGTTCGGTTTGAATCTGCCCTTCAAGCCGGTCCGCTCATTCCTGGTCTACGGCGTGCCGTCAGACAAGGTCAGAGGCGAGCATGCGCATCGCGAGTGCCATCAGTTCCTTATTGCAACCCATGGTCGCCTTTCGGTCGTCGTGGATGACGGACGTGACAGGAAAGAGGTGTCATTGACCGAACCTTCGATCGGCCTCTATTTGCCGCCAGGAATTTGGGGGATTCAGTACAAATTTCAGCCAGACACGGCCCTGCTGGTGATGGCCTCGCACCAATATGATGCAGACGATTACATCCGGGACTATTCAGATTTCCTCAATGCGGTCGGGCAGGATGGCCGCTGATCGTGTGGGCGCAGACGCTATCCGCTTTCTTGTCGCCGGCGGCCTAAACACCGCGCTGACCACGCTCATATATTTCGCCGGCCTAACAGTGTTCCCTTCAAGTTTCTCCTACGGGCTTGCCTGGCTGGCAGGCCTCGTTTTTGCGATGGTATTCTATCCAGATCGTGTCTTTCCCGGAGGCCGTACGGGCTTCGCTCACAGACTGGCAATCGGCGCCTCGATCGCAATCGTGTTCGTAGTCGGATTGGTTAGTCTTCAGGTCCTCGAAAGAATCTTGCAAAACACGGCGGTAGCATTCTTCGTAACCCTCGCCACGACGACCATCCTCAACTTCTTGATTTCTCGATGGATACTCCGCAGATCATGCTGACGCGCCCAAACACAATCCGGCAGGCAATCAATCTCTTCGCGATTTTTGTCGCGATGTATTTCTCTGAGCTGGCTTCCTTTTCGCTCTCCGTCGACGAAGAACTCGCCGCGTTCAGAACTGATGCGTCAATCTGGATCATTCAGGGGCGATGGGGCGCGTATCTGATCGAGAGATTTCTCATCCCCCACCCAGTGATGCCGCTGCTGACACCGGCCGTCTTTGGTGCCGGTTGCGTAGCCGCCTATCTCCTCGTCATGGACGCCATCGACAAGCGCGAGCTTTCCATCGCGGAGTATGCATGTTTTGCAATCTTCTGCGGTTTCCCGACCTGGTTCTTCATCGTCGAGTTTTATTCGAACATCGCCGCTGTCGGGATTGGTCTGTTCGCCACCGCGCTCGCGCTTTGGCTGATCGTCAGGAGTGACGTTTCTGTACTCAGCCCATCCTTCCTGGGTGCAGTAGCCGCAGGCGGCTTCGCGATCTCGATCTATCAGAGTTTCGCGCCGGCAATTCTGGTATTGGGCATCGCGATCTCAATTCTACAGACAAGGGCTGGCACGGGAAAATCGCTGCCTAAAGTCCTGTTTCGGATCGGTGTTCTGCTGGCCGGCGCCATATTGTTCTACGTCACCGGCAACGCCGTTTTTAGATTGTTCGTCTCCGGCAGTAACGCCTATTTCGATTCGCTTTCCCAGCCGGGTTTTCTGTTTGAACATCCGATTGTGGTCATTGGACGCGTATTGGAGGCGATGAGCGGGGCTTACGCTCTGGACCGGGGCACCTATGGCGTTGCGTTGTGGGCAATTCCTCTCTTGCTGATCCTGGGCGGCTGGGTACTTTTCGAGGAATCGCCCCGCACAAGACTGATGTTGACGGCACCCGCCTTCGTTTCGTTGCTTGTTCCCTTCGGTCTTCATTTGCTCGCGGCGGGCAGCATGCCTGTCAGAAGTCTCGTTGGGGTTCCGATCGCGGTGTGGCTGTTTTCTTATGTGGCGGTTACGAGCGGGAATTACAGGATTCGTGTCGCCTCGGCTATTTTGCTGGCGGTGGCGCTCTTCCAGATCCAGGTCATCCAGAACTATCGTCTGGCGTCCAGCTATCTGGTCGACAAGCACGATACTCTTCTGGCGGGAGCCCTCTACGAGAGGTTGTCGGCCACGCCCGGTTTCGACGCAAAACGCAGCTACGCCTTAAGCGTGTTCGGTGCCCAGCCATTTGTGACAACCTATCCCAGGCCGCCAGGCTCGACAGTCGGTTATTCCTTCTTCGAATGGGACGGTGGCAATCCTTGGCGTATCGCTTCCTATATGGAACTTCTGGGCTATTCTAATTTGACAGGCCCGACCCTGGATCAAGTCGACCAAACAATCGTCCGTCTTTCAACCATGCCGGTGTGGCCCGCTCCCGGCAGTGTAGAAATCAAGGACGACATCGCACTGATAAGGCTCGGCCAGACGCCTAGCTACGCACATCAGCAAGCCCTCACAAGGATGGCCAAGCGTTGAAGGGCGCCGCAATTGGTCCTGCTCGCGAAAGTCCTGTAGTGTGGTTTGGCACTTGTCGCTGCGGACTTGACATGCGCCCGACTAGTCCAGGTTTGACCCGTACGTCGCCAGCTCTTGAAACGGTGGATCGGGGACCCTGCGATTCAGTTTTCAGCGGTGATTCCTTTGGTCGTTGATTGGCTGACTGCAATTCGACGCGTGCTACACGGTCACGCAAACGGAGAGACCTCACGAACAGCGCGAGGCCGCATGTTTTCCACTGCCGTCCCACACTTGAATGCGGCGGAAAGCTCGGCGGCCAACGGATGCACGGTTGAAGAGGCACTCGTTTTTCTACGCCGAATGAGCCTGGACGACTTCGGCCTCTTTATGATTTCCTTGCCGAACAAGCACTATCCTGGTTTGTCGCGTCTTCTGCCAGCAATGGCCAGCGACGACGTGCAGAAGACTTGGACCGGAGCATCTGGTCTCGACCTGTATCGGCAGACAGCATCTTTTGCCCGTCAACTTGAAAACAACTACACTCGGCATGTCAAAAAGCCGCTGGCAGGGTCTGACATCCTCGATTTCGGATGTGGCTACGGGCGTATCTTGCGCATGATGTACTACTATAGCGACCCGTCGCACATATGGGGTGTTGACGCGTGGGATAAATCTCTGGACCTATGTCGAGAGGCGAGGATGCATGGCAAGTTCGCTCAATCGGAGCGGATGCCTTCTGGTCTACCCGTCAATGATCAACGATTCGATTTGATTTTCGCCTTCTCGGTCTTCACTCATCTCGCGCCGGCAACCGCCAAAACCTGCCTTGCGGCGCTTCGAAACCATCAAGCCCGGCGGACTGCTCGTCGCCACCATTCGGCCCATCGAATTCTGGCCGTTCATCGATGGGATTCGAAAGACCTCCATCGCTGCGGAGATGGAGTCGAATCACCGCCTTAACGGATTTGCCTATCTTCCTCATGGTGGTGTCGAAGGCGAAACGTATGGTGACATCTCTTGCGAAATCGATTTTTTGAGGGGGAATGGCTGGACACTTGTAGGACATGACCGATCCATACTCGATCCATTCCAAGTGTCGGTGCTGATGCAGCCTTCCGGTTAGCGGCGGGCTAAGGTGACGATAAATCGCGGTTTATCAACCACCTGCACGAGAGAGAGATAGTGGATTAATTGTCTGCCGGACCGAGATTCTCCGGTAATCGCTTCTACTATGATTTGATCGGCTGCCATTCGCCGTGTGGGGACGATTTCGGCAATGGCGAGCGGTACTCGGTTCCGGTGCCGGCGCTAATGGCTCCTTATGAGGTGCTAATGAATTTTGATTTTCTCTTTATCGTGACCTATGGGCGATCAGGCTCAACTCTGCTTCAGGGGATAGTGAACACCATCCCGGGTGTGCTTATCAGAGGTGAAAATGCGGGCGCTCTTCACGGTCTTATCAAGTCCTGGGAGGCGGTGAAGATTGCGCAGGACCTGTTCTCAGCCGATAGCGAAAAGCCCACCAGTCCATGGTTTGGCGCCGCCGGCATGGATCTTGATCGATTCGGGCACGATCTTGCCGCCAGTTTCATTCGGAATATCTTGAAGCCGCCGCCAGATATTCGCGTCACAGGCTTCAAGGAAATTCGCTATCACTTGACTGCTGGTGAACTGGCGTTCGAGCTGGAATTCATGCGGCGCTTCTTTCCTCGCTGTGCCTTTCTTATCAACACGCGGGGTCTGGAGGCCACTATCGCCAGCAACAAAAAGGCAGGTCATGATGTTTCGAAGGAGGATTTGACTAAAGCCGATCAGTTGCTTCGCGACATAGCAGAATCGTCGACGCGAGACATTTTTCACGTCCATTATGATGACTACCGCTATGACCCTGATCGCCTTAGGCCACTATTTGACTTCCTTGGCGTTAACTTTGACCGCGTCACCCTGCAGAACGTTTTTGACACAAAGCACTCGAGCTAGGGGACGCCTTCTCAACGGCCTCGGCGGTCAAGGCCTCGACTGCACCGCACCCGCTGCGTTACCCCATTGATCTAGACTAGTCGATACGTGGGTAAACCGACCGCGTTTGGCCATATCAGTTCCAAACTTGGTCCACTATGGCTCCGGCGCGAAATTCGATGCATGGATTTGCCTTTCCGACCGACGCACGTGAAGGAAATGCGGCTGTAGGTTTGTGACGGCTACAGAGTTCGGCTAAGTTTGAGGCTGAGCGGAGGACATCAATGGCGATAGAGTTTCAGGCGACTTGCCCGATCTGCACCGAGCGGAAGACGTTCACATCCCCAGACGACTATTACAGCTGCCGAGACTCCCTTGTCGCCGTCAATTGCCCGCTGAACGATTGCGTGACGCGCGAGCGGGCCGCAGCTGATGTCGTATTCTCGCTCTTCCCAAGAGAAGCTTTCAAGACGCTCCGCGTGCACGAATCGGCGCCGGGAGGGCGCGGCCTTTCGCTATGGCTTTGGTACAATTCAAAGCAAAAGGTGTTTTCAGGCTATTATCCGAGCAAACCTTTCGGTTCGATGGTTGAGCACATCAGGAATGAGGACCTGGAGGCTCAAACCTTTCCTGACCGAACTTTCGACCTAGTCATCCATCTTGATGTAATGGAGCACCTATTCCACCCATTTGCCGCCCTCAGGGAGATTTTCCGAACTCTGGATTTCGGTGGCGTGTGCATTTTCACAACACCGACATACCCGGAATGGGCGGCCTCAGAACAAGTAGCCTTCCGATCGAAGGATGGCATCCGGATTGTGGGCGAACCCGAATACCATGGCAACCCGCAAGATCCGAGCGGATCATTGGTCACTTGGCGGTATGGCTACGATTTTCCCCTGCTGATCCAGCGACACACCGGATTCGACGTTGAAGTGCGGAGAATGCAGTCCAATAGCATTGCGGTCCTTGGCCCTATGACGGAGGTATACATACTGAGAAAGCCACGCACGTTCTAATCTAGAGGTGCGAACCTCGTCAGCGGCGATAAATTTCAGCTCTTCTGAGTGAGGTTTCAAAAATTCTATTTGGACATTCACGGTGTCTAGTCCGGCCGCTCCACGAGCGTAACGCAATCCAGTTCGTCCACGCCGCCCCAGTGAATGATATTGCTTTCGCGAACGACAAGCCCCGCACTTTTGGCGTAGGTCTCGAACAGTTTCCTGGTCATGTGGTTTCGCGCCAGTGGATTCCGACCGTAGTGCCGGTTCATTGGCGCTGGATAGTTAGAGTGGTGAAAAAGCCCCATTCCGCCGGGCCGCAGTATTCGTGCTGCATCCCTGAGATAGCTCTCAACGATATCCGGGCTGAAATGCACCATGGAGTCATAACAATAGATAGCGGTCACACTTCCTTGTTCCACCGGCTCAAAGGTGGCCCCGTCCCCCTTGAGATATCGGACAAACGGATACGCCCGCAGCCTGTCTCGGCAGAAATCCAGGTTGGCCTCGTGAATGTCCATCAGCGTCAGGCGATCCGTCATCTGAGCAACTCGTTCGGCGTGCCGACCATGTCCGCACGACAATTCGAGAACTGACGTCAGGTCCAGTTTGTTGAAGAGACGACGAAAGTTCTTGTCCTCGTCCCAAAACAGATGGGTCCAGGGCTCGGCATCGTCATAGTATGGGCTTTCGACCCAAGCGGCGCCGACGATCGCCACTGACTCGCCGAGCTTTCTCTTCGATTCAGAATTGATCATATCGGCGCTGTTTGTTTCTTCGGCCTTGGCCCGAGTTTCCCCAGAAACCTGATGCCACTCGAACCGTGGCTTGTCGCCTGTCGCGAGGCCAAATTGCTCGTAGAGTCGTTGGGCATATGCGCTTGCTGATTCTTGCGCTGCCGCTCCCAGATGGAAGCGGGCAATCGTTTCGGATTGCACGCGCGCGATCTCTTGCAGATGGCTGGCGTTGAAACTCCCGATGGTCACGCTTGATTGATGCCGGCGATGCGCGTTGAGCGCGTGCGGATGGAACGCGATATCGCCCTTCTCCAGCAATCGCAGATACGCGACCCAGTCGCCGGCATTCCTGTAGGAAGCGATTTCATCAAGGTGCTGGCTGAGAGCCTCGCGCAGCGCCTCCCTTCGAAACAGAACGCCGCTGACGTTTGGAATGGTGTTCTTGAGGTAAAGTGCCTCGGCGATCTCCTGGCGGCCATCCACGACATAGGGTTTCGTCCAGCGAGACCGGTCAATATCGGCCACATAGTCGAGATAGTGTTCGGACAAGACGCGGCCGGCGCCGTCTATCTGGCGCGACTGGCAGTAGCTCATTACGACTTCGTCGCGCTCGAAGGCTGGCATAAGCTCGGCCAGAAAGCCGGGATCGGCGAGGTCGTCGGCTTCGGCGATCCAAACGTAATCGCCCCGCGCCATTTCGACCCCACGCATCCATTGACGGAAGACCGAGCCCGAATTCTGCGCATTCACGACCAACCTGCACGAAATGTCGCAATCGGCCAGAAATTGCTGGATGACCTCGACGCTTTCGTCCGTCGAAGCATCGTCAAGCACGATCAACTCATAGGGCCGCATCGTCTGATCGGCGATCGAGCTCAGGCGCGCACCCAGATATCGGGCGTAATTGTAGTTCGGCACGATGACCGACACCCGCGGCGATGGCCTTTCTGCGTAAATCAGCAAGTCGTGCAGGTAGTGGCTGAAGCTGAATTCCTGGCGGACAATATCACGGCCCACGCCTGCCAGATTTCGAGCATTGTCCGGATCATCGAGTAGACCGTTGATGGCCTTGGCCATGGCGTCAGTGTCGAATGCAGGCACAAGACTTCCGCAATCACGCTTCAGCAAGTCCTGGAAGCCGCCTGCGCCTTCGAAGGCAACGACCGGGACCGTGGCATCAAGCGCCTCAAGTACCACCGACGGGAACGGATCTTCACGCGAAGTCAGGGCGTAAATATCCGCCGCGAAATAATATTCCTGCGGGTTCTCTACCAAGCCCACAAAGACGAAGCGATCCTCGAGCCCTGCTTCCCTCACGCGTTGCATCTGTTTGGCGTGAAAGGCGCGATCGACGTGGCCGACCCAGACCGCAACCACATCCGGATTGGACCTCATCAGAGTGAGGCAAACGTCAACGAAAAGATCGAGGCCCTTCCGATGATCGGCGTAGCCCGCGCACAAGATGATGCTGGTGTTTGTCGATAGTTGCAATTTGGCGCGGACCGCCTCGCGGACCCGTTGACGGTCCCCTGCGTGGTACGGCATGCGCAAATAGAGGCCTTGCGGTCTGACGACTGACTGGCTGACCGGCCGGCCAACAAATTCTTCAAATCCGGCTTTCACGATCTCTGCTGGGAAAACGACTGTATCGGCGCCCTCGGCAATCGCCTCGGCGGCATCAGCAAGGCCGTAGGACTTTAATATCCCGGGCAGCTCGTGGACGAGGCACACCGTGCGGAACCCCGCCTGTTTCAGCAGCGGGACGAGCATGCCGGATACGGTGGTGTTCACGACCGCCACTTCCGCGCCTGCGTTCCTGATGGCGGTCAGGCGACACAACACATCGGCGGCATCTCCCTCTGGCACATTGATCCTATGCACTGTCGCTGTGTCGGCGAAACGGCCGAGCAGCGGCCCATCACCCAGCACGACGAGATCCGGCGCGAAACCAAGCTGTGTGAACCCCTTGGCCAAATTGAGCGCCAGCAATTGTGCGCCATGCGGATGGGCGTCGTGGGAAACGATTGCGATCCGGGGTTTGCATTTCCCGCTCGCCGCCTCCAGAGCGTCGCGGGTCGCTTGCAGGTAGGCGTAGCCGTTTACGGTATCGGGCTCCAGATGAGCGCCTTCCGCCCATTCGTTCCAGGCGTTGACGAAGACCAGCCGCTCGGATGGCTCCTTGACATGGGCCAGCGTGTCCTCGATGGCGTTGCCCAGCCACCCTCGGTAGAGCGCGGGGGTGTTGTTGATGAACACGGTGCCGCCGCGCTTGCGGCGCGCCGTGTTGTCCCAGCCGGGACAAACCGAGCGGAAGAGCTTGTATTTGCGGGGTGGATAGTTCTCGCTGCGCTGCGGAAAAACAGACCAGTCATAGACAGTGGTGGCAAAATCGTCGTGCAGCGGCGCAACGGTGTGCGTGACATTTGGCGGCGCCGAATTGTTTGGCGGAAATTCCACAGCGGCATCGAACCCGTAACGGTCAGGAGACACGGCTTCGAAGGACTGGGTGTAAGCGAGGAAAATCTCGCCTATGCCGTTCTCCCGGCACCATGTCCGCCAGCGTTGCGCCGTCTCGGCTGCCGCCGGAAGCAGGCTTGGGCGATAGACAAGCAGAAGCGGCTTGCCGTCGATCCGGATGTAACGAGGGTCGCGAAGATAAGGCGCGACCTCGGCGATGAAAGCGAGATCATCCTGGGGAGAGTGATCCTGGGCGATCAGGATCTCTTGGTCCAGCCCGTCCCAGCGGCGCGACCAGTTTTCGTTGGCCCAGCAAAGGCAGAACGGCATGTCGAGGCTCTTGTCCCCGAGCCAGTTTTCGAGCGGCTTTTCCAACAGCCTCTTGCCGCCGAACCAATAAAAATAGAAGCAGAAGCCTTCCACGCCATAGAGCTTTGCCAGGTTGATCTGGCGGTACTGCACGGCGGTGTCGCGCAGATCATAGTAGCCGAGGGCATCCGGTTCATGCGGCTGGTGGTGGCCGAAAAATTGCGGTTGGGCGGGCCTGACATTGGTCCATTCGGTGAAGCCTTGCCCCCACCATTCATCGTTTTCGGGCGTCGGGTGGAACTGCGGCAGGTAGAACGCAATGACGCGCACCGGCTTTTGGTGCAGCGGCGGAGCTTCGAGACGCGGCACGTAGACGGGTTCGGGTGCAACGGCCGGGCCAGAACTGGCCGGCCGGTACAAGGCCGTCCCGACGTAGCCCATCGGTGCGTCGGGCGCCTCCAGGCTTCGCCAGGCGCGATAGGCATTCGTAACGCCAAACAGCGAAGGAAAGGTCGAAAACACCGCGCTTTTCAACTTCCGTTTAACGTCGACAGACAGCGGCAGTTTGTGCCAGCAAATGTACGCGCCGCGAGCCAAGACGCGGCGAGCGGTCATAGGTGCCTTGCCGATCGCGCGGACGCGGCTCGCAATTCCGCGCAATGGCCTGGTCAGTCGCCATGAGGTGCTGGCGTAGACTGCATCGAGAACACCGTGCAACCGGACTTCCTCGAAGCGAGCATTGTCGCGATCGGCAAGGAGCGTGCTGGCGGCCGCATGCGCCGTCGACAGTTCCGCTTGCAAGGCGTTGATCTCTTCTAACCTTTCAGCGAGTTGGGCTCTTGCGCCTGCGATCTCGTCGGAGCGGCTCTCGATCTCTCTGCGCGCCTTGGCGACCTCCTCGAGGAGCGCCTGCATTTGCGCTTCGCGATGGTCGCCCAGTTCCCGTTTGCTCGTGATCTCCTCTTCCATCGTCATCGACCGCAACGACCAGGGATTTCCAGCCTGGCTGGCAGCGTTCAGCGCCGTGCCATCAAGACGAAGGATGCTCTGTTCAACCGCCGCGACCTCTCCTGCTACGTAGCGGCGCCCGAGGACGTTCTCCTGGGACGGCCGTTTGGTTACGATACAAAGAGAGTTCAGGAACTCTACGGAATGAATCGACGCAAGCGAAGGATCATCGAATACGACCCCGTACCGATTCGCGAATGCCGCGAGTGCATCCGTTCGACTATGGTCCAGTCCCCAGTGCTCGTGATTGATCAAATCAAGCAATCGCTTGAAGAACGACATCGAGGAAAGCGGATCATAGAGGCCACCTTCGAAGTCCTGCCAGTAGCTGGTATGCAGATCTTCGACAACGAATATCCCACCATCTGAAAGATGAGGAAAATAGCCTGTGAATGTCCGTATGACGTCGGAAGATCTGTGCGAACCGTCGTCTATGATGATGTCGAAAGCCTCGGATCGATCGACAATACTGCGCTTAACGTCTTCGGCGTTAGCATCACCTATGACAACGTCGATTTTCCCGTCGTCGAAACGCAGGAGACCGCAGTTCTGGTTGATATCACAGCCCAGAATAATTTCCGCTTTTGTAAAATACTTTCCCCATATCTCAAGCGAGCCGCCGTTCTGGATTCCAATTTCGAGGATCCGAACCGGTTTGTTTCGATATCTCGTAAAAAATCGATCATACTCACTCAAGTAAATCGACCACTTGTCAGACACCTTGCCGTCATGTTTGTCGTAGAGTCGGCGAAGTGACCGGCCGCGGATATTCGTCGGCTCCGTATCCGCTTTCGGATCGCTGCCTTTCCGCGAAGTTGCTGGCTCATTCATCGTTGGAGGCTGTCCTTGATTGGCGCCAAATCGCTTCGAGGCGGTCCGGCAACAGGTCCATGGCGATGCCCCTCGATCGCGCTCGTTGTCTCCCCCGCCAAAAGGCGGCCGACCAAGGCATTTGTGGATAATTGCCACTCCGGCGCCGTCCATCCGAACGTGGCTGCGAATTTCGCGCTCGAAAGCCGCGAATTGGCGGGGCGCCCCGCCTTGGTAGGATAGTCGCTGGTCGCGATGTCGCGCACCTGCGCACGCGGGCCACCCAACGCCCGGCTTGTGTCCAGGATGTGGCGGGCAAAGCCACTCCAGTTAGTCTCGCCGGTTCCCGCCAGATGGTAGATGCCGAAGGACGCAAAGCCTGTGTGGCCACGCAGGATCGCTGCTGCACGGAGGATAGCGTCGGCGATATCGAGCGCGGAAGTCGGGTTTCCCCACTGGTCGCCCACCACCGCGATCTCGTCACGGTCGCTAGCCAGCCTGAGCATGGTCTTGACGAAATTCTTGCCGAACGGGCTGTAAACCCAACCGGTGCGCAGTATCACGTGGCGCGGGCTGGCTGCAGCCACCGCCTGTTCGCCGGCAAGCTTGGACGCGCCGTAGACGCCGAGCGGCGCGGTCGCGTCCGCCTCATCATAAGCACCGGTCTTGGTGCCGTCGAAGACATAGTCGGTCGAAAGATGAATGACCGGGACACCAAGCCGCGCTGCCGCTTCGGCCACCTTGCCGGCGCCCGCGGCGTTCACCGCAAAAGCCAGTTCGGGCTCGTCCTCGGCCTGGTCCACCACGGTGTAAGCGGCGGCCGAGACTATGACCTCGGGCCTCGCCGCCGCAAGCGCCTCGAACACCGTGTCGGGCCGCGCCAGATCGAGCTGCGGCCGTCCCACGGCGACCACCTCCACGCCCGCCAGCCCTTGCCCCGCCTCCAGCAAACTGGTGGCGACCTGGCCCTCGCGTCCGGTGACGACAAGCCTCACGCCGCGCCCTTCCTGTCTTGGACCTCGCCCAGCCGCTCGCCGGCATAGCGCTGTTCGCGGATCGGGCCCCACCACCATTTGTTGTCGAGGAACCAGTCGACCGTCCTTGCCAGGCCGCTGTCGAAACTCTCGGCAGGCGTCCAGCCGAGGTCACGGCTGATTTTGGATGCGTCGATCGCGTAGCGGCGGTCGTGGCCGGGGCGGTCGGTGACGAAATTGATCAGATCACGATGGCTTTTGCCGCCTTTTCGAGGCCGCCTGATGTCAAGCAGGTCGCAGATCGTCTCGACGACGCTCAAATTCGTCCGCTCCGAATTGCCGCCGACATTGTAGCTTTCGCCCGGCATTCCCTTGGTCGCGACAAGCTCCAGCGCGCGCGCATGGTCCTCGACGAACAGCCAGTCGCGCACATTGGCGCCAGCGCCGTAGACCGGCAGCGGCTTTTCGTCGAGCGCGTTGAGGATGACCAGCGGGATCAGCTTTTCGGGGAAGTGATAGGGCCCGTAATTGTTCGAGCAATTGGAGAGCACGACCGGCAGGCCGTAGGTCTCGTGCCAGGCCCGCACCAGATGGTCCGACGCCGCCTTGGAGGCAGAATAGGGCGAGGACGGCGCGTAAGGCGTTTCCTCGACGAACATGCCGCCGTCGAAAGGCAGATCGCCGAACACCTCGTCGGTCGACACATGGTGGAAGCGGAAGCGGGCTTTCCTGTCGTCGCCAAGGCCACGCCAATATTCGAGCGCCGAATTCAGCACCCGGTAGGCGCCGACGATGTTGGTCTCGATGAAGGCGCCCGGTCCGTCGATCGAGCGGTCGACATGGCTTTCGGCGGCGAGGTTCATGACGACGTCGATCTCGTCGCGGTGGAGGATGTCGAGAACCGCCCGCTCGTCACAGATGTCGGCCTGCGCAAATTTGTAGTTGTGCGCATTCTCGATGGTGCGCAGCGAGGCGAGATTGCCGGCATAGG
Organism: Mesorhizobium sp. M0676; assembly: GCF_040320535.1. Taxonomy (NCBI): domain Bacteria; kingdom Pseudomonadati; phylum Pseudomonadota; class Alphaproteobacteria; order Hyphomicrobiales; family Phyllobacteriaceae; genus Mesorhizobium; species Mesorhizobium sp. M0676. The sequence continues at coordinate 76,793 of NZ_JAMYPU010000002.1, forward strand.
TAAGCTTGTCGAGATTGGTCACATGGTAGGCCGGATTGGCGCACAAATGCCGGCACACCGCCGAGCCGATGAAGCCGGCACCGCCTGTCACCAGAAAATTCATGGCGCTCTCCTCACATCGTCGCGCGTCATGCGAACACCTCGGCCGTGGCGAGCGGCGGCGCCTTGAGGTCCTTGGCCGAGAGCTCGAAGGCGCCGGCCGGCGACGGCCAATCGATGCCGATGTCGGGGTCGTCGAAACGGATCGATCGGTCGTGCGCCGGCGAATAGGTGTCGGTGACCTTATACACAACCTCGGTGTCCGGCACGAGCGTGACGAAGCCGTGCGCGAAACCCTTCGGCACCAGGATCTGGTTGCCTTTCTCGGCCGATATTTCGAGCGCGACCCATTTGCCGAAGGTTTTCGAGCTGCGGCGAATGTCGACCGCCACGTCGAGAATCTTGCCTCTGATCACACGCAGCAACTTGTCCTGCGCGCGTGGAGGAAGCTGATAGTGGAGCCCCCGCACGACACCTGCCGCCGCCGAATAGGAGTGATTGTCCTGGACGAAACGCAGGTCGATGCCGGCTTCAAAAAAGCGCTCGGCATTCCAGGTCTCGATGAAATAGCCGCGCGCATCGCCGTGCCGCTTCGGCACGATCTCGAGCACGCCATCAAGACCAAGCTGCCTGAAGTCCACTCTAGTTCTCCGTCAGCTCAGTGACACGCCGGCGCAGATAGGCGGCGTATTCGTTCTTGCCCAGGCGCGTCGCGCGCTCAAGCACCTTGTCGGCAGTCAGCCAGCCCTGCTCGAAAGCGATTTCTTCAGGACAGGCGACCTTGATCCCCTGGCGGTGCTCGATCGTGCGCACGAAGGAAGAGGCTTCATGCAGGCTGTCATGCGTGCCGGTGTCGAGCCAGGCATAGCCGCGGCCGAGCTGATGCACGTGCAATTTCCCGCGCTCGAGATAGACGTTGTTGACCGCCGTGATCTCGAGTTCGCCACGCGCCGAGGGCTTGATCGTCGACGCGATGTCGACGACCTCATTGTCGTAGAAATAGAGGCCGGTGACCGCCCAGTTGGACTTCGGCTCCCGCGGCTTCTCCTCAATCGTCAAAGCCGTGCCGCTGAGCTTGTCGAACGACACCACGCCGTAGCGCTGCGGGTCCTCGACATGGTAGGCGAACACCGACGCGCCGCTTTGGCGCTGCGCAGCAGTGCGGCAGAGCTGCGACAGGCCGTCGCCGAAATAGATGTTGTCGCCGAGAATCATCGACACATTATCCTTGCCGATGAAGTCGCGGCCGATGATGAAGGCCTCGGCAAGCCCGTTGGGCTGCGCCTGCTCGGCATAGGAGAATTCGACCCCGAAATCCGAACCGTCGCCCAGCAACTCCCGAAACACCGGCAAGTCGCGAGGTGTCGAAATGATCAAAATCTGGCGGATACCGGCGAGCATCAAGACGCTCAGCGGATAAAAAATCATCGGCTTGTCGTATATCGGCAGAATCTGCTTAGAGATCGCTAATGTAAGGGGATACAGACGCGTCCCGCTGCCTCCTGCAAGGATTATTCCCTTCAACAAGCTCTCCTTGAATTACCGGCCCCCGCCTCGAAATCAAGTTGCCCGTGCTTAGGTTTCGCGCAATGGCTTGTCAATCTTCCGGCTCGGGCAGCGTCTAGGATCATCCCCGTTCGTCCGAATCGGTCAATCGCGAAACAGATTTGCTACGCCCTCATCAAAAGATAGCGGGCTAGGTGCCTTCCGTTCAATCACATTCCGGTCGCAGTACGTGACCCTCGAAAACCCGGAACCAGAACTCGTAGTCATCTTGTTGGCGACTGTCACAGCGCGCGGTAGAGAAGGTCGCGGCGAGCACAGCACTGTTCTGCTCAAGTGTTGTCGAACTGACGAGGGCGCTTGCCTTGCCATGAATGGGAAGGGATTGGTCTGTCTCGTTTCTGCTGACGATGTTCGTGCGTGAATGTCCGACGTGGGGTTTAAAGATGACCGGACCTCTAAACAGCGCGAGTTGCGAGTGAAGCGCGCCGCGCGTGCTGGCGGACGCGCTTGCACGAAACAGTGCATAGGAGTTGTCTCTCGATTGCTGTTGCCCACAAAGGATGCGAAAAACTTCTGAAAAGACGGAAGCTCTCGGGAGGAGTTGTGCCGAAAGTATTTCTATCTATTCAAGGGCTGCGCGGGATCGCGGCACTGCTCGTCGTCGTGCATCACTACTACGGCGTCTATGGTTCAATCCACAAACTGGTCGGCGGCGATCTCCCCTGGCTTTTCTCCTACGGAAATGTGGGAGTCTTTGGCGCCGTTGGCGTGCCCATATTCTTTGTGGTTTCCGGCTTTGTCATAGGCTTACAGCGGTTCGAGATTGGCGCTGCCGGTGTCTATGATTTCATGGCCAAACGGGTATCCCGAATCCTCCCGCTCTATTGGGTGATGACCCTCGCCTATGTTTGTTGGGCCTCCCAAGTGTGGACATGGCCGCAATTGGGCCGCTCACTACTGTTCCTCGAGAGGCCTATCACAGGCCAGCTACCTGCGCTGGGGGTCGGCTGGACTCTTGAATACGAAATGTTCTTTTACATAGCATTCGCGGTCGTGGTGGTTTCCGGCATAGTTGGCACCAGGGTAAGGGGCGCGGCCATTCTGATCTCTGTCTTCGTGCTGATGGTTTACGTGAACTTATCGACCGATGCGGCGGTCCTTGGCTTTTCCGGATCTCCGGTTATCTTGGAGTTCTGTGGCGGCTTAATCATCGCATCGACCATCCAGAACTGCGCCGTGACGCGGCTATGGCTGGCGTATCTCGTTTTTGCCCTGGCGATACTAATCCTTTCGACGACAGCCTTCGTCGGTGAGTCGCGAAACGTCATTTTTTCCATGTGGGGAGCCGGGGCCTTCTTCCTCGTGTTTGGGCTTGCCGCCGCAGAGGTCGAAGGTCGGGTCTTCATGCGAGGGCGACCATTTCAGATGCTGGGTGCAGCTAGCTACGCGATCTACCTTGCGCATCTTGTCGTGCAGGGGAGCTTTTTCAAATGGCCGATTTGGTACTGGCGTTGGTACGAGGTGATAGAGCCCCACCTTGGGCTTTTGTTGATGCTCTCGTTTGCGACCGCCTGGGGGCTGGCTATCCACTATGGCTTCGAAGTCTGGGCCAACGCCTGGTTTAGGCGCTGGCTGCTGCAATGGTCGCCATCGCGTCTTCAGCTCAATCATCTTCAAATTGCCGATGGCGATGGTCTGCGTATCCCCCTTTCGCTCAGGAACCGAACCGAAACGCTGTTCCCGTGGCGCTGAGTGCGCCTAGTTCCGCACGATCCAATCCAGCAAATCTGGATCGATCGTCTCTGCGCCGGTGAAGTCGCTGACCATCTGCGCCGCAATTCCGGCCATGCGAGACGGGTTCCCTTGCTTGGACGCGACATACCTCTCTCATGCGCTCGATCGCGGCCAAGGCGTATATTCCTTGTTGGCGATCATTTCTGTGGTAAGGCGACCCCGATCGCGCTCCTTTCGGAACCCTTTGACGCCCATCGTTCCATCCGGAAAAGCGAGGTTGGCAGCAGTATCCAGTCGCAAGGGGGCGTCGATGTCGTAGTCGGAAAACTCTGGCGCGATATCTCTCTCGCGGCTGATGATGACCTCGCCATAAAGTCTGATTTCAGTGAAATCTTGATCTTGCATAGGCGACCGGACGCTGTTGCCGCAAAAAGCCGTACCCCCGGTTTTACACTCTTTTATTCACGTAAAATTCGGTGGAAAAAGCCTCCGTTTCAGGGCTGCTTGGGCAGCAGCGACCATATCGCCGGCACCAGGCTGGCGGCGAGCGCAACCTTGATCAAATCCCCGAGGACGAACGGCAAAACGCCGAACTGCCACGCCTTTTCCACGCCGATGAGGGTGGCCAGCCAGGCAAAGCCCATGGCCATCATGACGATTTCGGCGACCAGCATGGCGTTGAACAGCTTGATCGGGTGGCGGTCCCAGCCGCGGTCGGCGGCCCAGCCGACAATGGCTGCCATGACGACGAAGCCGGCGAGATAACCGCCGGTGCCGCCGATCATGTAGGCGATGCCGATGCCCTTTTCAGGCGTGCTCTGGAAGACCGGGAAGCCCATGGCGCCTTCGGCCATGTAGAGAAGCAGGGTAGCGACGCCAAGCCGCAGGCCAAACGCGGTGGCGATCAGCAGGACGGCCAGCGTCTGCATCGAGATGTCGACCGGCCCGAGCACGACTTTCGTCTTGGCCGACAGGGTCAAAAGCAGCGTTCCGGCGATCGCGAGCAAAAGCTGGGTTGCCAGGCGCTGCGCGCCCTCCTGGGGCAAAGCGAGAGAAACAAGCGGACGCATCGTCGTTGCAAGTGCCATGGTCTTCCCCAATCCGGATTGCCGCAGATCGCGGCCTTGCGTTTTTCTATATTGGCTTCCGTGTTATGCGGCAATCAGTTTTGCCGTCCTCCTGAACAGAGGTTCAACGACACCGCCATGGCGCTCAAATTCGACACCAGCTTCGATCCCGCCTATGGCCGGGGCGTCACCGTCGCGCTCGAGGTCTTGCGCGTCACCGCCAAAAACCCCAGCCCATTCACCTTTCACGGCACAAACAGCTACATTATCGGCCGCGACACACTGGCGGTGATCGACCCGGGTCCGGATGATGAAGCGCATTTCCAGACGTTGCTGAAGGTGATCGCAAACCGGCCGGTGAGCCATATTTTAGTCAGTCACACGCATCGCGACCATTCTCCGCTGGCCGCCCGGCTGAAAGCGCGCACCGGTGCCGCCGTGCTGGCCGAAGGCCCGCACCGCCCGGCAAGGCCGCTGCGGATCGGCGAGATCAATCCGCTCGACGCCAGCGCCGACACCGGTTTCGCGCCGGATGTCACTTTGCCCGACGATACGCTGGTCGAGGGCGATGGCTGGACGATCCGGACGGTGCTGACGCCGGGCCACACCGCCAATCACGCGGCATTTGCGCTCGAAGGCACCGGCATCCTGTTTTCGGCCGACCATGTGATGGCGTGGGCGACGTCGATCGTGGCGCCGCCGGACGGCGCGATGGCCGACTACATGGCCTCGCTGGATAAATTGATCGCGCGCGGCGACCGCCTGCTGCTGCCCGGCCATGGCGGCCCGGTGAATGCGCCGCGCAGCTTCATGCGCGGGCTGAAGACTCACCGCAAGATGCGCGAACGGGCGATCCTCGAACGCATCCGGGGCGGCGACCGGACAATCCCGGACATGGTCAAGGCGATCTACAGGGACACCGACCCGCGCCTGCATGGCGCCGCCGGCCTGTCGGTGCTTGCCCATCTCGAGGACCTGGTGGCGCGCGGCCTGGTTGCTACCCAGGGTGACCCGGCCATCGACGGCGTTTTTGTGCCGGTGGGGTAGAACTACTCAGCCGGCGCCGCACCCACCTGGCCCGCAACTTCCTGATCAAGTTCGGCGAGGAACCCGACGATACGGGCGGCATTGTCGCCGAGGTCGTAGCGGCCGTAGCGGGAGGCCGAGCGCATGTCGACGACGATGGTGTCGCCATCATTGCTGACCCGGATGGCGACGTCGGCGGGCAGGCCCACGACGAAGCTCCGGGCCACGGCCGATATCGTCACCTCGTCTTGACCGTCGGTCACTGGGTATGGCGCGGTAAGTTGCCAATCGCGGCGGTCGAGCACGGTTTCAACGGCGTCGACGACGGTTTCGAAAGGCAGATTGTAGCTATGCCCGGTGACCAGCGGATAGGCGTCGGCCTGCAGGCGCGCTTCGCCCGGCGTTGGCAGCGCGAGCACGTTCATGTCCTTGGTGCGGTCGCTGGTGTCGAGCACTGGCGGATTGTCGAGGTCCGTCGTGATGTCCCTCAGGGGCGGCGTGGTCGCCGCCAAATAGGTGGCAAAGCCGTAGGGCGTCAGCACCAGCAGCGCCAGCAGGGCGCCGACCGAGAGGTCGCGGCCGCCACGGTCACCGAAATGCCACAGCCTGGACAGAGCGAGACCGGCAAACAGCAAAGCGAATGCGGCAAGCAGGGCGACGATCGCCAGCACCCACAGGAAGGCCGGCGTTTCCACCAGTTCGAAATGATGGCCGGCCAGCACGGTGAGCAGCAGGACCAGGGCAAAAGCGCCCGTGCGCCGCGACCAGCCGGCCGCCTTCGATGTCTGCCGCTCGTCAATTTCCATTGTCTTCAGCACCGCCCCAACCCGCACAGACGCTTAGAGCAAAGGATGCTCAAATTGAACATCCCCTGCCCTAACGTTTTTGCCGCCGGTAGCTTGAAGGTCAAGGAAACGCACGGTCCCGGTCAATCCGTCGGCAGGCGGTAGTCGCTGAACTGCTTGCGCAAGGTGATCTTCTGGATCTTGCCGGTGGCGGTGTGCGGGATTTCGCTGATGAAAGCGACGTCGTCGGGCATCCACCATTTCGCCACCTTGCCGTCCATGAACGCCAGTATGTCCGCCTTGCTCGGCTCCTTGCCGGGTTTGGCGACCACGACCAGCAAGGGCCGTTCGCCCCATTTCGAATGATGGACGCCGATCGCCGCGGCCTCGGCGACATCGGGATGGCCGACGGCGAGGTTCTCCAGGTCGATGGTCGATATCCACTCGCCGCCCGACTTGATGACGTCCTTGGCGCGATCGGTGATCTGCATGTAGCCGCCGGAATCGATATGGGCGACATCGCCAGTGTCGAACCAGCCGTCCTTGTCGAACTGCTCGGCTCCGACGCCGCCATAATAGGCGCTGGCGACGGCTGGACCGCGCACCTTCAGCCGGCCGAAGGTCTTGCCGTCCCAAGGCAGTTCCTTGTCGTCGTCATCCGTCACCTTCATCTCGACCCCGAAGGGCGGGTAGCCCTGCTTGCCCTGGATATCGAGCCGGTCCTCGCCCTCGAGCGCTTGATACTGCGGCTTCATGGTGCACAGCGTGCCGAGCGGCGACATTTCGGTCATGCCCCAGGCATGGATGACTTCGACACCGTAATTGTCCTGGAATTTCCTGATGATGGCGCGCGGGCAGGACGAGCCGCCGATGACGACTTTGCTGAGATAGGGAAGCTTCTTGCCGGTCTCTTCCAGATGCTGCAGCAGCATCATCCAGACGGTCGGCACGGCGGCGCTGAAGGTCACCTTCTCGGTGTCGAGCAGCTCGTAGATCGAGGCGCCGTCCATCTTGCAACCGGGCATGACCAGCTTGGCGCCGATCATCGGCGCGCTCTGGCCAAGGCCCCAGGCATTGGCATGAAACATCGGCACGACGGGGAGGATCGTGTCCCGCGCGGAGAGGCCCATGGCGTCGGGCATGGCGGCGATCATGGCATGCAGCACATTCGAGCGGTGGCTGTAGAGCACGCCTTTGGGATCGCCCGTCGTGCCGGAGGTGTAGCACATGCCGGCTGCGGTGTTTTCGCCGAAAACCTTCCAGGCGAAGTCGCCATCGGCCTCGTTCAACCAGTCCTCATAGGCAACCACATTCGGCAGCGTCGTTTCAGGCAGATGCGCCTTGTCGGTCAGGACGATCACCTTTTTCAGCGATTTGACCGCGCCGGCGATCTTTTCCAGCAGCGGCATGAAGGTCAGGTCGACGAAGATCCCTCTATCCTGCGCATTGTTCATGATCCAGACGATCTGCTCGGGGAACAAACGCGGGTTAAGCGTATGGTAGATGGCGCCGATGCCCATGATGCCGTACCAGGCCTCTATGTGGCGCGCCGTGTTCCAGGCCAGGGTCGCGATGCGGTCGCCGAGCACAAAGCCATCGCGCTCCAACCGTTGAGCGACCTTGAGCGCGCGGCGATGAACTTCAGCATAGGTGGTGCGAACGACAGGACCTTCGATCGAGCGCGAGACGATCTCGCGCGTCCCGTGCTGCCGCTCGGCATTGTCGATCAGCTTGTGGCAGAGCAGCGGCCATTCCTGCATCAGTCCGAGCATCTGGTTCCTCCCATTGCTTCCTCGTTTTTCCCGTCTTTTGTTCCATTGTGGGACGAACGGACGGATTGTCCAGCCATGACGTCTCCAACCGTTAACGGCTGAAGCAAGCAGTGATCGAAAGGCGGGGAAAACCGCCACAATCCGGCCATCGTCGACGTTAAGGTTCGTTAACGGGGTAGGGGTGCGGATTGGCGACTGAAAGAGGTTCGCATGGACACGCAGCTCGACGACAAGCAGATCGACGACAGGCAGATCGACGACAGGCAGATCGACGGCAGGCAGATCGACGGCAGGCAGATCGACGACAGGCAGATCGACGACAGGCAGCTGGATGACAGCGGGGCCGAAGACGTGCAGTTGGACGATATTCAACTCGACGACAAAGAGCTTGAAGACACGCTTGCCGCAAGTCTGGCCGATCTCGTGCCGGAGGCCAAAAAGGTCTCCGAAGACGAATTTGTCGAGGTGGTCGGCGGCGCCCTTGAAGCGGTCGGCGGCACGCTGCTGTTCAAAATGTGCGTCCAGAACGAAGGCGAAGGCCAGCATGTCGCCGCCGCATCGATCGGCGATGGCGGCAATCGCCAGTTCCTGCTGCTCACCTTGCCGACAGGCGGCGGCCCACTGAAGGTCGAGACGACGTCAAGAAGCACCAACCCGGTAGCCGGTATTGCCGCGGCCTATGCCGGCCTCATGGACGTGTTCAAGACCGCAGCCTGAGCATTCCACGCGGGATCGTTTTTAGTGATCGGAAGGCCAGCTCTGGGCTACTGGCGAAGGCTTGCGCAACGGGTTCTCCAGACACATTTTAGAGACATGGGAAGCATCCCGCACGCTCTCAATCGGACTGTGCTCCCAATAGAACAAGGAGAACCCCGCATGGACCAGATCGCCAACCCCGCCCCCGGCTTTCAGAGCAATCCCGGCAAGGTCATCACCGTCGAACCCTATCGCGGTACCGTGGTCGTGCGTGCCGGCGATACGGTGATCGCCTCATCGACGCGGGCGAAGCTTCTGTCCGAACCGCCCTACCGCCAGGCATTCTACGTCCCCTTCGAAGACATCGACTTCACCCAGCTCGGCAAAACCACCCTGTCGACCCACTGCCCCTACAAGGGCGACGCCAGCTACTGGAGCGTGCTGCCGGCCGGCGAGACCGGCAAGGACGCAATGTGGGGCTATGAGCAGCCGTTCGACGAAATGGCTGAGATTCGCGACCACGGCGCCTTCTATCCCGACAGGGTGACGATCGAAGCAGCACCGGCCTGAGCAAGCGACTCAAGCCGCCGTTGCTCGCTTCGTCATCCCAGGGTCTTCGCGACGGAGCTTCGCTCCTGTTTCATCCTGGGATGACGAAGCTCAGAGGCCTCGGCTAATCTCAAACGTCGGCGACGTCAGTCCAAAGGCGGTGAAACTGCCTGCCGCCGCCTGATCCTAATCAGTCGTCCCGTCGTTGCCGACACCGTCGGCGTCATCCAGCCGCACGAACATCAGCCCCTTGGCCTTCAGCGCGAGCAGACCTTGCACGACGCCCTCGCCGGCGGCGTGGGTCGGCTGGTTGATGTGGGCGATGATGACATCGCCATCCTTGGCGGCGGCGATGCGCCGGGCGGTTTCTTTTGCGCCGAGCAACGAGCCGCCATCGCCGTTGATCGAAAAGCCGGCGACCTTGAAGCCAAGCTTGCGGATCATGGCGATAGCCGACGGGCTGTATTCGGCGGTCGCGCCGCGAAACCATTTCGGCGCCGGCTCGCCGGTGCCAGCGAGAGCGGCAGCGCCCGATTCGACTTCGGCCTGCACCGCTTCCGGGCTGCCGGCGCTGCGGATGCCATAGATCTTGCGCGGCGTGTCGACGGCCGGGATGTGATGGCCGCCATGGTTTTCCAGTTCGAACAGGTCCGGATGCGCGCGCATGATCTCGACGGCGGCGGCGTTGCGCTTCAGCCAGATACCGGTGACGAAGATCGTCGCCGGAATCCGGTTCTCCACCAGCGCCGACAGGATCCTCGTATCGGTCTGGCCGCCGCAGGCGTCGAGCGTAAGCGCGACGCGGCCGACACTGCTACCGTCCTCAGCCTTCAGATGCAGCGCCGGCTCGACAAGCGGCGCGGCCTGGGCCGAGGACACGGCCACGATAGATAGCGCCAAGGCGCAAAACAGCTTTTGCAAGGGATGCCTGTCTTGTCTGAGAATCGGCGCTGTCATAGCCGCATCCCAGGACCCGCAACAAGGCGGAAATCGGGATAGTGGCCGTGAGAAAGCTGATATCCAGACAATGTGACCGCCGCGCACCGTCAGACGGCGTGTTCCAGTTCCACATGCGTGCGTGACAGGACTTCGCGCACGGCCGCGACGACCGGTTCGACCTCGAGGCGCCAGACGCAGCAGGCCTTGCTGGGATCGAGCGGATTGCACAGGCTGCCCGCCACGCAATTGCACGGCATGGATGGCTGCAAGGCGAGGCTGGGCACGCCGACCGGTCCCCAGACGGCCGGGCTGGTCAGGCCGAACAGGCCGACAACCGGCGTTCCGGCCGCTGCTGCCATGTGCATGGGGCCGCTCTCATTGCCGACAAACAGCCGCGCCTGCTGCAACACCGCCAGCAGCGTTTCCAGCGACAGCGCGCCGACGAGGTTGACGATCGACGCGGCACTGGCGAGGATCTGCTCGGCCGGCTTGCGCTCGTCAGGGCCGCCGACGAGTACGAAATCCAGTCCGGTTTCGCGCGAAATCGTGTCGATCACGGCGGCAAAGCGTTCATGCTGCCAGCGCCGGCCGTGAAAACTGGCGCCGGCATGCACCGCGATAAAGCCATTTGGCCGCAGATGGTGTTTGTCCAGCAATGCCTGGGCCCTCGCCGTCTCCATCGGCAATGGCCGAATCGACGGCTCCCGCACGCGCAGACCGACGCCGAGCGGCTCGAGCGGCGAAAGGTAGCGGTAGAGATAGTGACGTTCGCCAAAACCGAACGGCTCGGCAAAGACATTGGCGGGCTGGCGCTCATGCCAGCGCAGCGGCCTTTCCGGAGGATTGTAGCCGATGCGGGTGCTGGCGTTGAGGAACCTGACGATGAGCCGCGATGTCTTTGAATCGGTGAGGTCGATGGTCAGGTCGAAACGGAATTGGCGCAGCTGGCTGATCATCGAATAGAGCTCGCGTCCACGCTCCAGCGGGGTGCCGCGCATGGCGGCGCGGCGGAAGCTGACGACCTCGGCGGCGATGCCGTGCGCGGTGACGAAACTGGCGAGGCGCGCCTCGCAGAGAAAGACGATCCTGACACCGGGATATTCGAGCTGCAGGTTCTTGGCGAGCGTGGAGGACAGAACAACATCGCCGATGAACTTGGTCTGGATAATCAGGATCGAGCGGAAGGGTCTGGGCGAAATCTGTAACATCTTTTTCTCGGCACCGGGCGGGTTGGGGGGCCGTGAAATTGGGAAGAAACGATGTCGGGATTGCGTGTTGGGGCGCGCACATCAGCGTGAATTTGCTTACAAAATCGTAAGCTTAGCGCCAAACGGCCACGCAGGGGTGGCCGTTTCATCGATACCGAAAGGACTATGTCGAAATCAGGATGCCGCGGCGCTCTTTTTGGGGCGCGGCACTGCTGTTTTGGCAATCTGCACCGCGGCTTGGGCTGCGGCCAATCTTGCGATCGGCACGCGGTAGGGAGAGCACGAGACATAGTCGAGGCCGACCTCTTCGCAGAAGCGGATCGAGGCCGGATCGCCGCCATGTTCGCCGCATATGCCGAGCTTGATGTCGGGCCGCGTCGCCCTGCCCTTCTCGGCAGCCATGCGCACCAGTTCGCCGACGCCCTCGATGTCGAGCGAGACGAACGGGTCCTGCTCGATGATACCTTTCTGCCGATAGGTCTCGAGGAAGGATGCTGCGTCGTCGCGCGAGATGCCGAAAGTGGTCTGGGTGAGATCGTTGGTGCCGAAGGAGAAGAACTCGGCCGTAGCGGCGATGACGTGGGCGCGGATCGCCGCGCGCGGAAGCTCGATCATCGTGCCGGTGAGATAGTCGATCTTGACGCCGGTCTCGTCCATGACAGCCTTGGCGACCGCATCGATGCGCGCCTTGACGTAGTCGAGCTCCTTCACCAGGCCGACCAGCGGCACCATGATCTCGGGAACGACCAGCGCGCCGGCTTTCTTGCCGGCCTCGACGGCTGCCTCGAAGATGGCACGCGCCTGCATCTCGGCAATCTCGGGATAGGAGACGGCGAGACGGCAGCCGCGATGGCCGAGCATCGGGTTGAACTCGTGCAGGGCTTCTGTGCGCTGCCTGAGCTTGTCGGGCGAGACGTTCATGGCGGCGGCGACCTCCGCCACCTCCGCTTCCGTCTTGGGCAGGAATTCGTGCAGCGGCGGATCGAGCAGCCGGATCGTCACCGGCAGGCCGGCCATAATCTCGAACAGTTCGAGGAAATCCGAGCGCTGCATCGGCAACAGCTTGGCAAGTGCGGTGCGGCGGTCCTTCTCGGTATCGGCCAGGATCATCTCGCGCATAGCGACGATACGCTCGCCGTCGAAGAACATGTGCTCGGTGCGGCAGAGGCCGATGCCTTCGGCGCCGAAGGAGCGCGCCATGCGCGCATCGAGCGGCGTCTCGGCATTGGTGCGCACCTTCATGCGGCGCACCGCATCGGCCCATTCCATGATGGCGGCGAAATCGCCCGACAGTTCCGGCTGCAGCATCGACACGGCGCCCTTCAGCACCTGGCCGTTGCTGCCATCGATGGTGATGATGTCGCCCTTGCGGAAGGTCTGGCCCATCGACATCAGCGTGCCGGCCTTGTAGTCGACACGCAGCGAGCCGGCGCCCGAAACGCAAGGCTTGCCCATGCCGCGCGCGACCACGGCGGCGTGGCTGGTCATGCCGCCGCGCGTGGTCAGGATGCCTTCCGAAGCATGCATCCCATGAATGTCTTCGGGGCTGGTTTCGATGCGCACCAGGATTGCCTTGCGACCTTGCGTCTTCAGATCCTCGGCATCGCCCGAGGAGAAAACAATCTCGCCGGTCGCCGCGCCCGGAGAAGCCGGCAGGCCGACGCCGATGACATCGCGCGCGGCCTTGGGGTCGATGGTCGGATGCAACAGCTGATCGAGCGAGGCCGGATCGATGCGGGCGACCGCCTCCTCCGTCGTGATCAGCTTGTCGCGCGCCATCTCGACGGCGATCTTCAGCGCCGCCTTGGCGGTGCGTTTGCCGGAACGCGTCTGCAGCATCCACAATTTGCCGCGCTCGATGGTGAATTCGAGGTCCTGCATATCGCGGTAGTGCTGTTCCAGGCGGTCGGAGATGTCGACGAAGGAGCGAAACGCGTCCGGCATCAGTTTCTGCAGCGACGGCTTGTCCGAGCCGGCGGCAATGCGCGCCGCCTCGGTGATGTTCTGCGGCGTGCGGATGCCGGCTACGACATCCTCGCCCTGCGCGTTCACCAGGAACTCGCCATAGAGCATCTTTTCGCCGGTCGAGGGATTGCGGGTGAAGGCGACGCCAGTGGCCGACGTCTCGCCCATATTGCCGAACACCATGGCCTGGACATTGACCGCCGTGCCCCAGCTTTCCGGGATGTCGTGCAGGCGCCGGTAGGTGATGGCGCGGTTGTTCATCCAGCTGGAAAACACCGCGCCGATCGCCCCCCACAGCTGCTCGTGCGGGTCCTGTGGAAACGGCCTGTCGAGCTCCTCCTCGACCTTGGCCTTGTAGAGGGCAATGACGCTCTGCCATTCCTGCGCTGTCAGTTCGGTGTCGAGCTCGTGGCCGAGGCTCGCCTTCTGGTCCTCGAGGATTTCCTCGAACACTTCGTGGTCGAGACCCATGACGACATCGGAATACATCTGGATGAAGCGGCGGTAGCTGTCATAGGCAAAGCGGGCATCGCCGGAATCGGCTGCCAGCGCCTCGACCGTCTCGTCATTGAGGCCGAGATTGAGCACGGTGTCCATCATGCCCGGCATCGAGGCCCTGGCCCCGGAGCGGACCGAGACCAGAAGCAGCTTCGACGGATCGCCGAAACGGCGCCCGGTCAGTTGCCCGATATGGTCCAGCGCCTTGACGACATCGGCCTGCAACGCGGCCGGATAGCTGTTGCCGTTGGCATAATAGGCGTTGCAGACTTCGGTGGTGAGGGTGAAGCCCGGCGGCACCGGCAGGCCAAGACTGCACATCTCGGCCAGATTGGCGCCCTTGCCGCCGAGAAGGTTGCGGTCGCCCGCACGTCCCTCCGCGGCGCCATCGCCGAAGGTGTAGACCCATTTGGTCATGCTCGCCCTCCAAGTCCTCGGAAGATAGAACACCGGGGCCAAGACCCGGTTCCCCCGCGTTCCGACCCGAGCGTTATTATGCTGCAGTGCGAAAGGCAAGGCGTGGCCGGCCAGGCGCGCCAACTACAATCGATTAAGGAAAGCCGCATCAAAAAGACTTGCCGTATCGCTGCCCAAGATATAGAACATACAGGGAACAAGTTGGGAGCAGCGTGATGAAACTCAACGGAAAACTCGACTATCTCGAACTGCCCGCGACCGGCGCGACGCTGGACAGCGTCAAGGCTTTCTACAGCGCCGCCTTCTCGTGGTCGTTCACCGATTACGGGCCGACCTATTCAGCCTTCGGCGAAGGGCTCGATGGCGGCTTCCAGGCCGATGCAGGCGAGGCTCCGGCGAAACCATTGCCGGTGCTCTATTCGCAGGATCTGGAAGCAACCCTCGACGTTGTCGAAAGCGCCGGCGGCACGATCGTCAAGCCGATATTCTCGTTCCCGGGCGGCAGGCGGTTCCATTTCACCGATCCCGCCGGCAACGAGTTGGCGGTCTGGGGCGAATAGCGCTTCCCCGCGCGAAGCGGTGGATCAGTTTTGCACAGTGGCCAACTCGGCATTGAGCTTTCGTGCCGCTCGTCCTATAAGGCCGCGCGCAGCGGGCAAAGCTCGTTTGCTGGGGCGTCGCCAAGTGGTAAGGCATCGGTTTTTGGTACCGACATTCCCAGGTTCGAATCCTGGCGCCCCAGCCATCCCTGTTCGTCGGTGTTCAAGCACTTAGAAATTTCGAATTCTAAGTGTTACACCCAAGCGGATAATCGACATGGCATCCGGCCTGTGGGAATCGTTCTACCCGCGCGTGTATGGGTTGCGGTTGGCCGACATTTGGGGAAACTTTAAAAGCATCAAAGTTAAGAGGAAAAGACGAATGCGCGCTGTTGCGGTTGTGCCGTTTCTGGCCGTAGTGACTTCCTTGGTGGGCTGCACAACAGACCAGGGCAATGCCGGTCAACAGTCAGAAAACAAGCGCCAATGTGCCGGGTTTGGTTTTCAGGAAGGCACCGATGCCTTTGCCAACTGCATGATGCAGCTTTCCCTGAAGCAGAAAGACCAACAGCCGCCCGACCACGATGCGCTGTTGCGCCAATACAAGTCCCTTAGCATGCGCCGCCGGGGTGACGATCGTTATCCGGTATGTAGCGCCGCCGACATCGGAAATGAACTCGACACCTCGATGAACAAATGGGTCGGCCCGAACTGCCAGATTGCGCCAGACTAGCAGACTTAACCTGCAACTTGATGAGCGGGCGCAATTCGGCTGGACGAAATTTCGAAAGCTCCAGGAGCCCCAGCCAATTTACATGAAATAAAATTTACCGACCTTATCGATGGCTGCCGTCAGGAGCTATCTGACTCCCACGCGACCCCGACTCCGTTGACAGAGCCGGGGCCGTGCGGAGAGGATCAGTAATCGTTGTCGTCCTGGATGACGACGGGATGATGCCGATGATGTCGATAATAGCGATGATGGCTGCGCTCGATCGAGCCGGTCACGATGACCGTATCCCGGCGATGATGTCTGCGGCCGTGGTCGTAGAAGGCAACCGTGCCGTGTCTGCGGTGATGAAGGCGTTGACCCTGGTCATTGATGACCTTTACGCTCCTGTGATGATGTCGATGGTGGGTCGTGATGACCACGTCAGCTTCGGCTGCCGGAGCTATCGTCGGCATGGCAATGAACAGCGCCAAGGCGCTCACGATCATTGTTTTCATTGTAATATCTCCACCTGCTAATTATCCCTTCGCGGGGATAACCGCGTCCCACTCCCTTTGGTTCCGAGTAGCGTCGTCGGTCCACGGGCGCGATCAGTGACGGCTGCTCCCGTGCAACACGGCGTATCGAAAGAAGAAGTTGCGACAGCAGCTCCTGTTGGCAACTTCTGGTAAAGGCGCTCTTTCAAGCCGACCACCAGGGTTACGCCACTCGACAAAGGAGCGCTGCGCAGGACCCTTCTATGTCGTCGCGTTCGATCTCCTGATCTTTGACGGGAAACACCCGTCTTGCGAGGAAGACCGTCGGCACAATTTGTGAGATTTACGAGACCAATCAGGCCATTTCAGATCCCATAGGTCGGGCCGTCTCAGAACCCGTAAGAAAGTGCAAGGTAAACCACCGGCGCCAAGATCAGCAGAACCGCGATTCCGATAACCACTGCGATTGCCAGGCGCTCTGTTCGCCTGACAAGCTCAGCGACCTTGTCGTCGTCAGCCGATGGTATGAGGTCAAGAACGGAAGAAACTTCCGCAGGACTGTCGTTGTCGTTTGCGGGTCGGGTTGCGCCGTCACGCACAGATCTCTGGACAAAGGTCACTGTTAGCCTCGCTGTTGAAACGCACGCCGTTGGCGGTGTCACGACAATCGGGTGCCCGCTAACCTCTCAGGAATGGCGGGCACCCGATTGACCGCCGATGAAGGGACTCATGCTCGGCAGCCCGGTTCCAATGTATCGGGAGGGCATAGGTTGCCCGCCTTCAGGCCTATGGCTCCGACGTCAGGACTTCAGTCATACCCTGTTCGGACCTTGGTCTGGCAATCGACGAAGCGATGGCCGCCATTTTGTTTCGACGCAGAAAATGCGGGAACATTAGTAGGCTCTTACGAGTTCACTCCCAGCAACTAGTTCGGGAGAGATACGGTGAACAACATAATCTGGCTCATCGGAGCAGTCGTTATCGTGATTGCGATACTGAGCTTCCTGGGCTTCCGATAAACGTGGCAGCTGAATTGCGGTCGGAGCCTATTGCCATCTGCGCCTTGTAGGCATCGCTTTCGCGTTGGCCTGTGGGCTTTGGCGTTCGCTCTCAGGTGGTGCTTAAATTCCTTCTCTTCGAACCTTACGGAATGCGCGTCGCAAGCAGGTCGCAGGGGCGACGGCCCTGTTGCAACAGTCGGATCGAGGCCATCGCCGACGAAATCAACAAAGCATGCTGCGTCAGCTCGCCTCGCGCATCGCCTCGGCGGCCTGCAGATCGACCGAGACCAATTGGCTGACGCCCTGCTCGGCCATGGTCACGCCGAACAGGCGGTTCATGCGCGCCATCGTGATCGGGTTGTGGGTGATGATGACGAAGCGCGTCTCGGTGGTCGCGGCCATTTCGTCCATAAGGTTGCAGAAGCGTTCGACATTGTGATCGTCGAGCGGCGCGTCGACTTCGTCGAGCACGCAGATCGGCGCCGGATTGGTCAGGAACACGGCAAAGATCAGCGACATCGCCGTCAGTGCCTGCTCGCCGCCGGACAGCAGCGTCATGGTCTGCGGCTTCTTGCCGGGCGGACGGGCAAGGATTTCGAGACCGGCTTCCAGCGGGTCGTCGGATTCGATCAGCTGCAGTTCGGCCGTGCCGCCACCGAACAGATGCGAGAACAGCCGCTGGAAATGGCCGTTGACCACCTCGAAAGCGGCAAGCAGCCGTTCGCGGCCTTCGCGGTTCAGGCTCTGGATCGCTTGCCTGAGCTTGCGGATCGCCTCGATGATGTCCTCGCGCTCGGAAACGATGGCCTCCAGCCGGTCCGACAATTCCTTCTGCTCTTCCTCGGCGCGCAAATTGACGGCGCCGAGCCGCTCGCGCTCAACCTTCAGCCGGTCGAGCTGGCGCTCGATGTCGCCCATTTCGGGCATCGGGCTGTCGGCTTCCAGGCCAGTATGGCGAATGACCAGATGCGGCGGCGTGTTCAGCGTTTCCTGGATGCGCGCCTCGACCTCGAGCCGGCGCTCATCGGCGGCGGTCAAACGCTCTTCGGCGCGGACGCGGGTTTCGCGGGAATCGGCCAGCGACTGGATCGCCGCGGTGGCGGCCTTGTCCAGCTCGGCCTGCTTGTTCTCGGCCTCCTGCAAGCGGTCGGCGGCCGCCTTGCGCAAGGTCTCTGCCTCGGTCAGCTGCGACAGCAGCGCGCGGCGCCTGGCGTCGATCTCGTCGGGGGCGTCGGCCAGCGTTTCGCGCTCGGCCTCGGCCTCGGCCCTGCGCTCGCCGAGCGAGGCGATCTGCGTCGAGGCGTTTTCGGCCCGCTGCAGCCAGTTGCTGCGCTCGGCGCCGATGGCATCGAGGCGGCGCGTGCGCGCCTCGGCTTCGCGGCGCAGGCCTTCATGGACGGCGCGCGCGTCGGCCAAGGTTGCGCGATCGCGGCTGACATTGGCGGCGGTCTGTTCGAGCTGAAGTTGCAGGTCGCCGAGATCGGGGGCGTCCTGCAGCAGCATTTCGGCCTCGGCGAAGGCGGCGGCCGTCTCTTCATGGCTGTCGACGATGCGCGCGCGCGCCTCGTCGAGCGCGGCGCGGCGGCTTGCCAATTCGCCGCCGGCCTTTTCGGCCTCGGCCAGTGCGCTGCGGGCGGCGTCCAGGCCGTGCTGGGCATCGCGCCCGGCCTGGCGGGCATTGCGTTCGGCCTCACTCGCCTGGCGGAGTGCCTGTTCGGCCTGGGCAAGGGCGGCTTCGGCCTCGCGCACGATCTGCGTCGCCTGTACCGCCTCGGCATCGAGCTCGGCCAGCCGGTTCTTCTGCGCCAGCCTTTGCGCGGCCGCGGTCGGTGCATCGGCGCTGGCGGTCAGCCCGTCCCAGCGCCACAGCGCGCCGTCACGGCTGACCAGCCGCTGGCCGGGGGCAAGCAGCGTCTGCAGGCGTTTGCCGTCGGCGGCATCGACGATGCCGATCTGCGCCAACCGGCGGGCAAGCTGCGAAGGCGCGCGCACCACGCTGGCGAGGCTCTTGAGGCCTTCCGGCAAGGCCGCATCGCCTGATTGAACCTGGCTTTCGCCCCAGTGCACCGGCGCGCTGCGGTCGAGCGGCACGTCGAGATCCTCGCCAAGCGCAGCACCAAGGGCCGTCTCATAGCCGCGTTCGACGCTGAGTTGCTCCAGCACCGACGGGAAAAGATCGCCGCTGGCGGCATTGAGGATCTTGGCCAGCGTGCGGGCTTCGGTCTCGATGCCGGCGAGTTCGGCCCTGGCATCCTGCAGCGGCGGACGGGCGGCACTCTCGGTGGCGCGCGCCTCGGCGACCGCCTGTTCGGCAGCAATGGCGCCGGCCTCGGCCTCCTCCAACCGGGCGAGCGCGTCCTCGACCAGAGCGCGCTTCTCGGCGGGATCGGGCAAGCCCGCAACCTTCGACACAATCTCGGACAATTCGCGGTCGACATCGGCCAGCTGGCGGGCAAAGCGATCGCGGCGTTCGGCGGTGTCGCGCAGCGTGCGCTCGATCTGGTTGCGCGAGGCGGCGGCCTCTGCTCGTTCGGCGGTCAGCGCAGCGAGCTTTGCTTCGCTTGTTATAAGCGTTGCCCCGGCCTGCTCGAAAGCGGCCCGCGTCGTGGCTTCGCGCTCGGCGGCGCCGGCATTGTCTGAGTTGAGCGTGGCTTCTTCCTCGCGCAGGCGCTCAAGAATATCCGCATTGTCGCGCACCATGCGCTCTTCGCGCGCGATGTCGCCGTCGAGCTGCTGCAGCCGGCGCTCGAGTTCGGCCTGGCGGGCGCGGATACGGCCTGCCTCCTCCTCGATCTGC
This sequence comes from Mesorhizobium sp. M0676, assembly GCF_040320535.1. Classification (NCBI taxonomy): domain Bacteria; kingdom Pseudomonadati; phylum Pseudomonadota; class Alphaproteobacteria; order Hyphomicrobiales; family Phyllobacteriaceae; genus Mesorhizobium; species Mesorhizobium sp. M0676. Next base: position 96,537 of record NZ_JAMYPU010000002.1, read on the forward strand.
GCCTTGGCGATCGACAGGCGCTGGAAGGCGGCGGCAGCCGCGGCCTCGGCGTCACGCAGGTCCGGCAGCCGGTGGGCGCCGATGCCTTGCTCCCGGGCGGCAGCCATCTGGGCGGCGGCGCGGTCGCCGACCAGAGCTGTGGCAACCGCCAGCGCCGACCGCGCATCGCCCTCCTGGATCTTGGCCAGCGTCCAGCGCAGATGCAAGAGCGTGGCTTCCGCCTTGCGGATATCGGCCGACAGGTTCTTGAAGCGCGATGCCTGGCGCGCCTGGCGCTTAAGGCTTTCGATCTGGCTCTCCAGTTCGCCGACGACATCGTCCAGCCGTTCCAGATTTTGTTCGGCCGCCTTAAGCCGAAGCTCGGCCTCGTGACGGCGCGTGTGCAGGCCGGAAATGCCGGCGGCTTCTTCGAGCAGCGCGCGGCGCGCCTGCGGCTTGGCCTGGATCAGTTCGCCGATGCGGCCCTGTCCGACCATGGATGGCGAGCGCGCGCCGGTCGACTGGTCGGCGAACAGAAGCTGCACGTCCTTGGCGCGGGCTTCCTTGCCGTTGATCCGGTAGAGCGAGCCGGCTTCGCGCTCGATGCGGCGCGACACTTGCAATTCATCGGCGTCGTTGAAGGCGGCGGGCGCGGTCCGGTCGCTATTGTCGAGGAACAGCGTGACTTCGGCGGTGTTGCGGGCCGGGCGCGTTCCCGAGCCGGAAAAGATCACGTCGTCCATGCCGGACGCGCGCATGTTCTTGTATGAGCTTTCGCCCATCACCCAGCGCATCGCCTCGACAAGGTTCGACTTGCCGCAGCCATTCGGCCCGACAATGCCGGTCAGGCCGCGTTCGATGACGAACTCGCCGGGTTCGACGAAGGACTTGAAGCCGAGGAGGCGAAGGCGCGAAAACTTCATTCGCGCCTGCCTGGAAGGCACAAAGGTGCGCTGACGCCGAAGCGCAGTCGCTCCGGCGCCGCCTGGACGTCAGAGCAGAGGGTCGATGATGGCCGATATTTCCTCAATCGACATCGCACCTTTGTAGGTTTTCCCGTTGATGAAGAAGGTCGGTGTCGAGTCGACCTTGAATTCATCGGCGCCGCGCTTCTGGACCGATCTCACATCGTCCAGAAGTTTCTGGTCCGTCAAGCAGGCCTCGAAGGACTCCTGTGTAAAACCGGCGAGCTTGGAGATCTGCAGCAGCGCATCCTTGGTATTGTTGACGCCGACCCAGTTGGCCTGCTGCTTGAACAGCACGTCGACCATCGGGAAATAATTGTCCTTCGAACAGCGCGCCAGCATGAAACCGGCCTCGGCGCTCGGATCGAACGGGAATTCGCGCAGGATGTAACGCGCCTTGCCGGTGTCGATGTATTTGGTCTTCAACTCAGGGAAGGTGGTCGCCGCGAAATGCGCACAATGCGGGCAGGTCATCGAAGCATATTCGACGATGGTGACCTTGGCGTCATCCTTGCCGAGCTGCTTGTCGGGCAAAGCGCCGGGCTTCAGCAGTTCGGCCATGTCGACATTGCCGGAAGACTCCGGGACCTTGACGGCGGCCGGAGTGGCAGGCGTCGAAGCAGGCACCGCGGGAGCCGCAGGCTTCACATCCGCTGCTTTGGCATCCTCGCCTGAATCGCTGCATGCGGCGAGCATAGCCACTGCCGGAATGACGGCCAGCGAAGACAGGAGGTTTCTGCGGGACAAGCTACGGTTCATGCGAATCACCTGACTGTGGTTTGATTTTGCAACGCAAAGGCTAGAAAAGGCGAGAGTTGGCGGGAATTAAGGCATCGCCGTCCCCATTCCAATCGCCAAACTCTACATGCAGGATCACGAATGCGCGAGATAGATGACGCGTTCATGACCGACTGATTACCGGTTGATTACCTTGGCCGCTTCCTTTGGCCAAGAATTGTGGCGCCAAGACGCTCCAGCGAGGCGCGCAAGCCTTCATCCTCGATCTTGCCGACGGTATCGGACAATTTGGCCTTTTCGACAGAAGTCAGTGCTCTCGGCGTCGGTTTCGGCCGGGCTTTGTCCCTCAGCACCGGCTTTTGCACGATCCGGATCCTGCCGATCGCGTTGAAGCCGAGAAAGGCATTGACGCGGTTGATGATCTCGCCGGTCTCGTGCTGTAGGTGCAGCGCGGCCATGCCCTCGCAGGCGATGACCAGCACCGCCGGCTCGAACGGATCGTCCTCATGCATGCGGCGCGGCCACTGGATTTTTTCGGGGCGCGAATGGCCGGCGAGCCTGGGGCCGGCGATCTCTTCCCATGACTGCACCAGCCCGATCGAAATGCCGGCCCGCTTGCGCAGCACGGGGTCGAGGATCGCGGTCGCGAGATCGCTCACCGGAACGGGATTGCCGTAAGGCGTTCTCCCTGCCATGTACGTTCTCCAGCCACGCTCCTCACCAGCCTAGAGCCAGCCCGCGATCAATGGCACTGCACGAACAGACCCGCAAGGCCGCATCCGGACCAACTCTATCGGGAGAGATCGCCGCGCGTCTGCTTGCCTGGTACGACGCGCACCATCGCGAACTGCCGTGGCGGATCACGCCGCACGCCGCGGCCGGCGGTGCACGGCCGGACCCCTATCGCATCTGGCTTTCGGAAGTGATGCTGCAGCAGACCACGGTCGAAGCGGTAAAATCCTATTTTCGCGCCTTTGTCGAGAAATGGCCTGATGTGAAGGCGCTGGCGGCTGCGCCGGCCGAGGATGTGATGAAGGCCTGGGCCGGGCTCGGCTATTATTCACGGGCGCGCAACCTCAAGGCCTGCGCCGATCTGGTTGCGAGCCAGGGCGGCCGTTTTCCCGACAACGAAACGGGATTGAGGGAATTGCCGGGGATCGGCGCCTATACGGCGGCGGCGATCGCGGCGATCGCCTTCGACCGTCCGGCGGCGGTCGTCGACGGCAATGTCGAACGTGTCATCTCGCGGCTCTATTCGATCGCAACGCGGCTCAGCGAGGCAAAGCCTGAAATCCGCGCGCTCGTCGCAAGACTGGTTCCGCAGACAAGGCCGGGCGACTTCGCCCAGGCAATGATGGACCTTGGCGCCACGATCTGCACGCCAAGACGGCCGCGCTGCATGCTGTGCCCGGTGCGCGAGGATTGCAGCGCCATCCTGTCCGGCGACCCCGAGCGCTTTCCGGTCCGCCTGCCCAAGGTCGACAAACCACTCAGGCGGGGTGCCGCCTTCGTCGCCGAGCGCGGCGACGGCGCCATCCTGTTGCGCAAGCGGCCTGACAAGGGCCTGCTCGGCGGCATGACCGAGGTGCCGACCACAGATTGGACAGCGCGGATCGACGGTGCAACCACTTCGGAGGCAGCGCCCTTCCCTGCGGACTGGCGGCGCGCTGGAGAGATCGCGCATGTCTTCACCCATTTCGCGCTCGAGCTCGAAGTTTTTCACGCTCAAGTGAAAAGTGATGCGCCGGAAGGGCATTTCTGGTCGCTGGCCCATGACATTTCCGGAGAAGCGCTGCCGACCGTCATGAAAAAGGTCATCGAAGCAGCGATACCGGGCGCAACCAAAAAACACCGCCCGATTGACTAGCATTCGCTTTGAAAGGCCAGAAATGACTGAAATCCGCCATATCGTGTTCGACATCGGCCGCGTCTTGCTCCACTACGATCCGAACATTCCGTTCAGCCGCCTCATTCCCGATGCCGAAGAGCGCAAGTGGTTCTTCGACAATGTCTGCACGCATGACTGGAACATCGAGCAGGATCGTGGCCGGACGTGGGAAGAGGCGGAAGCGCTGCTGATCGCGGATTACCCGGATCATGCTGAAAACATTCGCAATTTCCGGCGCTATTGGAACGACATGGTGCCGCATGCCTATGAGGACAGCGTCGCCATCATGCTCGGCCTGATCGAGAGCGGCCGCGACGTGACCATGCTGACGAACTTCGCCGCCGACACGCTTGCCGAGGCAAGACTGCGCTTCGATTTCCTTAGCCGCCCGCGCGGCGTGACCGTGTCGGCCGATATCCGTGAGATCAAGCCCGACCGCGCCATCTACGACCATCACGTCGCCGCGTTCGGCCTGGAGCCCTCCGCCACGCTGTTCATCGACGACAGCCCCAGGAATGTCGACGGAGCCAGGGCGGCTGGCTGGAATGCTGTGCTGTTCACAGATGCAAAAACGCTCAAGGCGGACCTAGAGCGGTATGGCATCGCGGTGTGAGCCGCGCAGAGGCCGGAAGGTAGCGCTCTACGACTTTACACCCTGAGATCAAGCCCCTGCCCGTTCCATGCCGAGCCTGGCGATGCGGCGCAGTTCGTCGATCGGGGTCAGGCCGCCCGAGCGCTCATAGTGCCAGAAGGTCCAGCCATTGCAGGCGTCCAGGCCCTGCACTTCGGCGCCGATCTTGTGGATCGAGCCGGCGCTGTCACCGATGGCAACCGTGCCGTCGGCGCGTACCTTGGCCGACCAGCGCTTCTTGGCATCGTAAAGCGTGGCGCCGGGCTGCATAAGCCCGGTATCGATGAGGCTGACAAAGGCGACGCGCGGCTCGGCGCGCTTGCCGGTGAGCACGGTGAGATCGGCGGTTTCCAGCGGCCGCACGGCATCGATGCGCTCATTGGCGGCGTCGATATAGGCCTGCTCGCGCTCGATGCCGACGAAATGGCGGCCAAGCCGCTTGGCCACGGCGCCGGTTGTGCCGGATCCGAAGAACGGGTCGAGCACGATGTCGCCCGGCTTGGTCGAGGCCATCATGATGCGGGCGAGCAGCGCTTCCGGCTTCTGCGTCGGATGCAGCTTGTCGCCATTGTCGTTCTTCAGCCGCTCGCCGCCAGTGCAGATCGGGAACAGCCAGTCGGAGCGCATCTGGATGTCGTCGTTCGATGCCTTCATGGCTTCGTAATTGAAGGTATAGCCCTTGCCCTTCTGGTCGCGCGAGGCCCAGATCATGGTCTCATGCGCGTTCTGGAAGCGGCGACCGCGGAAATTCGGCATTGGGTTGGTCTTGCGCCAGACGACATCGTTGAGGATCCAGAAGCCGAGATCCTGCATCTTGGCGCCGACGCGGAAGATGTTGTGGTAGGAGCCGATGACCCAGATGGTGCCATTCGGCTTCAGCACGCGGCGTGCCGCCAGGAGCCAGGCGCGGGTGAAGGCGTCATAGGCCTCGAAACTCTCGAACTGGTCCCAATCATCGTCGACGGCGTCGACCTTGGACTGGTCGGGCCGGTGCAAATCGCCGTCGAGTTGCAGATTGTAAGGCGGATCGGCGAAGATGACGTCGATGGATTTTTCCGGCAGCCGGTCGAGCGCGGCGACACAATCGCCCTTGAGGATCGTGTCCAGCCACTCGGATTGCTGGGGGGCGTGGGAGAGGTCGGCGAGAAGACGCACGGCAGACATTTTTACACCCAAGGCACGCGTTACTGTTTACTCCCCGTTATGGTTACCGATCAGCGTAAACATTCGGTGAAGGACGCAACGGTCCAGGCAGCCCTGACGTCGTCAATTTGCGCAGCCCGGCCCGTTGGTGTATGTCGCGCCGCTTGAGCCTTGCCGGGCCTCCATCACCCTCCCACGTTCGGATTGCCATGCCCCAGCCAGATCTTGTCATCTTCGATTGCGACGGCGTGCTCGTCGATTCCGAAATCATCGCAGCCCGCGTCGAGGCCGAATTGCTGACCTTGGCCGGATATGAAATCTCGGCTGAGGAATACGCCGAAACCTATGCCGGACTGACCTTCAAGGACATCATGATGCGGGTCGAGCAAAAATCCGCCATCCCGTTCCAGGCCTCGATGATCGACCGGGCCGAAGAGCTGGTCGACCGCAAACTGCGCAGCGACGTGCGCGCCATCGACGGCGTGCGCGAGGCGGTCGCCGCGGTCACCGCGCCGCGCTGCGTCTGCTCGAACTCACGCTTGGAGCGGATCGAGTTCATGCTCGAGAAAGTGGGCCTGCTGCCGTTCTTCGCCGGCCGGATTTTTTCAGCGCTGGAAATACCAAGCAAGAAAACCAAGCCCGCGCCGGATGTGTTCCTGATCGCGGCGCAGCAACTCAACGCCAATCCGGCAAACACCTTCGTCATCGAGGATTCGGTGCACGGCGTCACCGGCGCCAGGGCCGCTGGCATGCGCGTGATCGGCTTCACCGGCGCCGCGCACAGCTTCCCGGCCATGCCGATGTGCTGACCGAAGCCGGCGCCGAAACCGTCATCCGCCGATGGGCCGAACTGAAAAGTGTGATTGCCGCTCTGTCGGAGTGGTCGGACGCCTGAACCGATCAGTCCTTGGCTTTGGCCGACTTAGCTGGTTTCTTCTTAGCCCTGTTGTAGGCAATCGCGGCGCGGACGAGCGCTTTCAGCGCATCCGCATCGATCTCGTCGCCCTCCGACACATCGATGGCGCGCCACACCTTGCCGTTGAGCCCGTTGTTGAACAGCCTGTAGGGATCCGGCAGGCTGGCACCGTGAGAAAAGGTCAGCTTCACCTTGTCCTTGTGAGCGTTGCCGACGGCGATCATGCCGTCGCGTGACCATACCGGGCTGCCCATCCACTTCCACTCCTCGATGATTTCCGGGTCGGCGTCGAGGATGGTCTTGCGCAGGCTGGCCAACGTCTTGCCCCGCCAATCGTCCAGCTCCCGGATTCGGGCATCTATCCGCTCGGAGGCAGAGGCGCCTCCCTCGTCCTTGCTCGACATGCTGATCTTCATGGTCTGCCTCCGTTCACATCTTCTCGCCGGGCAATCGGCTGGCCTGCTTCACCCAGGAGGCGAAGCGGGCTTCGTCGATCTCTTCGCCTTCATGGATGTCGAGATAGCGCACTTCCTTTTGCCTGGAACCGCCGGGAGGCACAGGATCGAGCGACGTGCCGCGAAAGAAGGCGACTTTGACGTATCTGGTGAAGCAATGCAGGCTGAGGAACCAACCCTCGCCCTCGATGCCATAGAACGGTGAGTTCCACTTCACCGCCTTGTAGACGCCGGGGACGGCGCTGACGATAAGTGCGTCGATCCGGCGCCCGACATCGCTTTTCCAGCCCGGCATGGCAGCAATATATGCCTGCACCGGAGCGTCCCCATAGGCCTTCGGGATCTGCGGGTTGCCGCCCGAAAGCAGGACCGGCTTTTCCGGCTTGTCTGGGGCCGGTTTTGCGACCTTCGATTTTCCCGGCGCCTTGGCCATGTCCTACCCTTGCGCGCCCTGCTCGCCACGCGATCTCGCGACGTAAGGCAGCACGAACATGTAGAGGCCACTGAACAGCAGCAGGAAGAGCGGCAGCAGCGGCGAATAGACCACCCAGGCCGGAGGTTGCCCGAATGCCATGGTGATGAAATTGGCTGCCACGGTCAGCGTGAAGATGATCGACAGCCAACGATGGGTTTGACGTATCCATTTGCTCAAGTTCATTGCAACCCTCCTCTTGAAACCAGCGCCTACCAACGCGCCAGTTGGGTGATCTGGATGAGATTGCCGCAGCTGTCGTTGAGCTGGGCGATGGTCGAGCCGGTCACTTCTGTCGGCGCCGTGGCGAACGCACCGCCGCGTCCCTTGATGCGCTCGTAATCACCCTTGACGTCGTCGGTGAACAGCATGAGCGCGGGCTGCCCCTGCTTGAAGATGGCCTGCTGGTAAGCCTTGGCGGCCGGATTGTCGTTGAGCGCGAGTTGCAGTTCGGTTCCCTCGGGCTCATCGGGTGAGATGACGGTCAGCCAACGAAAAGGCCCATTGCTGAAGTCGGCCTTCACAGCAAAGCCCAGCACGTCGGTGTAGAAGCGCAGTGCGTTGTCCTGGTTGTCCACATAGACGCTGGTCAGCTTGATCTTCATCGATTTCCTCCTTTTTGCATTCGGTGCCCCGCGATCAGGGCATGGTACCGGCAGGCTTCAATCCGGCTTCGCCAGGACCTGCTCCAGCTTGGTGAGGAATTGCTGCCACCCGGCCCTGGCGCCGCCATAGGCCTGCTTCTGGCTCGGATGGAAGCCCGACTGCTCGACGCGCAGATGGGTTCCCGAGCTCGTGGGTGTGAGCGTGAACGTCACCACGCTCTTCAGATTGTAGCCGGCATCCTCATGCGCAAAATCCCAGCTGTAGGACAGCGTCCTGTTTTGCTCGATGGCCAGCACCTCGCAGTCGAGCACGCCGCCCCAGTCGCCGCGAAGATTGAAGCTGTGGCCGACGACAGGCTTGAAATCGTTCTTCATGAGCCATTCCTCCATCAGATGCGGCTGCGTCAACGCGCGCCAGATCTTCTCCGCCGGCCAGGATATTTCACGTTCGACGACGACGGTGCGCAGCTCGGGATTGCTCACTGGTCCATCCTTTTCAGCAGGTTCTCGAGATCATCGAAGCGGCTCTCCCAGAATCCTGTCATTTGAACTGTCCAGTTGGTCAGCGGACCAAGTGCCTCGGGCTGCGCGCTGTAGTGGGTCTGGCGTCCGGCGTGGCGGTCACGCACCAGGCCGGCCAGCTTCAGGACGCCGAGATGCTTCGACACCGCCGGTTGCGAGACCCCGGACTGCGCCGTCAGCGCCCCCACGGTCTGCTCACCTTGGCGGCACAAGCGCTCGAAGATGGCCCGCCGGGTCGGGTCGGCAAGCGTTCTGAACAAAGTATCGTGGGCGTCCGGCATCGGGATCAATAACCTGCGAGCTATTGATTGACGTATAACCGCCGGGATATGGATGAGTCAAGTGCGCTGGCGGAATGGATCGAGATTAAAGCGCAGACGCGACCTGCCGCAGGCGCACGCCTGCAGGATTACGATCGGATCGTTTGGATCTTTCAAAGAGTTGACCGGCACCGTCGCAGCAGCGACGGCGCCCAGGCGCTTAGTTCGTCGCCGGAGCGCGCTTCTTTTTCTTGCCGGACTTCTTGTCCACCGCCGCCGGCGCGGTGTCGTCATAGCCGGCATAGACAGTGTAATCCCGGGCGGAGGGTTCGGGCACGACGACGCTGGGATCGGTGAACACGAACTGGGTGGCGGTCGAGGGATCGCTGACCTGGATCTGATAGGGGTGAATTTGCGAATAAAGCACGTCGGGGCCGTGCATGACGGCAATGCGGATCGGCATGGTGATGGTGCCGGGGGCGAACAGCGGTCCCGGCACGATCTTGCCGGCAACGCCAACCTTCATCGTCAACTGGCCGTTGGTACGGCTGCAATCGCGGCTCACATCGCTGATCGAGGCCTGGTAGATGATCTTGGCCGGATCCTTGTTCGGATCGACGATGGAGCCGTCAGGCGCCGTCTGCGCGGCGGCAGCGGCCTCGGCATCCTGTGCCGCATCAGCCTTTTTCTTTCTCGGCTGCGGCGCGCCCTTGGCGTAGGTATTGAAGTAGGCGGTGCCATCGCGCACCGTCACTTTCGGGCAGTAGGCCTGCAACTGGCTGGCGAGAACCTTGGGATCCTGCGGCGGTATTGGCGCATTCGGGTCGGTCTTCTTGCCGAAACCGAGATTGAGGATGCCATTGTCGCTCGATTGGCAACCGGCGGCGGCAAGCATAAAGCCGGTGAGCGCCAGACCCGCGACAAAGCGACGGTTGAACTTGTGAAACGCCATGAAACTGCACTTCCCTCTCGCAAAGTTGGTGACGTATAGCAACGCCACGGCAAAAATGCGACTGAGCCGGCTCGGAAAATTAACCAATTGCCGTGGATGAACCGGCGGCAGCAATGGACCTTGACGATGCGCTATGTGAGTACCCGCGGGGATGCACCCGTGCTTGGATTTGCCGACGCGGTGCTGGCGGGGCTGGCCCGCGACGGCGGGCTTTATGTGCCGCAGACATGGCCGCAGTTTTCGGCAGCCGAGATCCGCGCCATGCGCGGCCTGCCCTATGCGGACCTCGCCATCCGCGTGCTGACGCCGTTCCTCGGCGGCGAGATCGCCGCACCCGTCTTCGAGCGCCTGGTGCGAGAAGCCTATGCCACCTTCCGCCACCAGGCCGTCTGCCCGCTGGTGCAGACCGGCGCCAACACGTTCATCCTTGAACTCTTCCACGGTCCGACGCTGGCCTTCAAGGACGTTGCCATGCAGCTGCTTGCCCGGCTGATGGACCATGTACTGACTGAGCGCGGCCAGCGCGCAACCATCGTCGGCGCGACCTCGGGTGACACCGGCGGCGCCGCCATCGATGCCTTCGCCGGCCGCGACCGAACTGACATTTTCGTGATGTTTCCGCATGGCCGCGTCTCGCCGGTGCAGCAGCGGCAGATGACGACATCGACGGCCACCAACGTCCAGGCGCTGGCCATCGAAGGCAATTTCGACGATTGCCAGGGCCTGCTGAAGGATATGTTCAACGATCATGGTTTTCGTGATCGCGTGTCGCTGTCGGGCGTCAATTCGATCAACTGGGCCCGCATCATGGCCCAGATCGTCTATTATTTTTCCTCGGCGCTTTCGCTCGGCGCGCCGGACAGGCCGGCCTCCTTTACCGTGCCGACCGGCAATTTCGGCGATATTTTCGCCGGTTACGCCGCCAAGAAGATGGGCCTGCCGATCGAGCGGCTGATCGTCGCCACCAACGACAACGACATATTGGCGCGCACTTTCGCGACCGGTGAATACCGCACCAAGGGTGTGTTTGCGACGACGTCGCCATCGATGGACATCCAGGTATCGTCGAACTTCGAGCGACTGCTGTTCGAGGCCTGCGACCGTAACGCAGAGACGGTGCGGCGTTACATGGCCGGCCTCAAGCAATCCGGCGCCTTCACCATCGAAACCGCAGAAATCGACCGGATGCGGTCCGAATTCGACGCCGGACGCGCTGATATGGACGAGGTTGCCGCCACCATCCGTTCAACGCTCGAATCCAGCAATTATCTGCTCGATCCGCACACGGCCGCGGCCGTGCATGTCGCCGCCGGCAAGGCTGACGGTGCAGTGCCGATGGTGGTGCTGGGCACGGCGCACCCGGCCAAGTTCCCGGCCGCGGTCGAAGCCGCCTGCGGCGTGTCGCCGGCCCTGCCCGCATGGCTGGGGTCCTTGATGTCAGCCGACGAAAAGTACACGGTACTTCCATCCGACCTGAAAATGGTGGAAGATTACGTGAGCCGCCACTCAAGGGCAGCGCGTTAGGGAGTACTTGCCATATGGGTGTTGAGGTAAGCCGTCTGTCGAACGGCCTGACAGTCGCCACCGAAACCCTTCCAAGCCTCGAATCCGTTGCCCTTGGCGCCTGGGTCAAGTCCGGCGCCCGCAATGAGCGTGACGACGAGCACGGAATGGCCCATCTGCTCGAGCATATGGCCTTCAAGGGTACGAAAAGGCGGACGGCCTTCGAGATCGCCTCGGAAATCGAGGATGTCGGCGGCGAGATCAATGCCGCCACATCAGTCGAGACGACGTCCTATTACGCCAGGGTGCTGTCCGACGATGTGCCGCTGGCGGTGGATATCCTTGCCGATATCCTGCAGGAGTCCGAATTCGACCCAGAGGAACTGGAGCGCGAGCAGCATGTGATCCTGCAGGAGATCGGCGCCGCGCACGACACGCCCGACGACATCGTCTTCGACCGTTTCACCGAGACCGCCTTCCGCCACCAGACGATCGGCCGCTCGATCCTCGGCACGCCGGAAACCGTCAAATCCTTCACCTCCAAACAGCTGCATGATTTCATAGAGCGCCAGTATGGCGCCGAGAAGATGGTGATCGTGGCGGCAGGCGACATTAAGCACGACAATTTCGTGCGCGAGGTCGAAAAGCAGCTCGGCGGTTTCCGCAGCAAGTCCGACAGCACGATGCCGCAATATGCGCAGTATGTCGGCGGCGATTTCCGCGAGGATCGCGACCTGATGGACGCGCAGATCGTGCTCGGCTTCGAAGGCCGAGCCTATCATGTGCGCGATTTCTACGCTTCGCAGGTGCTGTCGATGATCCTCGGCGGCGGCATGTCGTCCCGGCTGTTCCAGGAGGTCCGCGAAAAGCGTGGCCTGTGCTATTCGGTCTATGCCTTCCACTGGGGTTTTTCCGATACCGGCATCTTCGGCGTTCATGCCGCGACCGGGCAGAGCGACATTGCCGAACTGGTGCCGGTCATTATCGACGAGCTGCAGAAGGCCGGCGAGAATATCCTTCAGGAAGAGCTCGACCGCGCCCGCGCGCAATATCGCGCCGGCCTGATCATGTCGGCTGAAAGCCCGGCCAGCCGCGCCTCGCAGATCGCCAGGCAGCTGCTTCTGTTCGGTCGGCCGATCGCCAAGGAGGAATTGATGGAACGGCTGTCGGCGCTGACCGTCGAGCGGCTGACCGACCTTTCGTCCCGGCTGTTTTCGACCAAGCCGACGCTGACCGCGGTTGGACCGGTGGGTACGCTCGCGCCCTATGAGGCGATTCTCGATTCGCTTGCGGGCACGCACACCACGGCCCGCAAGCTCGCCGTCTAAGCCTTCAAGCGCCGGTGTTCGCGCTCCCTTTCTTTCGCCGTGACCTGCCGGCACTGAAAGGCGACCGGGTCATGCTGCGCGTGCCCTACACCAACGACTATCGCGAATGGTCAGCGGTGCGCGGCGAAAGCCGTGCCTTCCTCGAACCGTGGGAGCCGCGCTGGACGCCCGATGAACTCGACCGCACCGCCTGGCGGCTGCGCATCGGCCGCTACCGCGAAGACTATGCGCAGGGGACAGCCATCGCCTTCTTCATCTTCGAGAAGGCGAGCGGCAAGCTTGCCGGCGGCATTACGCTCGGCAATATCCGCCACGGCGTCTCGCAAAGCGGCCATGTCGGGTACTGGATCGGGGAGCGGTTTGGCGGCCGCGGCCTGATGACCGACGCGGTCAAGGTGGTCTGCCGCTTCGCCTTCGATACGCTGAGGTTGCACCGGATCGAAGCTGCCTGTATTCCCGACAATGTCCGGTCGATCCGCGTGCTTGAAAAAGCCGGATTCCGGCGCGAAGGACTTCTGCGATCCTACCTCAGGATCAACGGCATCTGGCAGGACCACTACCTCTACGCCCGGATCGCGGACGATCCGCCGGGCGCTGGAACGAAGGACTGATTTTTGACGAATTTCCTGCGAAACGGGTCGCTGTTGGCCTTTGTTCTGGCGGTTGTCGTCACGCTTTGCGCGGCGCTCCCGGCCTTCGCCGTCGAACCGATCAAGATTGCCCGCGACGATGTCGCGCTCGACCTGTCGCGCGCCGTCCAGATCTACGTCAATCAGGGCGAAAACTTCCAGGTGTCGACCGCGCCCGGTCCCGACGGCATCGTGCGGCGCATCGAGGTCGAGGCCAATGACGCGCGCTCGAGCGGCGACTGGGCGGTATTCGCGCTCGCCAACACCACCGACCAGCAGCTCGACCGGCTGATCGTGGCGCCGCATTTCCGGCTGGTGAATTCCGGCATCTTCTGGCCCGATCTCGGCGCCACCCGCATCGCCGCGATCACCCCCAGCGAGGGCTTCGCGCTCGACCGCCAGTCAAGCTCCGACGCCGACGTGTTCCGGGTGACGCTGAACCCGGGAACGGTGATCACCTTCATCGCCGAACTCGCCTCGCCGAAGCTGCCGCAGGTCTATCTATGGGAGCCGGAAGCCTACAAGGACTCGGTCAATTCCTACACGCTGTTTCGCGGCATCGTCATCGGCATCGCCGGGCTGCTGGCGCTCTTCCTGACCATCCTTTTCGTCGTCAAGGGAACCTCGATGTTTCCGGCGACAGCCGCACTTGCGTGGGCGGTACTTGCCTATATCTGCGTTGATTTCGGCTTTCTAAACAAGATCATAGAGATATCGCCCGGCAACGAGCAGATGTGGCGAGCGGGAACCGAAGTGGCGCTTGCGGCGACCTTCGTGGTGTTCCTGTTCGCCTATCTCAACCTCAACCGATGGCACGGCCATTTCAGCTATGGCGCGCTGGTCTGGATTCTCGGCCTGGTGCTGATCGCGGGTGTGGCCATCATCGATCCGGCCGTCGCCGCCGGTATTGCCCGGCTGTCCTTTGCCGCCACCGCGCTGACCGGGCTCGGCCTCATCATCCTGCTCGGTCTTCGTGGTTACGACCGTGCGATCATGCTGGTGCCCAGTTGGGTGATGGTGCTGCTATGGCTGTGCGGGTCGTGGATGGCGATCACCGGCATGCTCGACAACGACATCGCCCAGCCGGCATTGGGCGGCGGGCTGATCCTGATCATCCTTTTGATCGGCTTCACCGTCATGCAGCATGCCTTTGCCGGCGGCGCGCTGCATCAGGGCCTGTTCTCCGATCTTGAGCGCCAGGCGCTGGCCGTCGCCGGCTCCGGCGACACGGTGTGGGACTGGGACGTGCTGCGCGACCGCGTCGTCACCAAGCCCGACGTCAGCATCCAGCTTGGCCTGGCGCCCAACAGCCTGGGGGGTGCGGCCCGCAACTGGCTGCCGGTGCTGCATGCCGACGACCGCGACACGTTCCGCACCACGCTCGACGTGGTGCTCGAACATCGGCGCGGCCGGGTCTCGCAGAATTTCCGCCTGCGCGGCGCCGACGGGCACTACCACTGGTTCTTGCTTCGGGCGCGGCCGGTGATCGGCTCGGACGGCGAAGTGATTCGCTGCGTCGGCACCATGGTCGACGTCACCGAGCAGAAAAAGTCCGAGGAAAGGCTGCTGCACGATGCCGTTCACGACAATCTGACCGGCCTGCCCAACCGCGAACTTCTGATGAACCGGCTGGAAGCCATCATCTCGATCGCGCGCACCGAAGAGAAGGTGCGCCCGACCGTCTTCGTCATCGACATCGACCGTTTCAAGCAGGTCAATGACGGGCTTGGCATCTCGGCCGGCGACACCATCCTGCTCACCATTGCGCGCCGCTTGCACCGGCTGTTGAAACCGAAGGATTCGCTGTCGCGCTTTGCCGGTGACCAGTTCGCCCTGATGCTGCTCTCCGAACAGGAACCCTCCCGCATCGCGGCGGTGGCAGACGCCATCAAGCACGCCATCAACAACCCGATCACCTTCGCCAAGCGCGAGATCGTGCTGACCGCCTCGATCGGCCTGATCACCTGGACCTCGGCGCAGACTTCGGCAGAAGACATGGTCAAGGACGCCGAGCTTGCCATGCACCAGGCCAAGCGCTTCGGCGGCGACAGGATCGAGCCGTTCCGGCCGGCCTTCCGCACCGTCGGCACCGACCGGCTGCAATTCGAATCCGATCTGCGCCGCGCCATCGAGCGGCGCGAATTCACCCTTGCCTACCAGCCGATCGTGCGGCTGGAGGACGGCAGCATTGCCGGCTTCGAAGCGCTGCTGCGTTGGGACCATCCGCGCCGCGGCATGATCCCGCCCGGCGATTTCATCCCGGTCGCCGAAAGCTGTGGCCTGATCGTGCAGCTTGGGCTGTTTGCCATGCAGCAGGCGGCCGAAGACCTCGCCGGTTGGCAAAAGCAGATCGGCGACACGCCGCTGTCGGTGTCGGTCAATCTGTCCAGTCGCCAGCTGATCCGCCGCGACCTGGTCAGCGATGTCCGCTCGGTCATCGCGCGCGCCAATCTGAAGCCGCGCTGCTTCCGGCTCGAACTTACCGAATCGCTGGTGATGGACAATCCAGAGCAAACCTCGCATGTGCTGACCAAGCTCAAGCAGCTCGGCATCGGCCTGTCGCTGGACGATTTCGGCACCGGCTATTCCTCGCTCGCCTATCTGACCCGCTTCCCCTTCGACACCATCAAGATCGACAAGAGCTTCGTCGACGACGCGACGCCGAAGCGGGCGGTGCTGCTCAAATCCATGGTCAACATGGCGCATGAACTCGGCCTGTCGGTGGTGGCCGAGGGCATTTCCGACGAAAGCGATGCGCTGGAATTGCGCCAGATGGGCTGCGAATATGTGCAAAGCTTCATGTTCGGCGCGCCGATGCCAGGCGACCAGGTGCTGAAGGCGTTGAAAGAGCAGTACCCGATGACGCAGGGGTGATGGGTGAGGCATGCGTCGTGCAGGCGAGTGGTTACATTGAAATGAACCCCGAAAATTAGCTGAAGCGACCGCGCCTTCGTCATCCTAGGGCGAAGCAAGGAGCGCTGCGACGCAGCGCAGACCCTAGGATGACGAAAGTGGCGGGCGGCTTCGGCTAGTCGCGAAGGTTCGGCGGAACGTCGGCGAGGCGAGGCCTCAGGCGTGCCCCGCGGCCAGGCTCAAATGCGCCAGATCAATCCCGATCGATGCCAGGATGCGGTCGTACTTCCGCTCGATGTCGGCGTCGAACAGCAGCTCCGGCGTGGCCGGACAGGTCAGCCAGCCATTCTCAGCGATCTCGGTTTCCAGCTGGCCGGCGCCCCAGCCGGAATAGCCGAGCGCCATCAATGCGCGCCGCGGGCCGCGGCCGGACGAGATGGCGCGCAATATGTCGACCGTCGCGGTCAGGCAGATATCGTCGGAGACGGTGAGCGAGGATTCCACCCGGTAGTCGCCCGAGTGAAGGACGAAGCCGCGGCTGCGGTCGACGGGGCCGCCATTGCGCACCACGAAGTCGCGAGCCTGCGCCGGCAGCCTGATCGCCTCCTGCTCGTTCATGATGCCGAGCTGCACCAGAAGATCGGGAAACAGCATCTGCTGCGTCTGGTTGATGATCAGGCCCATGGCGCCTTCATCGCTGTGCGCACAGATGTAGATGACCGAGCGCGTGAAGCGATCGTCCTTCATGCCGGGCATGGCAATCAGAAACTGGTCGTCAAGAAAGCCGCGTCCACCGGCCGTCTTTTTGTGGCGCAAAAAGTCCATGAACGGGAGCGTAACGCGTTTCCGGGACGCCGAAAAGATGCGCCGCGTGCGATTCGGCCAAACCCCGACGGTTGGAACAACGGATTCCTGGCTGTAAACTTTGCTCGGCCGATTGCTTGAACCCAACTGTTCCTTGCCCGAAGGTCACGCAAATATGATACGCAGAGCGCCATGAAAACATTGCGCGGCCATGAACTGACGATCAAATCAACGCCATGCAAAGCTTGAAAATCCTGCTGCTCGGCGCCGCCATCGGATGCGGAGCAGCCCTTCCCGCCGCCGCCTCGTCTTCCGACTGGTACAACAGCGAAGGCGGCAAGGTGCGGCTGGTGACAACAGGCAAGGCCGACGAGGCCGGCCGCATACAGGGCGTGCTCGACATCGCGCTCAAGCCCGGCTGGAAAACTTATTGGCGCGATCCGGGCGACGCCGGCGTGCCGCCGCAGATCGACGTTTCGGCCAGCACCAACATCACCGATGCGGCGTTTTCCTTTCCGCCGCCGCAGCGCCATGACGACGGCTACGGCAAATGGGCCGGCTACAACCATCCGGTCTCGCTGCCGGTGACATTCACTTTGTCGTCGCCTGGGGATGCGGCCGTCATCGATGCCGACATCTTTCTTGGCATCTGCGAGACGATCTGTATTCCGGTGCAGACGCGGCTGAGCGTCGATCCCGCCGCCGATCCCGACAATGCCGAGGACGCGGCGCTGGTGAAGGCTGCACTCGCCACCTTGCCCGCGCCTGCCAAGCCCGATTTCGGGATCAAGGTGCTGCCGGGCGACCATGAGACGCTGATGGTCGAGGCGACTTTTCCCGGAGATCCGGAGGCGGCGGATTTATTCGTCGCCGGGGGACGCGATTATATGTTCGGGGCGCCTGCACGCAGCGAAAAGGACGGCCGGCTGGTATTTACCATTCCGATCCTCGACCGGCCGTCGACGACACCGACCGATGGCGGGTTGTATTACACCCTGACAAGTGCCGAAGGCGCGGTCGAGGGCGTTCTGCCGTTCCCCTGATACCGAACCCGATCCGGGCTTTCCCTTGATCCAGGCCTTGTCGGCGGTTGCGGGAGATGCCCGATTTCGCTATCGCAAGAAACCTTCCCTGCTTTTCACACGAGGACCATCATGACGATTGCCGTTGGCGACAAACTGCCCGATGCGACCTTCAAGGAAATGACCGCCGACGGCGCCAAGGTGATCACCTCGGCCGAGATTTTCGCGGGCAAGAAGGTCGTGCTGTTCGGCGTTCCAGGCGCCTTCACGCCGACCTGCAGCAACAATCATCTGCCGGGCTATCTCGAGAACCACGATGCCATCCTGGCCCGCGGCGTCGACACCATCGCCGTCGTCTCCGTCAACGATGTCCATGTCATGGGCGCCTGGGCCAATTTCACCGGCGGTCAAGGCAAGATCCTCTATCTCGCCGACGGCAATGGCGACTTCGCCAGGTCGATCGGCCTCGACTCCGACTATTCCAGCGGCGGCATGGGATTGCGCTCGAAGCGCTTCTCGATGATCGTCGACAACGGCAAGGTCACGGCGCTCAATGTCGAGACCAAGCCAGGAGTCGACACATCGGGTGCCGCTCACATTCTGAGCCAGCTCTAAACCGCGGCGGCCGCGTCGGCTCATGAGCGCCATGGCCTGACGACGACGCGCTTCCAGCCGGATTGCCTGCTTTGGGGGACATCGACGATGTTTGACATCATCTGGCGCAGCGTTGCGATCGGCATCGGCGCCACGGTGCTGATGGATCTTTGGGCGCTGTTCCTGCATCTGGCGCTCAGCCAGCCGCGGCCGAACTGGGGGCCGCCCGGCCGCTGGGTCTGGCACCTTAGGGAAGGCAAGGTTTTCCACGACGATATCGCCCATGCAGCACCCTATGCGCATGAGCAGGCGCTGGGCTGGGCCTTCCATTATGTCACCGGCATCGTCTACGGCTTCATCCTGGTGGCGCTGGCGGGCACGGCATGGCTGGACGCGCCGACCTTCCTGCCGGCCTTCATCCTCGGCATGGTCACCATCGGCGCCGGCTGGTTCCTGCTGGCGCCCGGCATGGGCGCCGGCTGGGCTGCGTCAAAGCGCCCCAACGCGATGCAGATCCGCGCCTTCAACGTGATCTCGCACACGGTGTTCGCGCTCGGCCTCTACGGCACGGCCCTGCTGATCCGCTGAGGACAGGTTCTATCCGCTGGTCGCCAGCGGCTTCATCGCGGCTACGGTATCGATGATCTCCTGACATCCGCTTTAGCGCGGCGCCAGACTGTCTATCGGCCGCCATCCGTGGACGACGCGGCGCGTGCCGACATCATAGGCGAAGTAATTGCCGCCGCCGGCCGGCTGATCCGCCGCGCGGCTGATTGCGCGGCCCCTGAGCCAGAGCAGCAAGAGCGTTCCGACGCCGCCATGGCCGACGAAGGCAATGTCGCCGCCGTCGGCAGCACCCAGCACGGTTTCGACCTCGCTGACAATGCGTTGCTGGGCGTCGATGGCCCGTTCCCAGCCGCGAATGCTTTTGTGCGGATTGGCGAAGAACTGGTCGGCGACCGCCTCGAACTCCGGCGGCGGCAGGAAGCCGGTTGCCGACCGATCGTTCTCATGCATGCGCTCCTTCACCTCGACCGCGAGGCCGAGGTGTTTGCCAAGGATCTCGGCGGTTTCGATCGCCTTGCGCTCGGCCGACGAGACGACACGGCGGATCGATCCGACCCATGGCTGATCGAGCATAGCTGATGCTCGCGCTCGTCCGATCTCGGACAGCCCCCAGTGCGGCACGGGAACGTTGGCATCGATCTGAACCTGGGGATGGGTGATGTAGTATACGATCGGCATGAGTGAGATCCCCTGCCGATAGCTTGAGCTCAATAGCTTTGGGGCGAGCGCCGTGCCCGTGGCGCCGGCTGCTTCTCGGATGCCCCCGGCTTCAGCGCCACTTTCGGCGCCGCAGGTTTGGCTGAGCCCCTCTTGAACGGCGCCATGCCTTCCCTTGCGAGTTCGTCGGCGCGTTCGTTCTCGGTGTGGCCGGCATGGCCCTTGACCCAGTTCCAGGTCACCTTGTGGCGCCGATTGGCCTCATCCAGCGCCTGCCACAGTTCACCGTTCTTGACCGGCTTCTTGTCAGCGGTCTTCCAGCCGTTTTTCTTCCAGCCGTGGATCCATTTGGAGATACCGTCCATGACATATTTGCTGTCGGTGTGAAGCTCGACGGCGCACGGCTCCTTCAGCGCATTCAGCGCCGAGATGGCGGCCAGCAGCTCCATGCGGTTATTGGTCGTCTCGGCCTCGCCGCCCGACAATTCCCTGGTCTTGCCGTTGAAGCGCAGGATGGCGCCCCAGCCGCCGGGACCGGGATTGCCCGAGCAGGCGCCGTCGGTGAAGATTTCAACCTGCTTGGTCATGTCAGTCCGTATTCCGAAGGCGACCTGATCGCGCGGTGGAAGCGCATGCGGCGGATATATTCGGTCGGATCGCGCTTCATGACCAGCCCGCCCTCTGGAACCGTCAGCCAGTCATAGAGCCGGGTCAGCATGAAGCGCAGCGCCGAACCGCGCGAAAGCATCGGCAGCGCTGCTTTCTCGCCATCGCTCAAAGGCCGCACGCTCTGATAGCCGGCCAGCAGCGCCGTGCCTTTGGTCAGGTTGAAGGAGAAATCCTTCTCGAAACACCAGGCGTTGAGACAGGTGGCGACATCATAGGCGTAGAGGTCGTGGCAGGCGAAATAGAAGTCGATGAGGCCGGACAGTTTCTCGCCGAGGAAGAAGACATTGTCGGGAAACAGATCGGCATGGATGATGCCGGCAGGAAGGCCCTGCGGCCAATGGCGTTCGAAATCCGCGAAATCGGCGTCGACCTCGGCCGCCAGTCCCGGCTCGACCTCGTCGGCTCGGTCGCGCGAGGCGTTCCACAATTTGCGCCAGCCCTCGATGGCCAGTGCGTTGTCACGCGTCATCGCAAAATCCTGCCCGGCCAAATGCAGGGCGGCGAGCGCCTTGCCGACCTCGGCGCAATGCGCCGCTGTCGGCCGCCGCAGCGACAGGCCTTCGAGGAAGGTGATGATGACCGCGGGACGGCCGGCCAGCGTGCCGATGACGGTGCCGTCATGCGCGGTCACCGGCAGCGGGCAGGAAATGCCTTTGCGGGCGAGATGGCCCATCAGGCCGAGGAAGAACGGCAGGTCGGCCTTGTCGACGCGCTTCTCGTAGAGCGTCAGTATGTAAGAGCCGCTTGAGGTGTGCAGCAGGAAATTCGAATTCTCCGTGCCTTCGGCGATACCCTTGTAGGACAAGAGTTCGCCGACCGGATATGCCCTCAGGAACGCGCCGAGTTCGCCTTCATTGACGTCGGTGTAGACCGCCATGGGCTGTTCACGCGGCTCCGTTGACGAAGGCCATGTCGGCCCGTGTCAGTTCGACATCGCGCAGAACCCGCATGACTGGAAAATCCTCCGTTTCGGTGGCCGTGATCGCCAGGTCGATGGTCACCTCGAAGCGCTGGCGGAAGGCGTCGATGATCTCGTCGACGATGATCTCCGGCGCCGACGCGCCGGCAGACAGGCCGAGCGTCGAGATATTTGTGATGTCATTCCACGGAATTTCGGCGGCGCGCTGTACGAGAAGCGACATGGTGGCGCCGGCGCGCTCCGCCACTTCGACAAGACGGCGCGAATTGGAGGAATTGGGCGCACCGACGATCAGATAGAGATCGGCGCCGGCGGCGGTTTCCTTGACCGCTTCCTGGCGGTTGGTGGTGGCGTAGCAGATCGATTCGGCGGCCGGTGCATGCAGTTGCGGGAAGCGCTCCTGCAGCACCCGCAATATGCCGGCAGTGTCTTCGACCGACAACGTTGTCTGGCTTACGAAGCCGAGCGCTTCCGGGTCGGCGGGGGCAAAGGTCCCAGCGTCGGCTTCGGTCTCGATCAGCGTGACGGCGCCTTCAGCCAGTTGGCCCATGGTGCCGATCACTTCGGGATGGCCGGCATGGCCGATCAGAAGCACATGGCGGCCGAGCCGCTGATGGCGCATCGCCTGCTTGTGCACCTTGGACACCAGCGGGCAGGTGGCGTCGAGATAGAAGAGCTCGCGTGCCTTGGCATCGGCCGGCACCGATTTCGGCACGCCGTGGGCCGAGAAGACAACCGGCGACTTGCGGTGCTCGGCCGGGATTTCCGAGAGTTCCTCGATGAAAACCGCGCCAAGGCTTTGCAGGCCCTCGACGACATAGCGGTTGTGCACGATCTCGTGGCGGACATAGACCGGCGCGCCGTATTTCTTCAACGCCAGCACGACGATCTGGATGGCGCGGTCGACACCGGCGCAAAAGCCGCGCGGCTGGCAGAGCCGGATCGTCAGCGGTGGTTTTGTGGCGGTCTGCAGCATGATTCCAGATCGGTTGATCGTATCGTGACGCGAAATGAGGTGTGCACCCCTGCCCTGTCAAGGGCAGTTGAGATCAGGTTGAATGGTCAACCTGATCTAACTCTTTGTTGGAGCATGATCTTGTCCGAAAACCGGTTCCCACTTTTCGGGGTGATGCTCTGGATCATTCAGTCTTTGCCGGACCGCGCAGCCTGACGATCAGAACCGCGGCAAGAGCCGCCGCCAGGCCATACCAGGTGAAGGCATATTGCAGATGAGAATTCGGCAGGTCGATGATGGTGACGCCGCCGACCGGCAGCCCGCCCGGGTTCGGCGTCTTGTCGGCGTCGATGAAGATCGGCACCAGCACGGCACCGGCCGGCAGGCCGGCACTCGCCGCCATGACATCACGATCCTTCCAATAGAAGATGTTCTTGGCCACGTCATTGTCGGGCAGCATCATCGACGGCTTGGCCGGCAGCGGGTTGCGCGCCAGGCCGGTGACCGTGACCTTGCCGGTCACCTGCCCTTGCGGGCGCTTGGCGGCATCCTTGACATCATAGGGAACGAAGCCGCGGTTGATCAGGACATAGCGGCCATCGTCGAGGGCCAGCGGGGTATAGACGTTGAAGCCAGCGTCGCCGTCCCATGTGGCGTAGAAATGCCGCTCGCCGGAGTGCAGGAACGTCCCGCTGACGGTGACCGGCGTGTAGTCGACATCACCGGTGGCGGCGAATTCCTTCTCGACGTCCGCCAGCGGCTGCGGCGCTGAATGGGTGCGCTGGTCGATGGTCTGCAGAAGGGCTTCCTTCCAGTACAGGCGCTGCACCTGCCATGTGCCAAGCCCGAGCAGGATGACGAACACCACCAGGCCGAGGCCGAGCAGCAATGCCGTCTTCGGCCGCGAGCGGCCGGCGGGCTTGGTCAGCGCCTCGCTCATTGCCCTTGGTCCAGGCGGCCTTCGGCCGCCTTGTTGGCGTATTGAAGCGTCAGCAGCACCCCCTTGATCAACCTCAGCGCCGTCAGGCACAGTCCCACGGCCAGCGGTATCCAGATGATGAAATGCAGCCAGAGCGGCGGGCTCAGCGTGACCTCCACCCACAGCGCCAGCCCCACGACGATGAAGCCGATGATCAGGATGACGAACACCGCCGGGCCGTCGCCGGCATCGGCGTAGGAATAGTCGAGGCCGCAATTGTTGCAGCGCTTGCCGACGGTGAGGAAGCCGGAAAACAGCCGTCCTTCGCCGCAGCGCGGGCAGCCTCCGTGCAGGCCGGCCGAGATCGGCTCGATGGGTGGCCAGATCGCCCTGTCTTCACTCATGGATAGTCATGCTTTACGGCTCGATTTCGATCAGCGTTCCATCCGGCACCATAGTCCAGATTTCGTCCATGTCGCAGTCGGTAACCCCAATGCAGCCATCGGTCCAGTCGACCAATTGAAGCAGCCAGCCCGACCAGCCGAATCCGTTGGCCATTGATGGGGCGCCGAAAAGAAGAAAGGCGACCGCGTTGCCGCGACCGCCCTTCTGATTTGTCGGTTCGGTGAAAGCCGTCAGTGGCCTTCGATCACCGCGCCGACCGATCCCCAGACGTAGATCGATGCGAACAGGAACAGCCAGACCACGTCGACGAAGTGCCAGTACCAGGCAGCCGCCTCGAAGCCGAAATGCTGCTTGGGCGTGAAGTCGCCTTTCCAGGCGCGGATCAGGCAGACCAGCAGGAAGATGGTGCCGATGATGACGTGGAAGCCATGGAAGCCGGTCGCCATGAAGAAGGTGGCGCCGTAGATGGAATCCTTGAAGCCGAACGGAGCGTGCATGTACTCGTAGGCCTGCACCATGGTGAACAGCATGCCGAGGCCGACGGTCAGCACCAGGCCGTTGATGAGGCCCTTGCGGTCGCCATGGATGAGCGAATGGTGCGCCCATGTCACCGTGGTGCCCGACAGAAGCAGGATGATGGTGTTGTAGAGCGGCAGATGGAAGGGATCGAGGACTTCGAGACCCTTCGGCGGCCAGACGCCGCCAGTGAAAGCGGTGCGGGCGTAATTCTGCACTTCGCTCGGAAACAGGCTGGCATCGAAATAGGCCCAGAACCAGGCAACGAAGAACATCACTTCCGAAGCGATGAACATGATCATGCCGTAGCGCAGATGCAGCGACACGACGCGCGTGTGGTGGCCCTCATGCGCTTCCTTGATGGTGTCCGACCACCAGGCAAACATCGTGTAGAGGACGATGACCAGGCCGATGAAGAACAGCCATGGATTGGCGATGTTGTGGCCGAAAATCGGAAAATCGCCGTTCTTGAGATACTGCATTAGGGCGACGCCGCCGACTGCAGTCACCAGCGCGCCGATCGACCCCAGGAAGGGCCACGGGCTCGGGTTGACGAGATGGTAGTCGTGTTGTGGTTTTGCGTGCGCGTCTGCCATATCAACCCCCGAGATTTGCTTCGGTATCTGAAACTTTGCTGCTGCTGTCCGGCGTCGATGACGCCACCGGCTTGTTCTTTTGGACCGGGAACATGGTGTAGGACAGGGTGATCGTCTTCAAGTCCTTCAGTTCCGGCACGTTGACGATATCGGGATCCACATAGAACACGACCGGCATGTCCAGCGTCTCGCCGGGCTTCAGCGTCGTGTCGGTGAAGCAGAAACACTCGACCTTGTTGAAGTAGGGGCCCGCCAGTTCCGGCTGCACGTTGAAGGTGGCGCGGCCGGTAACGGCGCGGTCGAACTTGTTGGTGGCGCTGTAATGCGCCTGCGTGGTCTCGCCGATCTTGATGGTGACCGAACGGGCGACCGGCTGGAACTGCCACGGAATGCCGTTGGTGTTGGCGTCGAAGCGCACGGTGATGTCACGGTCGAGGATGCGGCCGGCATATTGCTTTTCGGCGCGCTGCGTCGTGCCGCCATAGCCGGTGGCCTGGCAGAACATCTTGTAGAGCGGCACCGCGGCGTAGGCCATGCCGATCATGCCGCCGAAGAAGGCGACGCAGACGGCGGCGACGACGCGGTTGGTGTTCTTCTTCCTGGGATCGGTCACGGTCTGGCGGGTCATCATCGGCCTCATCCGGTATGGCCGAATTTCACGATGGTCGCGACGTAGAAGATGACGACCAGAATCGCCAGCGCGACGCCGATCGCCGCCGAACGGTTGCGCCGCGCCTTCCTCTGGCTTTCGGTCAGCGTGACCAGTTCAAGCTTCTTGTCGATCATGGTCATGCTCCACCGATGGCCAAAGCGCGACCGACGACACAGTCGGCAAGATAGATGGCGAAGATGGCGAAGAGGTAGAGCAGCGAATAGGCGAACAGAGCCTTGGCCGGCTTCATGACGCGGTCCCTATCGGTCATGCACAGCACTTTCCAGGCATACCAGACGAAGCCGGCGCCGAGAGCCACTGATGCGACGCCATAGAAGGCGGTGGTGAAACCGAGCACCCAGGGCAGCACACCGATCGGCGCCAGGATCAGGGCGTAGGCAAAGATCTGGCGGCGGGTCGAGGCCTGGCCGGCAACGTTCGGCATCATCGGGATGCCGGCCTTGGCGTAGTCGTCGGACTTGAACAGTGCCAGCGCCCAGAAGTGCGGCGGCGTCCACAGGAAGATGATCAGGAACAGGACGAGGCTTTCCAGGCTCACCGTTCCGGTCACCGCGGCCCAGCCGATGACCGGCGGGATGGCGCCGGCGGCACCGCCGATGACGATGTTCTGCGGCGTCGAGCGCTTCAGCCACATCGTGTAGACGACGGCGTAGAAGAAGATGGTGAAGGCAAGCAGCGCCGCCGACAGCCAGTTGACCAGTACGCCCAGCGTCATCACCGACAGCACCGAAAGCACAAGGCCGAAGCTCAGGGCTTCGCCGGGCAGGATGCGGCCGGACGGTACCGGGCGGCCGGCGGTCCGGCTCATCACCGCATCGATGTCGGCGTCGTACCACATGTTGAGCGCACCCGAGGCGCCGGCGCCGATGGCAATGGCCAGGATGGCGATCACCGCCAGCAGCGGGTTGATGGTCACGGGCGCAGCGACCATGCCGACAAAGGCCGTGAACACCACCAGCGACATGACGCGCGGCTTCAGCAGGGCGAAGAAATCGCCCGACGTGGCTTCCGACATGCGAAAGCCCGCTTCGTCAATCATTGGATCGTCGACAAGGGCCATGCGTACATAAGTCCAATCATTCCGTTGGCCGAAACCGCCGGCGGGCCGGCGGTTTCGTATTCGGGCTGCCTTACTTGATCTTCGGCAGCTGTTCCCACTGGTGGAAGGGCGGCGGCGAAGGCAGCTGCCATTCGAGCGTCGTTGCACCCTCGCCCCACGGATTGGCGCCGGCGACGCGCTTCTTCTGGAAGGCCTCGAACACGCCATAGAGGAAGATCACCACGCCGACGGCCGATATATAGGAGCCGTAGGACGACACCATGTTCCAGCCGGCGAACGCGTCGGGATAATCGATGGTGCGGCGCGGCATGCCGGCGAGGCCGAGGAAATGCTGCGGGAAGAAGATCAAATTGACGCCGACGAAGGTGACCCAGAAGTGGGTGTTGGCGATCACCGGCGAGTACATGTAGCCGGTCATCTTGGGGAACCAGTAGTACCAGCCGGCGAAGATGGCGAAGACCGCGCCAAGCGACAGCACATAGTGGAAGTGGGCAATGACGAAATAGGTGTCATGCAGCGAGCGGTCGAGGCCCGCATTGGCGAGCTGGACGCCGGTGACACCGCCGACCGTGAACAGGAAGATGAAGCCCAGCGCCCACAGCATCGGCGTCTTGAACGAGATCGAGCCGCCCCACATCGTCGCGATCCAGGAGAAGATCTTCACGCCTGTCGGCACGGCGATGACCATGGTGGCAAAGACGAAATAGCGCTGCGTGTCGAGCGACAGGCCGGTCGTGTACATGTGGTGCGCCCAGACGATGAAGCCGACGGCGCCGATCGCGACCATGGCGTAGGCCATGCCGAGATAGCCGAACACCGGCTTCTTCGAGAAGGTCGAGACGATGTGGCTGATGATGCCGAAGCCCGGCAGGATCAGGATGTACACTTCGGGGTGACCAAAGAACCAGAACAGATGCTGGAACAGGATCGGATCGCCGCCGCCATCCGGGGCGAAGAAGGTGGTGCCGAAATTGCGGTCGGTAAGCAGCATGGTGATGCCACCGGCCAGAACGGGAAGCGACAATAGCAGCAGGAAGGCGGTGATCAGAACCGACCAGGCAAATAGCGGCATCTTGTGCAGCGTCATGCCCGGCGCGCGCATGTTGAAAATGGTGGTGATGAAGTTGATGGCGCCGAGGATCGAGGACGCGCCGGCAATGTGGATCGACAGGATCGCCAGATCCATGGCCGGCCCGGGCTGGCCGGAGGTCGACAGCGGCGGATAGAGCGTCCAGCCGCCGCCAACGCCATAGGCGCCGGGCGCGCTCGGCATGAAAGCCGAAGCGATGAGCAGCAGGAAGGCCGGCGGCAGCAGCCAGAACGAGATGTTGTTCATGCGCGGGAAGGCCATGTCAGGCGCGCCGATCATGATCGGCACCATCCAGTTGGCGAAGCCGCCGATCAGCGCCGGCATGACCATGAAGAAGATCATGATCAGCGCGTGCGCGGTGCCGAAGGCGTTGTACATGCTCTTGCCGCCGTCGATGGCGGCATCGCCGTTCATGCCATAGACCATCTGCGCCAGACCGGTGAAGATCTGGATGCCGGGCTCCTGCAGCTCCATGCGGATGACGACCGAAAGCGCGCCGCCGACGATGCCCGCGAAGATCGCGAAGATCAGGTAGAGCGTGCCGATGTCCTTGTGGTTGGTGGAGTACACCCACCGGACCCAGCCATGATAGGGCTTGTGGTCGTGGTCGTCGTGAGCTGCAGCTTCTGCCATGGTCGGCTCCGTTCCCTAATTCTTGCTAACCCGCGGCATCAATTGCCGGCGGCCGCTACCTTGTTGGTACCGTCGACCTCGGCCATCAGCGCCTTGTTGGCGCCGGGGAGGTCGGTCTTGGCTGCTGCCAGCCAGGTCTTGTACTGCGCATCGGATACGACGCGGACGGCGATCGGCATGAAGGCATGGTCCTTGCCGCAGAGCTGCGAGCACTGGCCGTAATAGATGCCTTCCTTTTCCGCCTTGAACCACGTCTCGTTGGTGCGGCCGGGAACCGCGTCCATCTTGATGCCGAAGGCCGGCACGGCAAAGGAATGGATCACGTCGGCTGCGGTAACCAGGACGCGCGTCATGGTGTTGACCGGCACGACCAGCTCGTTGTCGACCGCCAGCAGGCGCGGATAGACCTTGCGGTCTTCCTTGCCGATCGCGGCGCGGTCGGCGTCCTGCAGGATGGCCGAGTTGAAGGAGAGCGTGTTCTCGGTCTGGTACTCATAGTCCCAGTTCCACTGATTGCCCGTTACCTTGACGGTCAGCTTGGCCTCTTCCGGCGGCGTGTACTGCGCCGTCAGCAACTGGAACGAGGGAATGGCGATGAACAGCAGGACGACGACCGGCCCGACTGTCCAGATGATCTCGATCAGCGTGTTGTGGCTGGTCTTGGACGGAACCGGGTTTTTGCTGGCGCGGAACCTGAAGATGCACCAGGCGAGAAGCGCCAGAACCAAAGCGGTGATCGGGACGACGAACCACATCGTGTAGTTCCCGAACCACTCGATCTGCCGCATCATGTCTGTCGCCGGCGGCTGAAAAGTCATCTCCCACGGCTGCGGCTGGGCCGCATGGGCGGAGGCACCGGCGAAAAATGCGGCGGCGGCGCCTGCCGTTGCCATCAATTTGGCGCTTGCTGGGAATTTTCTCATCGCCCTCTTCATCTCCCGGTTCCTCGCGATCGCGACGCAAGAATATCGAACAATGCCGGGATGGGAATCCCGGACAGTCCCAAGGGTGGTTCAAACCATACTCTATTTCCCTCCGCAAGAAAGGAGCGGGCGAAACCGTGCGGCATTTTTGCGCGCAAGTGCTGCCGCGCTGTTTCGACGGCCTCGTGGCCCGCGCGGGTCGTCGACAGACAGGCTATGCGGGCTTGTGTCCGGAATGCGCCCGACGGTCGCAATTCGGGCGAATTTGCTAGGGAAAAGCGCATTATTGCGCCTGCCGGGGCTGACCGGCGGTCGCCCTATCCTTTACTTGGCCTTGGCGCGGCTTAAAGTGCCGTGATTCGCAATGGAGCCGTCATGACCTCTTGGCTTTCGAGAAACGCCTGGCATTCGAAGAGCGCCTGGCATTCGAAGAGCGCCTGGCATTCGAAAAGCGCTTGGCTTTCGAGAAGCGGGGCGAAGGTCGTTTTTCTCGCCGCCCTGATCGGTATCGGCTCGTCCGCAACCGGCGTCGCCAATGCAGCGCAGCCCAGCGGCACGGTCAAGTCAACGCATGGCGCGTGGTCGATCATCTGCGACACGCCGGCCGGCGCCACCTCGGAACAATGCGTGATGATGCAGAACGTCGTTGCCGAGGATCGCCCGGAAATGGGACTGTCCGTCGTCGTCCTGCGCACCGCCGACAACAAGGCCGAGATCCTGCGCGTGCTGGCCCCGCTCGGCGTTCTGCTGCCCAATGGCCTGGGCCTCAATGTCGACGGCAAGGATATTGGCCGCGCCTATTTCGTGCGCTGCTTCCAGGACGGCTGCTATGCCGAGGTCATTCTCGAAAAGCCGCTGCTCGATACGCTGAAGACCGGGACGTCGGCCACCTTCATCGTCTTCCAGACGCCGGAAGAAGGCATCGGCATCCCCGTCGACCTCAAGGGCTTCGCCGACGGTTTTGCCGCCCTGCCCTGAGCTTGATGCTTGCGAAACCGTCTTTCCTCACAATTCCCACGGGTTTGATCTTTGGCTGTGGGGGTCATCATGCGTGCTTGTTCTTTGCTTTTGTCGACCGGTCTAATCCTGACCGGCGCCGTTTCCGTCGCCTTTGCCGAGCATTCCGAAATCATCACGGCGCCCGATCCGGCCGTCATTTTCGAGCTTGCGAAAGGCTATGGCTCGGCCAAGATGGACAAGGACGACGGGGCGATCCGATGGTCTCGGGCCGGCTTCAGGGCATGAAATATGTCATCTACTTCTATGGCTGCGAAAACCATGAGAAGTGCAAGTCGATCCAGTTCTCCTCGGGCTATACCGACCCTTCACGGCCGACCAGGCCAATGAATGGAACAAGAAATATCGCTGGGTGAAGGCCTTTTCGGGTGACGGGTCGAACTTCAAGATTGATGTCATGTTCAGGGGCGGGGTTACCCGCTCCTACCTGCTGCGGATCGTCATTGCGGATTGTGCAGGCGCGTCTTCGCGCCTACATCGTGGCAACACCATTCCTCTTGTGAGCGGACCTGCCATGAACAGCCTGACCGGCCAATTCGACATTTCAGACGATCGCATCAAGCGGATCGTCGCCGACACACTGAACGGCGCCGATGATGGCGAACTGTTCCTCGAATACAGCGAGAGCGAAGCGCTGATGTTCGACAATGGCAGGCTGAAGACCGCCAATTTCAACACCGACCAGGGTTTTGGCCTGCGCGCCGTGGCCGGCGAGGCCAGCGGCTACGCCCATTCCAGCGATCTTTCCGAGGCGTCGCTGCTGCGCGCCGCAGACGCGGTCTCGACCGTCAAGGGCGGCTATTCCGGCACGCTTGCCGCGGCGCCCGCGCGCACCAACCGCCATCTCTATGGCGAGGAGAACCCGATCCCCTCGCCTTCCTTCGAGGTCAAGGCCAAGCTGTTGCAGGAAATCGACGCATGGCTGCGCGCCGAGGACCCGCGCGTGCGCCAGGTGACGGCCTCGCTCGCGGCGTCCTGGCAGCATGTCGAGATCGTGCGCGCCGACGGCCAGATCGTGCGCGACATCCGCCCGCTGGTCCGCATCAACGTTTCCGTCGTCGTAGGCGACGGCGACCGCCAGGAAAGCGGCTCCTATGGCATGGGCGGGCGCAAGGCGTTCGGCGAGTTCCTGGTCGAGGACGCCTGGAAGCATGCGGCCAGGGAGGCGCTCAGGCAGGCGCTGGTCAATCTCGAAGCCATTCCCGCGCCGGCCGGAACGTTCGACATCGTTTTGTCCAGCGGCTGGCCGGGCGTGATGCTGCACGAAGCCGTCGGCCACGGGCTGGAGGGCGACTTCAACCGCAAGAAGACCTCCGCCTTTGCCGGCCTGCTCGGCCAGCAGGTCGCCGCCAAGGGCGTTACCGTGGTCGATGACGGCACCATGCCGGAGCGGCGGGGTTCGCTGACCGTCGACGATGAAGGCACGCCTTCGGCCCGCAATGTGCTGATCGAGGACGGCAAGCTTGTCGGCTACATGCAGGACCGCCAGAACGCCCGGCTGATGGGCATGAAAGCCACGGGAAACGGCCGGCGCGAAGGCTATGCGCACCAGCCGATGCCGCGCATGACCAACACCTATATGACGGCGGGCGACATGGAGCCGGACGAGATCATCGCCTCGGTCAAGAACGGCATCTATGCCGTATCCTTCGGCGGCGGCCAGGTCGACATCACCTCAGGCAAGTTCGTGTTCGGCTGCACCGAGGCCTACATGATCGAAAACGGCAAGGTGACGCAGCCGATCAAGGGCGCCATGCTGATCGGCAACGGACCGGACGCCATGCACCGTGTGTCGATGATCGGCAACGACATGAAACTCGACACCGGCATCGGCATGTGCGGCAAGGCCGGACAAGGCGTGCCTGTCGGCGTCGGCCAGCCGCATCTCAGGATGAACCAGATGACCGTCGGCGGCACCAGGGTTTGAGGATACGAATCCGGTCGGCTTGAATACCTTCCGCGATAGGGATATCTTACGTTCGTCTTACGCAAAGGTCCTTCGCGATGGCCGCGACCGAAAAACTTATAACGACCGTCTCTACCAAGGGACAGGTAATCCTGCCCAGCGCGATCCGCAAACGGAGGGACTGGGGCGCGGGCACGCGCCTGCAGGTCGAAGACACACCGGACGGTGTACTTTTGAGACCGGCGCCTGCCTTTGCCCCGACACGACCAGAAGATGTCTTTGGTGTCCTGCCGCACAGTGGCAGACCGAAGACCTTGGAGGAGATGGACGCGGCCGTCCTTGCTGAAGCACGGCGGCGCCATGCTCGCGATTGATACCAACGTTGTCGTCAGGTATCTGACGAACGACGATCCCGAGCAGTCCCCGCGAGCCCGGCGGCTGATCGACGGTCAGCCCGTTTTCGTCGCCGTCACGGTGATCCTGGAGGCTGAGTGGGTGCTGCGCAGCGGCTATGGTTATGATCAGGCCTCGATCGTCAATGCACTGCGGGTGTTCGGCGGGCTTCCCACTATCGAGATAGAGGATGCTGCGATGGTCTCTTCCGCGGTCGATCTAGCCGAGACGGGAATGGATTTCGCCGATGCGCTCCATCTGGGCAAGTCCTCGCACTGCTCAGCATTTGTGTCCTTCGACCGTAAGTTCATCAAGGCCGCACAAGCGGCCGGGTACGAAAGCGTTCGCGAAGGCTAGTTTGCCAGCCGGCTACGTCTTGCGGGGGGCGGCAAACTCAAGCACGGCCTTGTGAAAATCGGCGGATTAACGTCGCCGTTTCGGCTTCTCCAGCAGCGCCACGGCCTCGACATGCGGCGACCACAGGAACTGGTCGATGGGCGTGACGCTCTTCAAGATGTAGCCGCCGTCAATCAGGATGCGCAGGTCTCGTGCCAGCGTCACCGGATTGCAGGAGACGGCGGCGACGAACGGCACATCCGAGCGGGCGATCTGCTTCGACTGGTCCTCGGCGCCGGCGCGCGGCGGGTCGAAGACGACGCCATCGAAAGCATTCAGCTCCTTGAACGTCAGCGGCCGCCGGAACAGGTCGCGGCGTTCGCCGGTTACCCGCTTCAGGCCGGTGGCGAAGCGCGATCCGCGGTCGAGCGCCGAAAGGGCTGCCGCGTCGCCTTCGACCGCGTGGACTTCGGATTTGGCCGCCAGCCGAAGCGCAAAGCTGCCGCAGCCGGCGAAAAGATCCGCGACTTTCCTGGCACGTTTCAGGTGTCCGCCAACGAGATCGGCCATCGTCTGCTCGGCGGCTTGCGTTGCCTGCAGGAAGGCGCCAGGCGGTATGGCGACAGCGACGGTGCCGAACATGACCACCGGCTTTTTCGGCTCGATGACAATCTCGTCGTCGATCGAAAGCCGGGCAAAGCCATTGGCCATGATGAAGTTGGAGGCGACCCGGCGCTGGTTCTCGCCCAGCTTGCCCGACTCATAGACAGCGACGTCAAGCCCCGAGCCCGTCACAGTGACCGCCATCCGGAACGATTTGGTGGTGGCGCAAACCAGGTCGGCGACCGATCTCAAGCGATCGAGCGCGGCAACGATCTCCGGCAGCGAGATCGGACATTCCTCGATGGGGATGATTTCCGGCGACAGATGGCGATGGAAGCCAAGCAGCATGCCTGTGTCGGCGCGCCTGGCGGCAAGCACGACGCGGCGGCGTGTGTGTGGCGCACACGGCACCAGGGCGCCGATGTCGCCGGCAATGCCTTTCAAGGCGTGCACGACCTTGTCGCGTTTCCATTGCTGGTAAGCGTCGGCTTGCAGATGCTGGACGGCGCAGCCGCCGCATTCGGTGAAATGCCGGCAGGCCGGATCGATACGCAGCGGCGACGTCTCCAATACCGCCATCAGCATGGCGCGATCCCTCTCGCGCGCGGCGGTGACGGTCTCGCCGGGCAGGGTGAAGGGAATGAACAGCTCGCCGGTTTCCGTCTCGGCGACGCCGTCGCCCTGCGAACCCAGTCTCTTGATGGTGAAGCCCGTGCTCATCAGTCCTTGGCCCCGGCATCCTTGATCCCGGCAAGCAGGAATTCGCGGTTGCCGTCCCCGCCTTCGATCGGCGACATGTGCAAGCCCAATGTACGCCAGCCAGGGACGCCTTCGAGCCATTCCTGCAGCAAGCCGGCCACACGGGCGGCGTCATAAGGGTCTTTCAAAAGACCGCCCTTGCCGATCGCCTCGCGGCCGGCCTCGAATTGCGGCTTGACCAGAAACACCGCACGAGCGCCGTCCCGTGCCAATGCCAACGCCGGTGGCATCGCCAGTTTCAACGAGATGAAGCTGACATCGGAGACGATGAAATCGGGGATACGGCCGCCGAGATCGGCAGCCGCGAGCTCGCGAGCGTTGAGGCCCTCGATCACGGTGACGCGCGGGTCGGACGAGACACCGGGATGCATCTGGCCGTGGCCGACATCGACGGCAGTGACATGGGCCGCGCCGCGTTCGAGCAGCACCTGGGTGAAGCCGCCTGTCGAGGCGCCGATATCGAGAGCTTCACTGCCCGCGGGATCGAGACTGAAATGGTCGAGCCCGGCGATCAGCTTCAGCGCCGCGCGTGAGACATAACCCTGCGCCGGGTCGTCGATGACGATGAGACAGTGCGGCAGAACCGTCTGGCCGGGCTTGCGGGCGACCACGCCGTCGACCATCACGGTGCCGCGCTCGACCGCGTCGCGGGCGCGCGAGCGGCTCGCAAACAGGCCGCGCTGGACGAGCAATTCGTCGAGCCGCTGGCGTGTGCTGGCTGGCAGAGGGGAGTTCATCGGCCTTCATGGCGAAAGCCGGCCGCGAAGGCAAGGACATTGGCATGGGAGGACGTCGAGACCCGGGCCGCAAGCCAGTCCGCCCGGTTGAATATCGCAGCCAGTCCGGCAAGATGTAGAGGCTCAGGCAATGCGGAGGAAGACGAATGCTGACGGGAACCTGCCATTGCGGCACCGCCCACTGGACCCTGGAAGGCGATCCCGGCCCGATCACGGCCTGCAATTGCACGCTTTGCCGCCGCTATGGCACGCTCTGGGCCTATGACTTTGTCGACGAGCGTATCCGGCTTGCGGGGCCTGTGCAGTCCTACACCCGCGCCGGCAAGGAGACGCCGTCGCTGGAAATCCTGTTTTGCCCGACATGTGCCTGTGTGCTTGCCTGGCGCGGTTTGCGCCGCAGCGACAGCGGCCGCACGCGTATCGCCGTCAATGTCAGGCTGGCACCGCCTGAGGCGGTCGCCGACCTGCCGATCGACCATTTCGACGGGCTGGACACTTATGACGACCTGCCGCGCGATGGGCGCTGCGTGCGCGATATGTGGTTTTAGAAGATCGTCCGTGAGACCTGCCGTTCAACGGCCGGCATCAGGCCGTCGTTTCCGTCATCTGAAGCCTGCTTGCGCGGGCGCTCGACAGCAACGACTGGTGCGTCCGGCACGACGACAAGCTGCGGCACCTGCTTGTAGGAAAAAGCGCCCCTGATATCGCCCATCTTGCGGGCGACGATGCCTGCCACCGCCTGTTCGAGCTTGCGGTCATAGCGCGTCTCGGCCATGGCCGGCGCGGCGATGACGGCCAAAAGGGCCGCGCCGCACAGAAGCGTTCGCATTGTTTTTAACTCCCTGTCTAGAGGCAGTTCTAGCAGGGCGGCGTTGAAAAACGGCCAAAAGAGACGGTAAGCGAAACGCCAAAGAGAAGCGTTAACAAAGTGTTAAGCTTGCACAGGCAACTGCTTCAGCTGCGTGAGGTTTGATTCAGGCGCGCTGCGCGCGCGCGGAATGGCCGAGCGCGACGAACACGGTGCGCACGATGCCGGCCGCGTCGAGCCCGGCATCGGCATACATTTTTTCCGGCTTGGCGTGGTCGGTGAACTCGTCTGGCAGCACCAGCGGCCGAACTTTCAGACCGCTTTCCAGCAAGCCTTCATGGGCGAGGAACTGCAGCACGTGGCTGGCGAAACCGCCGACAGCGCCCTCTTCCACCGTCACCAGCACTTCGTGCGAGCGGGCAAGACGGCGGATCAAATCCTCGTCGAGCGGCTTGGCGAAACGGGCATCCGCAACCGTTGTCGACAATCCGGCCGCGCCGAGTTCCTCGGCCGCCAGCAGGCAATCCTGCAGCCGGGTGCCAAAGGACAGAAGCGCCACCTTGGTGCCTTCCCTGACGATGCGGCCCTTGCCAATTTCGAGCACCGAGCCGCGCTCCGGCATGTCGACGCCGACGCCATTGCCGCGCGGATAGCGGAAGGCGATCGGGCCTTCGTCATAATAGGCGGCGGTGCGCACCATGTGGCGAAGCTCCGCCTCGTCGGCAGCCGCCATCACCACGAAGCCCGGCAGCGTCCCCAGGAAGGTGGTGTCGAAGGCGCCGCAATGAGTGGCGCCGTCGGCGCCGACGAAACCGGCGCGGTCGATCGGGAAACGCACCGGCAGTTTCTGGATCGCCACGTCATGGACGACCTGATCGTAGGCGCGCTGCAGGAAGGTCGAATAGATGGCGGCGAAGGGCTTGTAGCCCTCGCTGGCGAGGCCGGCGGCGAAGGTCACGGCATGTTGCTCGGCAATGCCGACATCGAAGGTCCGGGTCGGAAACGCCTCGCCGAACAAATCGAGGCCAGTGCCGTTCGGCATGGCGGCGGTGACGGCGACGATGCGGTCGTCCAGGCGGGCCTCCTGGACCAGGCTCTCGGCGAACACCTTGGTGTAGGCCGGCGCATTGGCCGGGGCCTTGGTCTGCGCGCCGGTGATGACGTCGAACTTGTTGACGCCGTGATATTTGTCGGCCGCGGCCTCGGCCGGCGCGTAGCCCTTGCCCTTCTGGGTCACGACATGGATCAGCACCGGGCCGTCGGCATGGTCGCGGACGTTCTTCAGCACCGGGATCAGGTGCTCGAGATTGTGGCCGTCGATCGGGCCGATATGGTAGAAGCCAAGCTCCTCGAACAGCGTGCCGCCGGTGACGTAGCCGCGCGCATGCTCGACCGCCCGCTTGATGGCGCGGTCGGCGCGCTTGCCGAGATAGGAGGTCAGCTTCTTGCCGAAATCGCGCAGGCCAAGATAGGTCTTGCCCGACGCGAGCCGCGCCAGATAGGCGCTCATGGCGCCGGTCGGCGGCGCGATAGACATGTCGTTGTCGTTGAGGATGACGATCAGCCGGGCATCAAGCGCGCCGGCATTGTTCATGGCTTCATAGGCCATGCCGGCGGACATCGCGCCGTCGCCGATGACGGCAATGACATTGTTGTGGCCGCCGGAGAGGTCGCGCGCCATGGCCATGCCGAGGCCGGCGGAAATGGAGGTCGAAGAGTGCGCGGCGCCGAACGGGTCGTATTCGCTCTCGGCGCGACGGGTGAAGCCAGACAGGCCGCCTTCTTGCCTGAGCGTTCGGATGCGGTCGCGGCGGCCGGTCAGGATCTTATGTGGATAGGCCTGGTGGCCGACATCCCAGATCACGCGGTCTTCCGGCGTGTTGAAGACATAGTGCAGCGCCACCGTCAGTTCGACGACACCGAGGCCAGCGCCGAGATGCCCGCCCGTATGCGAGACGGCATCGATCAGCTCGGCGCGCAGCTCCGAGGCCAGCTGCGGCAGCTCGCTTTCGTCAAGCTTCTTCAGGTCGGCTGGAATGCGGACCTTGTCGAGAAGCGGCGTATGCAGCGTTGCGTTCACTGTTAAGGGCCTGCTCAGCTATGATGCGCGTCGATCATGGCGAAATATGCCTGCGTCGCCGGAATGTAAATGCGTGTCAGTGACGCGGGTGATGCTGACGTTAATTGTACGGTAACGGAATGAACTCTTCCTCGTCTCCGGGAACGATATCGAAGCGGCCCGTCTTCCATTCCTGCTTGGCCTGTTCGATGCGTTCCTTCGACGACGAGACGAAGTTCCACCAGATGTGGCGCGGGGAGCCGAGCGAAGCGCCGCCGAAGAGCATGAAATGGGCGCCGCGCTCGGACGACACGACGATCTCGTCGCCAGGCCGGAACACCAGCAGCCGTTCGGCCGGAAAACGGTCGCCCGAGATTGAGACATCGCCGTCCAGCGTGTAGATGGCGCGTTCCTCGGCGTCGGCGGGAATTTTGACGCTGGCGCCGGGCGCCAGCCTCAGATCGGCGTAGAGCGTCTCGGTGTCGGCTCTTACCGGCGAGCGCAGTCCCTGGAAATCGCCGATCACCACGCGGCCGGAAACACCTTCGGCGTCGATCTCGGGCAGAAGGAGCGCGGCCGTGTTCTCGAACACCGGCGCCACTTCCTCCTTGCCGTCGGGCAAAGCCAGCCATGTCTGCAGGCCGGAGACCGACATCGGCGCGCCGCGCAGTTCTTCGGGCGTGCGCTCGGAATGGACAATGCCGCGGCCGGCGGTCATCAAATTCACGTCGCCGGGCTGGATGACCATCTCGGTGCCGAGCGAATCGCGGTGCCTGATATTGCCGTCGAACAGATAGGTGACGGTGGAAAGCCCGATATGCGGGTGCGGGCGCACATCCATCGCCTGGCCGGCGCGCAAGATCGCCGGCCCCATGCGGTCGAAGAAGATGAAGGGACCGACCAGCCGCCGCTTTGCCGTCGGCAGAGCGCGACGAACCTGGAAGCCGCCAATGTCCTTGGCGTTTGGAATGACCATGAGCTCGATCTGGTCGCTGGCGAAGGCATCGCCAGGCTCAGGGTCCTTGCCGGGGAAGAAACTCATCTGGATGTCCTCAGGCGAAGCGGAGCGCCGATTTGGCTTTTGCCTTGGCCGCCACCTCTTCACGATTGCGCGGATGATGCATGGTTTCCAGCGAATGCAGCAATTCATGCGCCGATTCGGCGATCGCCTCGACGGCACGGTCGAAGGCTGCCTGGTTGCGCTGCGAGGGGCGCGTCGTTCCGCTCAGTTTGCGCACGAATTGAAGGGCGGCGTCGCGGATCTCGTCATGGGTCGCCGGCGGCTCGAAATTGAACAGGGTCTTGATGTTTCTGCACATGCTTGAACTCCTATCTGCTTTATGCCCGCCCCATTCCACTACTCCGCGTCGAGCGGCTCCGTTCCCACCGGTTTGCCATCACGCGACAGCCTGATCTTCTCGACCTTGTCTTCGGCCGCCTTCAGCAGCCGGTCGCAATGGGCCTTCAGCGCCTCGCCGCGCTCATAGATCTTGATCGATTGGTCGAGCGGCACGTCGCCGCGTTCCAGATCATCGACGATCTTTTCCAGCGCGTCGAGTGCCTGCTCGAAGCTCATCGCCTTCACGTCTTCATTTGCTTCGCCAGCCATACTTTACCCCTTCATCAGCCGCCCGACATGGGCGGCGACCGAAAATGCCAGTCCCTGCAGATCGTAGCCGCCCTCAAGCAGGCTGACGAGCCGGTTGCCGCTGTGGCGCCCGGCGCGTTCCAGCAACTGGCCTGTCGCCCAGTCGAAATCGTCCTCGCTGAGGTTGATCTCGGCCAGCGGGTCGCGATGGTGAGCGTCGAAGCCTGCGGAAATGATGATCAGATCGGGCGCGAAATTGTCGAGCGCCGGCAGGACGCGCGACAGCAAGGCATCGCGAAACATGTCCGAGCCGGTCTGCGGCGCCAGCGGGGCGTTGACGATGTTGCCGGCGCCGGTTTCGCTCTTGGCGCCGGTGCCGGGATAGAGCGGCATCTGGTGCGTCGAACAATAGAGCACCGAGGGATCGTCCCAGAAGATGTCCTGCGTGCCGTTGCCGTGATGGACATCCCAATCGACGATAGCGACGCGCTCGGCGCCGTGTTTCTTTTGCGCATAACGCGCGGCAATCGCCGCGGTGTTGAACAGGCAAAAGCCCATCGCCGTGGTCTTTTCGGCGTGGTGGCCGGGCGGACGCGCGGCGACGAAGGCGTTGGCGACGCTGCCCTCGAAAACATCGTCGACGGCAGCGTTGGCCGCACCGATGGCAGTGACCACCGCCTGCCAGCTTTTCGGGCTGGCGCTGGTGTCGGCGTCGATCGAGGCAATGCCGCTTTCAGGGATCGCGGCGCGGACGCGGGCGACGAAATCCTCGGGGTGGGCGTAGAGGATTGTGGCCTCGTCGCCTTGCGGCGCCGTTACCCGATCGAGTGCGGTGAAGGCCTCGTCGTCGAGCACGCGCTCGATAGCGCGCAAGCGGTCCGGCCGCTCCGGATGACCGGGGGGCGTCAGATGTTCGAGGAAGATCGGATGGGTGTAGAGCCTGGTGACCATGACCCGATATAGGCGCGCCCGGCCGCTTTGACCATGGTTTGACGCCTCACCGCCCCGACGTTCAACAGGGATTACACCCCGGGCGCGGGCTGCGTCCAGCGCGAGCCGCCGAAGGAAGCCACCGCCTTGTCCCTGAGTTCCCTGAACTTGGACGACGCCTCGGCCAGCCGCTGGTCCCATTCGGCGTTCGGCACCTGGCCTTCGATAGTCCTAAAATAGACCTGCATCAGGCAGGCGATGGCGAAGGGTTCGATGAAGGCCGCCTTGAAGGCCCAGGCAAGGAGGATGGCGAGCACGAAGGCCCAGCCGCCGAGCTGCCCCGGTATGAACCACATGATGGCGGCGGCCGGCGCCAGCATCAAAAGGAAGATGACGAAGGACACGGCCCACATGATGACAGCCAGCCAGACCGCGTTCTTGACCATGGTCTTGCCGTTCTGGGCATAGAGCACGACGCCTTGCCGGGCGGTTTCGAAGGGCGACGACGAGTTGATGCGGATGTTGTAGCCGAGGATGATCTCGTCAACATAGGTCAGCGACAGGCGGATCACCGTATTGATGAAAGCGACCGGACCGCCGAGGCCCGGAATGGGCAGGAAGGCGGCGATGCCGCCGATCAGGCCGGTGATGGCGCGGATGGCGCCCTTGACCAGCTGGTCGACCACGAAAAGGATGTTGGCCTCGGCGAAACGCTCCTTCGTCCTTGGCGTAGGCGATCTGGTCCTGCCCACTGGGAACGTCCCGGCCATCGATCAGATGCACCATGACGGCGATATGGCCGGCCTTGACGACGTAGAGGATGTATTCGCGGATCCAGTAGAGCGCGATCGAAACGATGCCGATGCCGACGATGCCGCCCCACAGTGCAAAGGAAAGCGGCCCGTCGGGATCGGTGGAGATATGGCCGACGCCATAGCCGACCGAGGCGCCGCTGCCGGTCGCCACGATATAGGCGAGCGTGATGCCGAAATAGACGATCATGCGAAAGACGATGAATGGCCATGTCCTGATCATGATGGACACCGACCTGCCGATTTCGAAATCCCACATGCGCCCGAATCTCCCCTCAGAGATGGACGGCGAGGATGAACCCGGGCCGGGAATTGTCAATCTCGGCAAATGCCGGGTCTCGGCCGACCAGATTTCAGGCCGGCTGCGAACCCTGTTTTTTGAGAAGCCCTTCAAGCAGTTGCTGGAAGGCTGCCACCACGGTCTTCGACGT
Source organism: Mesorhizobium sp. M0676 (assembly GCF_040320535.1). Taxonomy (NCBI): domain Bacteria; kingdom Pseudomonadati; phylum Pseudomonadota; class Alphaproteobacteria; order Hyphomicrobiales; family Phyllobacteriaceae; genus Mesorhizobium; species Mesorhizobium sp. M0676. Next base: position 137,757 of record NZ_JAMYPU010000002.1, read on the forward strand.
CGCTTCGGGGTCGTTCGAATTGGCGATGCGCTGCGCCGCCTGGCTGCTGGCGCCGTTGATCAGCCGGGCGGCGGTTTCGGGGTCGACGCCGGGGACGACCACCCCCTCCTGCTGCAGAGCCGTCAGATGATCGGTCATCGAGCCGACGCAGGCATTGGCGTTCGGCCATTGCGCCGGATCGCCGAGCACAGCCGGACCGTCGCGAAACATGATGCGCTGGATTTCCGGCTCCAGCGCCATCTCGATATAGGTCGTGCATTCGTCGACGAAACGCTGCCAGCGGCTTGGCGCCCGCGACGCAATCTCATGGATGCGGACGGCCATCTCGCCATCGATTTCGGCGATGACGGCCTGCAGCAGGCCCTTCTTGTCGCCGAAATGATGATAGAGCGCACCGCGCGTCAGCCCGGCCGAGGCGGTGAAGTCGTCCATCGACGCGTCGGCATAGCCGATCGTGCCGAAAGCGTGGCGGGCCGCCGTGATCAGCTTGGCGCGCGTTTCGGCAATCATCTCCTTGCGGGGTCTGTGCATGGTTCTGGCCTTATTCACATACGCTTCGTATGCCAATTGACATACGCGGCGTATCGACTACCTATATTCATACGCACCGTATGTAATTGTCGAATTGGCCTTTGTCGAGGAACCAGCCATGCAAAACCCATACTCGGAAATCTTTCGTGCCCCTGGAGCCAAGGGGTTTGCCGCCGCGGGCTTCCTCGCGCGGCTGCCGATCGCCATGGCGCCGATCGGCATCGTGGCCATGCTGTCGCAGACACGTGGCGAATACTGGCTGGCGGGAGCTGTCTCGGCGACGTTCGCGCTGAGCAACGCTTTCGTGGCGCCGCAGATATCACGGCTGGTCGATCGCCTCGGCCAGACGCGGATCGTGATTCCGACCACCATCCTCACCGTGCTCGCCTTCGCGGTGCTGATTGCCGCAGCCAATCAGGACTGGCCGGTGTGGACGCTGTTTGTGTCGGCACTGGCGGCCGCCGCCATGCCCAGCATGCCGGCGATGGTGCGCGCGCGCTGGACCGAGATTTTTCGCGGCCGGCCGCAGATGAACACCGCATTCGCCTTCGAATCGGCGGCGGACGAACTCGTCTACATTGCAGGCGCATCGCTGTCGGTGGGCTTGAGTGCCGCTCTGTTCCCGGAAGCCGGTGTCCTGGTCAGCACGCTATTCCTCGCTCTTGGCTCGGCAGCCTTCATCCTGCAGCGTTCGACTGAACCACAAGTGCGGCCGGTGAATCATGTCTCGAGCGGCTCGGCAATCCGGCTCAGGCCGGTGCAGATCATCACCTTCGCCCTGATCTTCGTCGGCGCCACCTTCGCGACGACGGAAGTGAGCACGGTGGCGATCACCAAGGAACTCGGCCAGCCGGGCGCCGCCAGCCTCGTCATCGGCGTCTATGCGCTGGGATCGTTCGTGCTCGGCCTCGTCGTCGGTGCGCTCAACCTGAAAGCGCCGCTGCAGCGCCAGTTGGCCCTCGCGGTCGCCCTCGTTGCGCTCGGCACATTGCTGCCGCTCACCGCCGACACGGTGCCGCTGCTGGCGGTGAGCGTTTTCATCAGCGGCGTGGCGATCTCGCCAACCTTCATCACTGCCTTCGGCCTGATCGAACGCCACGTGCCGGAAGCGATGCTGACCGAAGGCATCACCTGGGTGATGACAGGCATCGGCATCGGCATGGCGCTCGGTTCGTTTGCCGCCGGTGCGGTGGTGGATGAATTCGGCGCCCGCAACGGGTTCTGGGTCTCGGTGGCGGCCGGCGTCATCGCATTGGTCACGGTGTTGCTGGGCCAGCGCAGCCTGGCCACCCACACATGCGAGCTGGACGGATGCGACGCGGCCGCCGTTCCCGCGGAGTAAGGACGCGGCCTGACGTTCGCTTTGGAGACCACCGCAAACGTTCGGAATTAGGTGAGGCCTCTGGCGTCGTCATCACGGAGCGACGCGAAGCGAAGCGCAGACCCGAGGACCCATTCCATTACCTTGACCGAAGGGTGCAGCGGAGCAGAATTCTGCACCGTTGCAACGCGTCGAAGTCGCGGCATGGGTCCTATGTCTGCGCCGCGTCGCTTCGCTCCTTGCTTCGCCATAGGATGACGACCGCGGAAAGGCTTCGGCCAATCACAAACGCATGTGACCTGCCCGCGCAATCCTTCCGACGCGCCATCCACCTGAGAAACTAGATAATCTCAGTTTTCGCGATGTGAATCCCAAAGCCTTCAAGCCCGACATAGTGGCGCTCGCGCGAGGCGATCAGGTTGATCGAGGAAATGCCGAGGTCCTTCAGGATCTGGGCGCCGAGGCCGATTTCTCGCCACTCGTTCTCACGGCGGCGGGCCTCTTCGTGGTCCTCACGGTCGGCACTCATCGGCCGGTTGCGCTCCTGATGGGCGACGCCGACCGAACCCTCTCGGAGGTAAACGATGACGCCGCGCTTGCGTTCGCCCATCGCCTTCATGATGGCGTCGAGCCGGTGGCCGGTGCCGAACACGTCGGTCACCACATCCTCGGAATGCAGCCGCACCGGCACGTCCTCGCCGTCACGGATGTCGCCGAAAACGACCGCGACATGGTGCATGGAATCCCAGGGCAGCGTGTAGGTGAAGACCTGTGCCTTGCCGCCGAGTGTGTCGATTTCGGAGCAGGCGACGCGTTCGACCAGCGTTTCCTTGCGCTGCCGGTAGGCGATGAGGTCGGCGACCGAGACCTGCTTGAGGCCGTGTTTCTCGGCAAAGCTCGCAACCTGCGGGCCGCGCTTGACGGTGCCGTCGTCATTGACCAGCTCCGAGATCACGCCAACCGGCGGCAGGCCGGCAAGCTTGCAGAGATCGACCGCGGCTTCGGTATGGCCCGAGCGCATCAGCACGCCGCCTTCCCTAGCGATCAGCGGGAAGATGTGGCCGGGCCGGACGAAATCCGAACCGCCGACATTGCCGTTGGCCAGGTTGCGCACGGTCAGCGTGCGGTCCTCGGCCGAAATGCCGGTGGTGGTGCCATGCTTGAAATCGACGCTGACGGTAAAGGCCGTGGTGTGGGCGGAATCATTGTCGGCGACCATCGGCTGCAGATTGAGCCGCTTGGCCTCCTCGCGCGGCATCGGCGTGCAGACGATGCCGGAGGTGTGACGGATGATGAAGGCCATTTTCTCCGGGCTGCAATGCACGGCGGCAACGATCAGGTCGCCCTCGTTCTCACGCCCGTCATCGTCCATGACGACGACGATCTCGCCGCGTTCGAAGGCGCGGATGGCTTCGACGATTTTCTTCTGATCGTATGGCATTGGCTCGCTTCGCTCGCAGGGAATAGGGTTGGGCAGTAGGAGTTAGGGAAGGAAGGACGGGCTGGCCTATTGCCTAATCCCTACTGCCTAATCCCTGGCCTGTCTGTCCCCGGTGCCGCAGATAATGGTCCGCGATGGCGCAGGCAACCATGGCTTCGCCGATCGGCACGGCACGGATGCCGACGCAGGGATCGTGGCGGCCCTTGGTCATGACGTCGACGTCGTTGCCGTCCTTGTCGATGGATTTTCGCGGCGTCAGGATCGACGAGGTCGGCTTGACGGCGAAGCGGGCGACGATCGCCTGGCCGGTCGAGATGCCGCCCAGAATGCCGCCGGCATTGTTGGACAGGAAGACCGGCTTGCCGTCATTGCCGATGCGCATCTCGTCGGCATTCTGTTCGCCGGTGATGCGGGCGGCTTCGAAACCGTTGCCGATCTCGACGCCCTTGACGGCGTTGATCGACATCAGGCCGGACGCGATATCCTGGTCGAGCTTGGCGTAGATCGGCGCGCCAAGTCCGGCGGGCACGCCGTCGGCGACGATCTCGATCACCGCGCCGACCGAGGAGCCGGATTTGCGGATGCCGTCGAGATATTGCGTGAAGACCGGAACCGAGGCCGGATCGGGGGTGAAGAACGGGTTTTCGGCGTCACCGATGAAATTCCAGTTCCAGTTGGCGCGGTCGATGGATTTCTCGCCCATCGAGACCAGTGCGCCGCGCACCACCATTCCGGGCACCACCTTGCGCGCCAAGGCGCCGGCCGCCACGCGAGCGGCGGTCTCGCGGGCCGAAGAACGGCCGCCGCCGCGATGGTCGCGCACGCCGTATTTGACTTCATAGGTGTAGTCGGCGTGGCCGGGACGGTACTGGCGGGCAATGTCGCCATAGTCCTTGGAGCGCTGGTCGACATTCTCGATCAGCATCGAAACCGGCGTGCCGGTGGTGATCATCGTCTCGCCGTCCTCGTCGAGGATGAAGCCGGACAGCACCTTCACCTCGTCCGGCTCGCGGCGCTGCGTCACAAAACGTGACTGGCCGGGACGGCGCTTGTCGAGTTCGGCCTGTATCTCTTGCCGCGTGAAGCGGATGCCGGGCGGGCAGCCATCGACCACGCAGCCGAGCGACGGGCCATGGCTTTCGCCCCAGGTGGTGACGCGGAAGAGATGGCCGAACGTGTTGTGAGACATGAATTTTAGCCCTGCCCGGCAGCGGACCGGATCAAAGGTGCGTTCTATTGGCGTTTTCCACAGCGGTCAAACTGTGATCCGGCGGTTTTAGTTTTGACACATTCGGTTGGTTTCTGCTCTCTTCCATCCGCCCGTTGAAAGCTCGCCGCCATCCGTGCAGGCGCAATGACAAAGAGGACGACGATGCGTACCCTGATTGGCGCTGCTGCCGCCATGTTGCTGATTTCCACCGCCGCCTATGCCGGCCAGACCGAAGGCCTGATCAAGAAGGTCGACAAGGACGCGCTGACGCTGACGCTGGAGGACGGCAAGTCCTTCAAGCTCAACGCCGAGACCGATCTCGATTCGCTGAAGCCGGGCATGGATATCGTCATTGCCTATGACGTGACGAATGGCGAGAACGTCGTCACCGACATGGAACTGCCCGACACCGAGTAACACCGACGCCGAACAGGGTCTTGCCGCTCGGCGGAGCCCTGCCCGGATAAACAGGACGGTCGTCCTGTTTTTATCTGCTCGAACCTAAAGCCAATCCAGACGCCCGTCCTGCAGCCTGAGCACCCGGTCCTGCCGCACTTCCAGGTTTGCCGCTTCATGTTCGGAAACACCTTCGACCATCCGAAACAGAGTCCGCACGACGCCACCATGCGTGACGCAGACCGTCTGGCGGTCGAGCGCCTCGAACCACGGCTTCACCCGTTCGAGCAGCATCTGGTAGCTTTCGGCGCCCTCGCCCGGCGGCTGGAAATTCCATTTGTTGCGTCGTCGCGCCTTCGCCGAGCCCGGCATTCGCGCATCGAGTTCGGCATAGGTAAAGCCCTGCCAGTCGCCAAAGTGCACCTCGACCAGACGCGGGTCGGTGCGGTAGGCATCGGGATCGAGTTGCATAGCCAAGCGTAGCCGCTGCATCGTCTCGCGCGTCCGCTTCATCGGGCTGGCGACAAAGTCGAAATCCTCAGGGTTCTGGATCAGTTCGGCCAGCCGCCGTCCATTGCGGGTCGCCTGCTCGCGGCCGAGCGCGTTGAGATCGGTGTCGGCCTGGCCCTGCAGCCGCGACTCGGCATTCCACTGCGTCTGGCCATGGCGCACGATGTAGACGAGCGGAACCATCGGGTCTTCCGGAAATCAGGACAGGCAGGCGGAAACCGCGGCAGAACTATTCCTTGACGGTCGAAATATCCGGCGCGTCGACCGCCTTCATGCCGACGACGTGATAGCCGGAATCGACATGGTGCACCTCGCCGGTGACGCCACGCGACAGGTCCGACAGGAAATACACGGCGGAATCGCCGACTTCTTCCTGGGTGACGGTCTGCTTCAGCGGCGAATTGTATTCGTTCCACTTGAGGATGTAGCGGAAGTCGCCGATGCCCGAAGCAGCCAAGGTCTTGATCGGCCCGGCCGAGATGGCGTTGACGCGGATCTTCTTGCCGCCGAGGTCGACGGCGAGATAGCGCACGCTGGCTTCCAGCGCGGCCTTGGCGACACCCATGACGTTGTAATGCGGCATGACCTTTTCAGCGCCATAATAGGTCAGCGTCAGCAGCGAGCCGCCATCGGTCATCAGCGCTTCGGCGCGCTTGGCGATGGTGGTGAAGGAATAGACCGAAATGTCCATGGTGCGCAGGAAATTGTCGCGCGTCGTCTCGACATAGCGTCCGGTCAGCTCGTCCTTGTCGGAAAAAGCGATGGCATGGACGAGGAAGTCGAGCTTGCCGCCCCAATGCTTGGCGACATTGGCAAACACCTCGTCGAGGCTCGCCGGATCGGTGACATCGCAATGACCGGCGACAAAGGCGCCCAATTCCGTAGCCAGCGGCTCGACGCGCTTCTTGAACGCCTCGCCCTGATAGGTCAGCGCGATCTCGGCGCCATGGTCGACGCAGGCCTTGGCGATGCCGTAGGCAATCGATCTGTTGTTGGCGACGCCCAGTATAAGGCCGCGCTTGCCGGCCATAAGGCCCTGTCCACCCGCCATGTCAGCGCTCTCCGAAAGATTTTCTGCTTTGGAGTGCCTATCGCACAGGCAGAAAGGCGCATCAAGCGCAGACGGGGCGCGCGTTCAATTCAGACACTCGGCGTGACAACGAATGGGGGATAATAACGTTGTTGTGAGATTTGAACGCCTCATTGCGGCCAGCGCGCCTTGATGGCCCAGGCCCGGCCGACCAGCCGAATCGGCTGGTCGGCAACGCATCGGCCCTATCCAGCCATTTTGCGCCAGGGAATGAGCATTCCCACCTGCTTGCGGTAGAGGCGGTACTGGTCACCGAACATCGCGACGAGATCGCGTTCCTCGAGGAAGATGCCGAGCAGGATGTAGCCGGTGCTGCCCGCCGCGAACAGAAGATGGCCCCATGTCATGGACGGCGTCGCCCAGAAGGCCAGGAGGAAGCCGACATAGAGCGGGTGCCGGACCCATTTGTAGAACAGTGGCGTCCTGAACACGGGCGGCGCCGGTTCGCTCTTGCGCAAAGCGGCGAGAACCTGGCGCAGGCCGAACAGTTCGAAATGGTTGATCAGAAAGGTGCTGGTCAACAATACCGCCCAGCCGAGCCAGAACACGCCATGCATGACGGCGACCCAGACCGGGTTCTCGACCGTCCAGACGAGACCGGGAATCGGCCGCCATTGCCAGTAGAGCAGCAGCAGGATGAGGCTGGCCAAAAGCACATAGGTGCTGCGTTCGGCCGCGTGCGGGACAATCCGTGTCCACCAGCGCTTGAAAACCGGCCGCGCCATGATGCTGTGCTGGGCGGCGAAAAGGCCGAGCAGCAGCGCATTGCCGATGACGGCTTCGACCGGACTTCCAGCGACTCCGGAATCGATCGATTTCGGCACGACCATGTTGCCGACGAAACCGACCGCATAGAGAAACGAACCGAGAAAAATCAGGTATGCGGCAACGCCGTAGATAAGGGTGATTACGCGCGCCATGACTGCCCCTCCATGCAAGCATCAGGATTCGGTCGGTCGACCGAATTCAGCGTCAAAAACCATAAATTTTCTGACGAGTCAACTTGATCGGTCGCTCGACCGAGATAGAGTGGAGGGACGTCCAGCCCCGGACAGGAGAAGCTATGATCCGCCCAGATTGCACCGCTAACAGCGGCAGCCACGCCGCATGACGGACGCTGCCGAAGCCGTTGCCCCGCCGCAGAACAAGCAAAAGCGCGACACGCGCGCCGAACTGATTTCGGCTGCCGAGTTATGCCTCCATCGAGGCGGTTATGCCGATCTGTCGACGCGCCGCGTTGCCGAGATCGCCGGCGTTCCGCTCAGCCAGATCCATTACCATTTCGGCTCCAAGGAACGGCTGTTCCTGGCCCTGCTGGACCATCTGAACGAGGGCCTGCTGAAACGCCAGGCGGAGACTTTTGCGGCACCTATGCCGCTGTGGCAACGCTGGGAGCGCGCTTGCGATTTCCTCGACGATGATCTGGCGTCCGGCTATGTCCGGATCCTGCACGAGATGATCGCGGCAAGCCTGTCGAGCCCCGAAATCGCCAAGGCGGTGCGCCGCGACCTGCGCGGCTGGTTCGAACTGCTGGACGGACTGGCGCAAGAGGCGGAGCGGCGGTTTGGCGGCCTCGGGCCATTCTCCGCCGCCGAAGTGACCAGCCTGGTCAGCGCCGCCTTCCTCGGCAGCGAGACGATGATCCTGCTTGAGATCGAGAGCCCGCATGTCCCGGTGCGGCAGGCGTTGCGCCGCTTCGGCGAAACCATCCGGCGGATGGAGGAAGCAGCGCCCGGCAGCTAGCCAGCGAAGTCGAGCCGCGTCAGCCTTTGCGGCTGCGCATCAGCGCTTCGAGTTCGCTGTCGCCGCCTTCCGGCAGCATGATGCGGACATGGGCGTAGAGATCGCCATGGCCGCCGGCCTTTTCCGGCAAGCCCCTGCCCTTCAGGCGCAGCACCTTATCGGAACTCGACCAGGCCGGAATGTTGACCGCCAGCCTGCCGGTCGGCGTGTCGACCGGCACCTTGGCGCCCAGCACCGCGTCGGCCAACGCTACCTCCAGATCGGCATGCAGGTCACGGCCCTCGATGCGGTAGCGCGGGTGCCTGCGGATACGGATCTTGACCAGCGCATCGCCCGGCTGTCCCGGCCCCTGCTCGCCCTGGCCCTTCAGCCGGATGGTCTGGCCATCCTCGACATAGACCGGCAGCTTGACCGCGATCTTGCGGCCGTCGGGGAACATCGCCGTCACCTTTTCGGCGGTCGCTATCTCCTCGATGGTGACGTCGAGCGTGACGTTCAGATCGGCGGCGGTCGCCTGCTGGCGGCGGTCGCCTGTTCCGGCGCCGCGCGCGCCGGAAAAGGCGTCGCCGAAGATCTGGCTGAAAATGTCGCTGTTGCCGTCGAACGGATCGCCGCCCGGACGCCCCGATCGGAATTCGAAGCGCGAGCCGCCGGCGCCCTGCTGGCGGCGGAAGCCACCGAACGGATCGCCGCCGCCGGCTGCACCCTCGAAGCCCTGGAATTTCGGCTTGCCGTCGGCGTCGATCTCGCCGCGGTCGAAGGCCGCACGGTTCTTCTCGTCGCCGACGACCTCATAGGCCTGATTGGCGGCGGCAAAACGGTCCTTGGCCTTGGGATCATTCGGATTCTGGTCCGGATGATACTTCTTGGCGAGCTTGCGGTAGGCCGATTTTATGTCCTTGGCCGATGCGTTCTTGGCAACGCCCAGCACCTCATAGGGGTCGCGCATGCGTCCTGCCCTGGAAAATGAGTTAAATCCACGTTGGCCCTTATATGCGCTCCCATAGGAAGAAATTCCAGTGGCGCACAGGCTTATCGAGGGTTGAAATTGCAGCGCCCGCAAACCTCGAAAAATCAGAGCGGTTTGAAGTCCTGCATGTGCCAGCCGCCGGCCGCGGCGATGCACAATTGCCCCTTGAACAAAGCGACGCCGTCGAAGCTTTCGCGCGAGGCGGTAAAGCTGCGGCAGGCCTGGCCGTTGTCCTGCACTTCGGCGAGTTCGGTGATGGAGCCCCGCGAGCCGGTGTCGGCATTCGCCCAGGGCACGGCCTGGCCGCGAAGCTCCTCGATGTCGGCCGAAGACACCGCATTGCCGATCGTGGTCTGGTCGGAAGCGCTGTCGGCGTCCGTCGATGTCACCCTCGCCGGCGCGCTTGAGGTGACGATGGAACGATCGACCTCGGCCTTTTCGAGGCTGAAGCCGCCGGCGCCGCAGGCGGCAAGCGGCAGGGCGATAATCACGATCACGGCTTTCGAACTGGCCGAAGCGATAACGCTCCATTGCCCGCTGTCAAAAGCTTGCGCGATACGCGACAATCGGCAACCTCCTGAAGCTCGAGACGATTTGAGAAAAACTATGAGTGACACTGAGTTAACAAGTAGTGACTTTACCGAAGCCGCCGAGCCGTTCCGGCTCTTTGCCGAGTGGCTGGAGGACGCCAAGAAAAGCGAAATCAACGATGCCAACGGCGTAGCACTTGCAACCGTGGATGCCGACGGCATGCCGGATGTGCGTATGGTGCTGCTCAAGGGGTTCGATGAACGCGGCTTTGTCTTCTACACGAATTTCGAGAGCGCCAAGGGCCGCGAGATTCTTGGCAGCATGAAGGCGGCGATGTGCTTCCACTGGAAATCGCTGCGCCGCCAGGTGCGCATACGCGGACCGGTGGAAATCGTCAGCGACGCTGAAGCCGACGCCTATTACGCGACGCGGCCGCGCGGCAGCCGGATCGGCGCATGGGCCTCGAAACAGTCGCGGCCGCTGGAAAGCCGCTTTGCCCTGGAGAAGGCGGTGGCCGAATATACGGCGCGCTACCCTATCGGCGAAATCCCGCGGCCAAAGCACTGGTCGGGCTTCCGCATCGTGCCGCAGGCGATCGAGTTTTGGCACGACCGGCCATTCCGGCTGCACGATCGGCTGGTCTTTTCGCGCAACGCCGAAGGCGGCTGGGACAAGACACGGCTTTATCCCTGAGGATCGCCGGGGCCGCCGGAGATCAGTCCTTCTCCATCTGGAACAGCAGGAAATGCGGCCGTTCGCTGGCAACGCCGACCGCTGGTCGTATAGTCCTGGTGACGTCCTTCGGCACCAGGAATGTCTCGCGCAGCTTGATCGTGTCCCCGGCCTTGGCGCCCGAAAACATCGCGGAAATGCAGGTCTGAACATTGTCCGGCGCGTTCAGCCTTACCGCCGATGTCGGCGACCAGCGCCTTCCCTCGGCATCGATCAGCATCACCTTGCAGCCAAGCCAGAGGTTCTGCAGGTCGGGATCGCCGATGGTCACTGCGAAATCCGCGAGCACCGGTACGGAATCGGGCGGCAGGTTCTTCATTCCGAAGGCGCCGCGCAGATCAGTCAGCTTCCACTCGCTGCCGCCGAAATGCGCGCTCTGGCCCCAGGCCACGCGGCGCTCGAACAGATCGTTGTCGCCGAGCAGCGCCTTGACGCTGTCATAGGCCTGCACCGCCAGGGTCAGGGGAACGAGCACAAGCAGCACCCAAAGGCTGCGGCGGCGCCATTTTTTCTCCGTCAGCCCTCTATCCTCAATCAGCGCCGTCATTGCGGTTGCCCATCGATCGGCTGCGTCAGATCGAGCGTGCCGACGGTGCCGGCAGGCATGCCGTCGGAACCGGCTGCGACCGGTCCGATCGAAATCTCGGCCTGCGAATCGAGCGCCGCCATCAGCTTGCTCGAGATCAGCACCGTCGCGTTGCCGGCCTCCTCCGGCCTCACCTCGAAGACCAGCCTGGCCTTCCGCGGCAGGCCTGGGTCGACAGTAACCGGGAGAAACCCGTTGATGAAGGACAGCCGCTCGGTGTGGTCGTAGGTCAAGCCCGTTGGTCCGCGCCATGAGGCGACCGCGACGATCGTCGACGCAGCCCTGGCCGCGAACTCGACCGTCACCACCGCCCACACGCCGCCGGTGGTCAGCACCTTGGTCTCGCCGAACCGGTCGGCCTTGAGCTTGCGCGCAAACTCCAGCTTTTTCGCGCGCACCTCGAAGCTGCGGCCAACGATTGTCTCTCCCACATTGCCCCTTACCGGGATAGGGCCGATCAGGTCGGCATAGTGCGGCTTCGAAACCTGCAAGCCGTAGCAGAGCGCTACGGCGGCGAGCAGCAGGACGAGATTGGCCAGTCTGCGCATCATGGCTGGCCTCCAGCATCGGGTGCGACAGGGATGGTCAGCGTGCCGACCGGGCTCGGATTGAACCAGCCGGGCAGGCCAAAGAGATTGTCGCGCTGTTTGTAGATTTTCCGGATGACTGTCAGATCGAGGCTGGCCGGAGCGGCAGCACTTTCCGGCAGTTCCCAGATATACACCATGCGCTCCGGCATATCAGGGTGCAGTTCCGGCGACAGCGTCTCGTCGCGCGTCAGCACGATGTACGGTTTTGTCGCCGGGTCGACAGCCGGCTGGCTTGCCCGGAGGAGTTCGAAATAATCCTTCGTCGACTGGGCCGTGCGGTTGGTCATGTCGACCTCGAAGACCAGCGCTTTGGTCCCGGGCTTGCGCAACGTGCCATAGACATATTTCTCGGCGCTGACATAGGCCTTCACCGGCCGCAGCAGCCATTGCCCGGTTTCGATCGGGCCGGCTGGGGCCAGCGCCGGCACTTGCGCGTGCCTTGCTCCGAAAGCGCCCAGCACACCGGCAACGGCAATCGCGGCCGCCGTGCCGATGCCTGCGGCGATCCATGCTCTCAGCCGCGAGCGGGCGGTTTCAAGCATTCTGCGCCTCGCCTTCCGGACCGGCCGGACCAGCCGGCTGCGCAGCCTCGCTGGCCCGGCGCTTGGGCAGCGCAAATGCCGCTTCGAGGATCGCCGCGAGGAAGCAGATGCGCAACGGCTCGACCAGAATACCGGTCGATGAGTCCTGGAAGGCACTGCCGAACAGCAGCGACACGCCCTCGGACAGCACCTGCCAGATGTCGAGATCGTGCGGGCCGGCGATGCGCGTCGCGCCGAGCCACGCCCAGGCGGCCAGCCAGTCGATGAGACGATAGCCGACGATCAGGGTGAGCACGAGGACAAGGCCCGAACTCAAGGTGATGCACACGCCATTGGCGATCGGCAGATAGCGCGAGCGATAGCCCGAGATGAAGTGTTCGACGAAGTCGCGCATGAATTTCGGGATGCTTCGATAGCGGGCGCCGAGGCGCTCGACCCGGTCGTGCACGCGCAGCAGTTCCTTGTCGTCGCGTACATCATAGCCATAGATCAACGCCGTCATGACCAGCCAGATCACCGGCAGGAGCATGAAGAAGAACAGCGCGATGAGCTTCGTCGTCGTGTCGACGGAAGTGACTTCCACCGGAACCATCGGCTCGGCAAAGGCGGTGGAAACAGGATTGGCCACGCCGTCGGCTGCAGCTTGCAGGACGGAAAAAATGTTGCGGCTCATGATCCAGCCGATGATGTCGTCCTTCCAGCGCGAGATGACGTACAGACCGACGAAGATCCAGTTGGTCTCGCAGATCACGACCACGATTTGCCAGAAGGAATTTGCGCCGCCGCGCTTCTGCATCGCCTGGGCAAAACGCCTGACCAGCCAGGAGATGACAACGGAAAATATGAGCCAGCGCGAATCCAGCACATCGAGCACATTACCCGAGCCTTCGCCGAACGGCGCCATGTCGAGGGTGACGCGCGAATATTGCCGCACCGTGTCGCCGAGAAAACCCCAGGCGGCGTAGTAGGCGAAGAAGGGCAGGAGCGCGACAGTGACCATGTGCGTCAGCCTTGCGGCGCTGCTGCTCGGTTCTTCGCCAGATGTTTTCTCGGAGGCTTTGTCCCGCGCGCCCTGTTGCGCCGCGCGGATGGCCGGCAGGCCGGGAAGCAGGGTCTGGAACATGGCGACGGTGACGATGAGCTGCGTCAAGGCGACGAGCGTCAGCAGCGCCAAGCCCGCCATATGGTTGAGGAAGGCGGCGCGCGCGGCGATCTGCATGAACAGGTCGCCGCCCAAAATGCCCAACAGCACCATGGCGATCAGCTGCGGCCAGAAGCGCCACCAGAGCCTGAACGTCAGGCCGAGCGGCCTTGCAAAATCGGCAAGCATGTCCCGGCGTTCAACCCGTCAACGGGCGCCGGCTTCGATGCTGTGCGCATCGATGACAAATTCTCGGGTCATGTCCTCTCCACCTGGCCGCCAGGATCGAGCGAGAAATAGTGCAGGCCGAAGCGCTTTGACAACCCTTGAGCGGTTTTCCCCTGACGCCTACCGCCACCGCCAAGATCGGATACAGCTTGGCGTGAGCCTATGCCTTCTTACGCGTCATGAAGGCGGTCAACGCGGCGCGCGCTTCGTCGGACTTCAGCCGGTCGGAGAAATGCTCGCTCTCCACCTTGATGCGGGCGACAAGCTCGTCGCGCGGGGCGCGCATCAGGTCACGCGCAATCTTCAGCGCCTGCGGCGGCTTGGCGGCGATCGCGCCGGCCGCGGCGAGTACCGCGGCTTCTAGCCCGCCCTCCTCGACCACCTCATAGATCAGGCCGGCGGCCTTGGCGCGTTCGGCGGACAAACCTTCGCCGAGTCCAAGCAGCGCAAAGGCGCCCTGCCTGCCGAGGATGAGCGGGGCCAGCAGGCTGGAGCCCGCCTCCGGCACCAGGCCGAGATCGACGAAGGGCGTGCGGAACACCGTGCGCGGCGTGGCGAAAGTCAGGTCGCAATGCAAATTGAGCGTGGTGCCGATGCCGACCGCAATGCCGTCGACGCCGGAGACCATCGGCTTCTCCGTTTTGGCCAGCGCCATCAGGAAGTCCCAGACCTCGTTGCCGCCCTCACCGCCGGTGGCGATGACCAGGAAATCGGCGAGATCGTTGCCGGAGGAGAAGGCGCCAGGCACACCGAGGAAGACATGGACGCGAACCGCCGGGTCGGCATCGCCATCGGCCAGCGCCTTGGACATTGTCGCGTACATGGCGCGCGTCAGTGCGTTCTTCTTGTCGGGACGGTTCATGCGGATGATCTGGATGGCGCCCTGGCGCTCGACGAGAATATGGTCTGTCACGGTCATTCTTCCCTGGTGAGCGCTCTGGTATTCAGGCCGTTATCAGCGCCTTGCCGGCGGTAGCGAGGCTCTCGGCGCCATCGATGACGCGTTCCTTCAAGGCGCTGACTTCGCCGAGCAGGTTTTCGGCGAAAAAGCGGCAAAGGGCGATGCGGCTCTGCTGGGCAAGTCCGCCACGCGCCAGATAAGCGCCGCCGGCAGCAAGCGAGATCAGCCTGAGATAGGGGGTCGCACCGGCTTGCGCTTCGTCCAGACGGCCGTCGGCCAGCAGCTTCTGCAGGAAGCGCGTCGCCTCGGTGAGATCGTCGAACGCCTGGTCAAGCGCTTCGGCGGTGCGGCCGAAGCCCTGCAGGTTCGAGGTTCGCACCTCGTCGGCGATGGCCTTCAGTTCGGCGATATAGCCATGCACATGCTCGCCGCCGCCAAGCGGCAATTTGCGGGCTACAAGGTCGATCGCCTGGATGCCGTTGGTGCCTTCATAGATCGGCGCAATGCGGGCGTCGCGATAGAGCGCGGCCGCGCCCGTCTCCTCGATGAAGCCCATGCCGCCGTGGACCTGGACACCCAGCGACGCAACGTCGACGCCGATATCGGTGGAAAAGGCCTTGGCCAGCGGCGTCAGCAGATTGGCGCGATCGCGCCAATGCGCGGCCTCCTCGCCTGTCGACACACGCGCGAAGTCGATGGCATAGGCGCAGGAATACGAGATGGCGCGGGCGATCTGGGTCAAAGCCTTCATGGTCAAGAGATTGCGCTGCACGTCGGGGTGATGGACGATCGGCGCCATCCCGGCGCCTGAAAAGTCCGATGCCTTGCCCTGGCGGCGCTCATTGGCATAGGCGATCGCCTTCTGCGTCGCGGCTTCGGCCACTGCCACGCCCTGCATGCCGACGCAAAGCCTCGCGTTGTTCATCATGGTGAACATGCAGGCGAGCCCCTTGTTCTCCTCGCCGATCAGCCAACCGATGGCGCCGGGCGCAGCACCCTGGAACCCGTCGCCATAGATCATGGTGCAAGTCGGCGAGGCATGGATGCCGAGCTTGTGCTCGAGGCCCGAACAGAAGACGTCGTTGCGGGCGCCGAGCGACCCGTCTTCGTCGACCAGGAATTTCGGCACCAAAAACAACGAAATGCCGCGCGTGCCGGCCGGCGCATCGGGCAGCCGCGCCAGCACCAGATGGACGATGTTGTCGGTGAAATCGTGCTCGCCATAGGTGATGAAGATCTTCTGGCCGAAGATGCGGTAGGTGCCGTCGCCGGCAGGCTCGGCGCGGGTGCGCAGAGCGGCGAGATCGGAACCGGCCTGCGGCTCGGTCAGGTTCATCGTCCCCATCCATTCGCCGGAAACGAGCTTCGCCAGATACCTTGCTTTGAGCGCCTGGGAAGCATGCTTGTCGAGCGCCTCGACCGCGCCCATGGTCAGCGTCGGGCCGATGCCGAAGGCCATGGCGGCGGAGTTCCACATTTCGAGCGCGGCAACGCCGAGCATGGTCGGCAGGCCCTGGCCACCGAATTCTTCCGGTCCCGACAGCGCGTTCCAGCCGCCGTCGATCCAGCTGCGGTAAAGCGCCTTCCAACCGGGCGGCATGGTCACGGCTGCATCCTTCAGCACCGCACCGTGCTGGTCGCCGATCTTGTAGAGCGGCGCCACCTCCTCGCTGGCGAAGCGGCCGGCCTCGGCCAGGATGGCGTCGACAAGGTCTTCGCCGAGGTCCCCGAACGCGCCGCTGTCGAGTGCCGGCTTGAGCCCGGCGACATGCTTGAGCGTGAACGAAATGTCGTCGACCGGGGCCTTGTACATGCCGCTTCTCCTCCGCTGCTCCGATCGCTCGATCCTAGGACCCGGGCCGATGCAAAACCATCCGCCTCTGGGCGGCCTCCGACCTTCTTTTTACGTAAACGTCAAACTTTGTCACGCGGATTTTCATCGAACTTCGTCGTCCACAGGTGGAGCGGGAGCGTAGCGGATGCCGAGTACCATGTCGCGACCTCGCGCCAGGGGCGCAACGGTGCAGAATTCCGCGCCGTGGCAACGCTTCGAAGTCGCGGAATGCATACTATGGTCCGCGCCGCGTCGCTTCGCTCCTTGCTTCGCCATAGAATGACGAAATCGCGAGAGCGACAGGACTCCTGCCCGAAAGCACTTCCTTAACCATACCGGTCCACCATCGGTGTTTGGTCAGCGGGGATCCCCTGTTTGAAAACGCCGGCGCATCTTCTTCGCCGCTCAGCGATCGCTCTCGCGGCGATGATGGCGCTGACGTCAGCGGCTACAGCCTCGGACTTTTCCGAGCCTTGGCGGGATGGCGACCGCGCGCTGGTGGTCGACGCCTATGAATACAATTCCATCGACTGGGCGCAGCTTGCCACCGACAAGCGCATTGTCGGCTTCATCAACAAGGCCTCCGACGGGCTGCCGCCGCCCTATTTCTGCTACGGCGACGAGCCTACGGTCAAACTCTGCAAGACATTGTGGAAACGCTTTGCGGTGACGCGCGAGCTGTTTCAGACGCGCAAGGTGGTGGCCAAGGCGCTCGGCCTGAAATGGGGCGCCTATCATCTTGCCCGCCCCGGCAATCCGCTCGAGCAGGCCAACAGTTTCATCGATTGCGCCGAGCCAGCCCCTGACGATCTGCTCGCCCTCGATCTCGAAGGCAACGACCCCTCGCAATGGATGTCGCTCGAGGATGCCGAGGAATTCGTGCGCCAGGTGCACCGGCGGCTCGGCCGTTTCCCGATCCTCTACACCAACGGCAAGACCGCCCAGTACATCGCCGACAACCGCTACCAATACCGTCTGCTGTCGCGGCTGCCGCTCTGGTATGCGCGCTACAAGCCCGACATCGACGTGCATTTTCCGATGGGCAACTGGCAGGGCTATGCGCTGTGGCAGTTCTCGGCGCAGGCCAATTGCGGGCGCCTGCGCTGCCCCTACCGCGTCGCCGGCACGCCCAACGACATCGACGTCAACGTCGCGCCGATGGACGCGGCGGCACTGCGCCAGCAATGGCCCTTCGGCGGCCTGATCGACGTGCCGCCCGACTACCTCGCCTCGATACCGGTGCCGGTGTCGCGCGCGGCCGGGCTCGCCGGCAAAGTCACCATCACATACGCCGATGTGGCGACGCCACCGACGGTCGAGGAAATGGTGGCGGTGCTCGGCGCGCGCTGGCAGACATTCCGCGCCGCCTTCCGCATGCCGGTGGTCAAGACGGTGCCGCGCCGCGCGCGCTTCGGTATTGCCGAGTATGTCGCCTGGAAGCGGACCACGTATCGTTCGGAGGCTCTGCTCGAGGCCGCCTTCTCGCAGGCCGCCGACCCGGTCAGCACCGCTTCGACGGAACTGGTTCGCGAGCGCTGAGGCTTATGTGGCGGCGCTGGCCTTTTCCCGCGCCACCGCCTGCCAGCCTATGTCGCGGCGGCAGAAGCCTTGCGGCCAGTCGATACGGTCGAGCGCGGCGTAAGCGCGGCTTTGCGCTTCGCCCACCGTCTTGCCTGATGCCGTGACGTTGAGCACGCGGCCGCCATTGGCGACCAGCGCGCCGCCATTGATGGCAGTGCCGGCATGGAAAATCTCAACGCCTTCGCCAGCGGCTTCGTCGAGAGCCCGAATGACCGAGCCTTTTTCCGGCGTCCCGGGATAGCCCTGTGCCGCCATCACCACGGTCAGCGCGGCATCGTCGCGCCAGCGGATCGAACTGTGCGCCAACTGGCCGTCGACGGCGGCGTTGAGCAGCACCAGCAGATCGTCCTTCAGCCGCATCATCAGCACCTGACACTCGGGATCGCCGAAGCGGGTATTGTATTCGATCAGCTTCGGCCCCTTGTCGGTGATCATCAGCCCGGCAAACAGAATACCGGCGAACGGCGCGCCAAGCTCGGCCATGCCGCGCATGGTCGGCTCGACGATCTCGCGCATGGTGCGCTCGACAATTTCGGGGCTCATCACCGGCGCCGGCGAATAGGCGCCCATGCCGCCGGTGTTGGGGCCGGTATCGCCATCGCCGACGCGCTTGTGGTCCTGCGCGGTGCCAAAGGGAAGTGCGGTCGTGCCGTCGCACAGGCAGAAGAAACTCGCCTCCTCGCCGGTCATGAATTCCTCGACCACGACCTCAGCGCCGGCGTCACCGAATGCGCCGTCGAAACAAGCATCGAGGGCGGCGCGCGCCTCGTCCAGCGTCATGGCGATGGTGACGCCCTTGCCGGCAGCGAGCCCATCGGCCTTGATGACGATCGGCGCTCCCATCTTTTCGACGTAGGCCTTTGCCGCGGTCAGATCGGTGAAGCGGCCATAGGCAGCGGTCGGGATATCGTATTTGGCGCAGAGGTCCTTGGTAAAACCTTTCGAGCCTTCGAGCCTTGCGGCGCGCTTCGACGGTCCGAAGACGCGGATGCCTTCGCCGCGCAGGTCATCGGCAATGCCGGCGACCAGCGGGCCTTCCGGCCCGACGACGACGAGGTCGATCGCGTTGTCCTTGCAGAAGCTGGCAACAGCGGCATGGTCGGCGATGTCGAGCTTGACCAGTTCGGCCTCGTGGGCGATGCCCGGATTGCCGGGCGCGGCATAGAGCCTGGTCAAAAGCGGCGAGGCCGCGATCTTCCAGGCCAGGGCATGTTCGCGGCCGCCGGAGCCGATCAACAAAACGCGCATGCCGATGTCCCTTGTCATTTCACGACAGGGACTGCGCTATTGCCCCGGGCGGCGCGGGTCAAGAGTTTTACCTTGCGCCATACCGGTTGCGCACGGGAACGTCGCGCCGAGAGCACGGCGTCCCCGGCCGGTATCAGCTCTGGAAGACGACCGGGAACCAGTCCTCGCGCAGTTTCTGGCCGGGCTTCATGTCATGGCCGGGATAGGGCGGCGAGGTACGGCCGGGGCGCTCGACATAGCGCGCATCGTCGCCGACCCAGCGCAGCGACAGCGCCCGGCGACGCGCCGCGGTCGGATTGCCGCGCGCACCATGCGCGGTGCGGAAGTCGAACAGGATGGCGTCGCCCGGCTCCATCTCCCATTCGAGCACCTTCAGCGACGGGTCCTTGTCTGGATCCGGCACGGGCAGATAATCGCCCTCGCCGGCATAGAAATTGCTGTCATCGAGCCAGCGCACCGGCAGGATCATCTTGTCCCATTTGTGCGAGCCGGCGATCAGCCGCAGCGTCGCTTCCTTGACCGGATCGATCGGAATCCAGAAGCTGACGGTCTGGGTGCCATCGACGAAGTAATACGGGATGTCCTGGTGCCAAGGCGTCGGCTTTTGCGTGCCCGGTTCCTTGACCAGCACATGGTCGTGGAAGAACTGGGCGCTGCGCGACTGCATCGCCGCTGCCGCGAGTTCCGCGGCCGGGGAATTGCGCACCACGTCGACGAATTCGGGAATGCGCTCCCAATTGCAGTAATCGTCGAAGAAGCTGCCCTTGCCGTTGGCGATGTCCGACGCCGTGGCGCTGCGGTTTTGCATGTTGCGCTCGATGCCGGCGCCGATGGTGCCGACCCAGTCCTTGAAAGCGCCGCGTATGCAGACCGCGCCGTCGCGCTGGTAGTCGGCAATCGCTGCGGCATCGATATGTCTGGCGGCCATCTCATGTCTTCCCTGTTTCGATGACCGACTATCGCAGCCGCCGCACATCGCGTAAAATAATAACTTCTCATCTCTCTTATAGTTTTAGACTATGAATCTGACCCTCACCCAGCTGCGTTACCTCGTCGCCGTCGCACGGCATGGCAGCGTCACCGCGGCCGCGCGGATGCTGAACGTCTCGCAGCCCTCGATCTCGGTGGCGATCGACAATGTCGAAGCGACGCTCGGCCAGAAACTGTTCGTGCGCCAGCGCGGCAGCGGCATCGCGCTGACCTCGTTCGGCCGCAGCGCGGTGGCGAAGGCAAAGCAGGTGCTGGCCGAAGCGGACGAACTGGTTGGGCTCGGGACGCGCGACGCCGATGTCGGGGGCGAACTTGTGCTCGGCTGTTTCGAGGATCTGGCGCCTTATTTCGCGCCGGCGCTGATCCGCGCTTTTTCGCAACGCTGCCCGGCGGTCACCGTGGTGGTCCGCGACGAGACCTTCGAGACGCTGGGCCGGCGGCTCGGCGATGCGGCAATCGATCTCGGCCTGACCTACGATCTCGGCCTGCCCTCGCACTTCGCCCGCATCCTGCTGCATGAGTTGCGGCCACACGCGCTTCTGCCGCAAGGCCACGCACTGGCCAGCCAGGCGAGCGTCAGCCTGGCGGAGCTGGCGACCCATCCCTTGATCACCACCGACCAGCCGCACAGCTGGCAGCATATGCTGGACCTGTTCCTCAGCCGCGGCCTGTCGCCGGTCTCGCAATCGACGGCGAGTTCGTTCGAACTGCAGCGCAGCATGGTCGCCAACGGCTTCGGCGTCGCGGTGAGCTACACCAGGCCTTATGGCGACAGGAGTTATGACGGGCTGCCGCTGGTCTGCAAGCCGCTGTCCGATCCGCTGCCGATGCAGCGCATCATCCTCACCCATGACACAAGGCAAAGGCTGTCGAAGGCGGCGCTGGCCTTCACGGAGGTGGCGAAGGAATGGTTTGCCAGCCACGATATTTTCACCGCCTGAGCGACAATGCGGCCGCTTGACGGGGCACGCCGCTGCTGCCACTCCAGCACGATGGAAACCATCCAGTCGAAAGCCGCACAGGGCCGCGTCGCCGACGCGCCGAGCGGCCATTGGGTCTACAAGATATTGCCGCGCTGGCTGTGGCCTTACGCGCAGCTTGCGCGCTGGGACCGGCCGATCGGCTGGCAATTGCTGCTGTGGCCCTGCTGGTGGTCGGCAGCGCTTGCGGCCAGCGCCTATCCGCGCGCAAGCGACCCGTTGCTCACATTGCTGCCGTCGCCGTGGTTCCTGTTCCTGTTCTTTGTCGGCGCCGTCGCCATGCGTGGCGCCGGCTGCACCTATAACGACATTGTCGACCAGGACATCGACAACAAGGTCGAGCGCACGCGCTCGCGGCCATTGCCGGCCGGCAAGGTGACGCGCCGCCAAGCCTGGGCGTTCCTGGTCATCCAGGCCTTGCTGGGCCTCGTCGTGCTGCTGCAGTTCAACGACTTCGCCATTCCGCTCGGCATCGTCTCGCTGGTCATCGTTGCCGTCTATCCCTTCATGAAGCGCTTCACCAACTGGCCGCAATTGGTGCTCGGGCTCGCCTTCTCCTGGGGTGCGCTGATGGGCTGGGCGGTGGAGTTCGGCGATCTCGATGGCCCGGCCGTCATGCTCTATATCGGCTCAATCCTGTGGGTGATCGGCTACGACACTATCTACGCGCATCAGGACAAGGAAGACGACGCCATTGTCGGCGTGCGCTCGACGGCGCGGCTGTTCGGCGACAACACCAAGACCTGGCTGGTCGGGCTTTATGGCGGCACGCTGGTCTGCTTCGCCATCGCCTTCGCCTCGGCGCAGGCGCCTGTGGTGGCGCTGGCCGGGCTGATCGCCGCCGGCGCCCATATGGCGCGGCAGATAGCGGTTCTGGATATCGACGATCCCGATCAGTGCCTGCGGCTGTTCAAATCCAACAACCAGGTCGGCTGGTTGATCTTCATCGGCCTGATCGGCGGTGCGCTGTGGGTAGCGCTAAAGCCGCTGGTTTAATCACCTTCTCCCCGTCACTACACGGGGAGAAGGTGGCGGCAGCCGGATGAGGGCAGCGCCCATCTTTGCAGTTGAGGTGAGATGCACAGCGGCGATATTGCGAGAAATGCCTCGGTCAGCGCCGCCCCTCATCGCCCTGCCGGGCGTTCGTCACTCGAAAAGCCAAGCAATTGGCTTTTCGTCCGCTACGCGGACCGCTCCTCAACCCCCGTATAGTGACGGGGAGAAGAAGGCTGTCGTCGGCGGTTTCGCCAATCGCCGGTCAAGCTACTCTCTCGAAATAATCTCCTGGCCGTCGATCACCAGTCTCAGCCCGAGATTGCCGGCCCTGCGGCGGGCGAGGAAGCGCGGGCGGCGCGTGGTCGAGACCCGGCCCTTGCGGCGATCCTTGGCCGGCAGCGCCTTGATGGCGGCGCCGAGCGATTCCTCAAGCGTGCGGGCAATGCCGTCGGATTCGATCAGCAGCATCTGCAGCCGGTAAGCATCGGCCCAGGCGCGCCAGTCGGCGGCGACGTCGTCGAGATCGTCGGCCACCAGCAGCGGCACCGACAGCATCGGGTCGTTGTGCAGGAGTTCGAGGGTTACCGTGACATTGCCTTGCGCATCCTCCATCGCGCGGGCGGCGACGCCGCGAAACGCGTTGGCGGGCAGCGCGATGATCGCCGGCACGCCGCTCATCTCGAGCGTGCGGCGGATGACGGCGCCGCGCTGGTCGATGGTGAAGGTAACGTCGCCATAGTCGTCGCGCGTGGCATAGCTCACCACTTGCGGCAGGCGGAATGGGTCGAGGCGCATGTTGCGCCCGGCCCAGACGGGCTTCAATACACTGTTCATCTGCTGCCTTCCTGTGTTTCTCCTGAGAGCCGCTTTCACGGATCCCACCGGGCCAGTTTTCCCGGCCTCGTTGTGTGAAACATTAGCGCGAGCTTCTGCCGCGCGGCTTAAGAAAGTCAGTTAAATTTTGCTGATCTCAGGCGATGGTTATCGGAATGAGACCAGCCACAAAATGTTGAAAGGATCAGATAACCTTACCGGGATTCATGATGCCGGCCGGATCGAAGACGGCCTTCACCCGGCGCATCAGTTCGATCGCCATTGGCGGCGCGGTGGCGATCAGTTCGTCGCGCTTCAACTGGCCGATGCCATGCTCGGCCGAGATCGAACCGTGGAAGGAGCGCACGACATCGTGCACGGCATGGTTCATGGCGTGGTAGAGGCCGAGAAACGCTTCGTCGTCACCGCCCTCCGGCCGGGAGATGTTGTAGTGCAGATTGCCGTCGCCCATATGACCGAAGCAGACCACGCGCGCCTGCGGACTGACCGAAGCCACTGCACCGGCCGCCTTTTCGATAAACGCCGGGATGGATGCCACCGGCACCGAAATATCATGCTTGATCGAAGCACCTTCGGGCTTTTGCGAATCCGGCAGCACCTCGCGGAAGTTCCAGAACGCGTCGCCCTGCGCCAGGCTGGCCGCGATCACCGCGTCGCCGACGATGCCTTGCTGGAGGCCTGCCGACAGCACTTCTTCGATCAGCCCCCTGGCGTCCTCGGCCGAACGGCCCGACGACACCTGCATCAACACATACCATGGCCAATCCTGCGCCAGCGGCCGCGTGACGCCCTGCGCATGGCGCAGCGTGAAATCATACGGACGCCGGCCGATCAGCTCGAAGGCGGTGAGTGCCGCCCCTGCCCGGTCCATCGCCAGGCTGAACAGCGAAAGCGCTGCTTCCGGCGACGACAGGCCGGCAAAGGCCACTTCGCGCCCCTTGGGCTTGGGAAACAGTTTCAGCACCGCTGCGGTGATGATGCCGAGCGTGCCTTCGGCGCCGACGAACAGGTTCTTCAGATCGTAGCCGGTGTTGTCCTTCTTCAATTTGCGCAGATCGTCGAAGACCTCGCCGGTCGGCAGCACCACTTCGACGCCGAGGCAGAGTTCGCGCGCATTGCCATAGGCAAGCACGCCGGTGCCGCCGGCATTGGACGAGAGATTGCCGCCGATCTGGCAGGACCCTTGCGCGGCGAGCGACAGCGGAAACAGCCGGTCGGTGGCATCGGCCGCTTCCTGCAGCGTCTGCAGGATAACGCCGGCCTCGACTGTTACCGTGTTGGAGAAGACGTCGATCTCGCGAATGCGGTTCAGCCGCGACAAAGAAAGCACGATCTCGCGGCCGGATGCGTCAGGCACCTGGGCGCCGACCAGCCCGGTGTTGCCGCTTTGCGGCACGACCGGCGTTCCCGTCTCGCTCGCCAACCGCATGATACGGCTCACCTCGTCGACGCTGCCGGGACGCAGCACCAAGGCGGTCCTGCCATGCCACAGACCGCGCCGCTCGGTAAGATACGGCGCAATATCGGCCTGGTCGCGCAGCGCGTATTTGTCGCCGGCGATTGCCGCGAAGCGGTCGATGAGGGTGGGGTCGAGATCGAAGGGGGAGTCGTTCATGGGCGCAAACTATGGCGCTCAGTCGAGCTTGTCACGGGGGGCAGCGGCACGAAACAGCCGATCGTTGATCGCCTCGCCGAGCCCATCGAACGGGATCGGCTCGACGGCGATCGTCGCCGCACCGCTGCGGTCGAGTTCCTGCAAATACGCGAACAGATTGCTTGCGGCTTCGCGCAAATCGCCTGACGCGGACAGGTTGCGCAAGGCGGCCGCCGCTTGCCAGCCTTCGGCGCGGTCGCCACCAAAGGCCAGCAAGGCCTCGCCTTCAGCCACACTCTGTGCATCGAGCCGCACCGATGCGCTCGGCGCATAATGCGACGCCAGCATGCCGGGTGCCTCGATGCCGGCTGTCGCGCCGCGCTGCAGCTTGATGCCGGTGACGGCCTCGATATCGGCGGCAGCGATGCCGCCTGGCCTCAGCAGCCGCACGCTGTTGCCTTCGACCTTGACGATGGTCGATTCCAGCCCGACCGGGGTGGCGCCGCCATCGACCACCAGCCGGATTTTGGCGCCGAGATCGGCCGCCACGGCTTGCGCTGTCGTCGCGCTTATCTTGCCCGAAGAGTTCGCGCTGGGCGCGGCCAGCGGGCGGCCGAGCCTGGCGATCAGCTCGCCGCCGAAGCCCCTCGGCATGCGCAGCGCGATCGTATCGAGCCCGGCGGTGACCAGCGGATGGATGCCGTTGCCGGGTCGGAGCGGCAGCACCAGCGTCAGCGGCCCCGGCCAGAACGCCTCGGCCAGCCGCTTCGAAAGCGGGTCGAAGATCGCAATGCGCTCGGCCATCGCGAGATCGGCGACATGGGCGATCAGCGGGTTGAAGCGCGGCCGGCCCTTGGCTTCGAAGATGCGGGCGACGCCGACGCCATTGGTCGCGTCGCTGGCCAGTCCATAGACGGTCTCCGTCGGGATGGCGACGACGTCGCCGCCCTCGAGCAGCGCCAACGCCTGCTCCATCGCTTCGCCGACGGATAGTATCTCAGCCACTCGCTTCACCTCACAGGCACCGGACCTAAAGCGCGTCGCGCTGAACCGGATTCATGCGACGCGCTTTAGGTCTTTGTTTTGATGCATGTCGTTCTCTCAAAACCGGGGCCACTTTTGAGCGACATGCATTAGAGCGGTTCAGCGGTTCGCTGAAACGCTCTAAGTATTTGTTTTTGCGCAATTCCGGACGGAAAGCCGCTACTCACTTTTCCTGGAATTGCTCTAATACGGCAGTGGTTTTCGGGCAAGCCGGCGTTGGCGAATTATCAATGCCTAAAATGCTACGTTTCCCTGCAAGCCGGCATCAATCCACTGGGGTTAAGGCTATTTGCGGTTAGGGCTGGCGGCTTGTCGGGCAAGGGGACGGTTTCGATGTCGATGCGTGTGCTTGGAGCGCTTGGTTTCACCCTGGCGGCGATGACCGGTGGGGCGCACGCCTCGTCGATCGTCTTTCTCGGCGTCTCGACCTCGACGCCATCAGTCATCAAGGTTGGCGGATCCGAACCGGTCAGGATCGCCTCGTCGCCATCGATCGTCGCGCTCGGCGATGCCCAGCCCGATGTGACTTATGAAAAGGTCGCGGCGATCCCCGAAAAGCCCAGGCAGGACCCGATGATCATTCGCGGCGGCATCGTCGGCCGCGCCTTCGCCGCGCCGGCTCCGGCCAGTGCGAGCACTTCAGCGCCGGCAGCGGAGACGACGGCAGAGACCGCACCAGCAGGAACTGCAACGGCATCGATCGGCAAGCCCGAGTCGCAACCGGCAGCGCCGCAGCCGGCAGCAACACCGCAGCAGCCGATCGAGGGCGTCGGCAAAGCCGAGTAGGCCATTCAGCCAAGACAGTCGGCCAAGACAGTCGGCCGATCCATTCCGCTTGACGCCGATCGACGCCCCGGCGCACGATCGGCTTGGCGGCGGCGGCCCCAATTTCGCCAATCGGGTTTGGCATGAGCGCGCCGGGTTCTAGGAGAGCGAGGGGTTATCATGAACATGACGAAATCTTTGACTATTGCCGGCCTGTTGCTGGCGTCACCTATAGGTGTCGGCGGCGCGCAGGCCGGTGACGAGCTAGGGTCCTACGTCGCGCGCATTTCCGATCGCGACCACCATGCCAGCGACGGCTATGAGCTGAGCAGCGCAGCACAGATGGTGCGGCAGGACCGTGCCAACTGGCACAAGTTCCACCGGCGCGATGCCGACGACCAGGGCGATGACTGGTTCCGCAGCAACGATGATCGCGCGTATCTGGAACGC
The DNA here is from genome assembly GCF_040320535.1 of Mesorhizobium sp. M0676. Classification (NCBI taxonomy): domain Bacteria; kingdom Pseudomonadati; phylum Pseudomonadota; class Alphaproteobacteria; order Hyphomicrobiales; family Phyllobacteriaceae; genus Mesorhizobium; species Mesorhizobium sp. M0676. The sequence continues at coordinate 164,536 of NZ_JAMYPU010000002.1, forward strand.
ATGCTGAAGCGCGGTGGCGCGATGAGCTCCTCGACACGGAACGCCATCGTCAATGGCGAGCCGCTGATCCAGGTCGACGTCTATTCAGACAGCGTGCATGTCAGCATTTTGGAGGACTGACGGGGTCAGCCCCGGGAGGACTGAAAACAAGACGGGCGGCGTGTGAACGCCGCCCGTCTTCGGGCTTGTCCGTCCCTTAGCCAGCTATTCTGGAAAAATCCGCGACCTGATCGGTGGCCGTGCGGATGCGAGCCAGCAGCGCCAGGCGGTTGGCGCGCACGGCCTGGTCCTCATCATTCACGAGAACGCGTTCAAAGAATGAATCAACCGGTTCACGCAACACGCTAAGCGCCAGCATGGCGGCGGAAAAGTCTTCGTTTTGAATCGCTTCGCCGGCTTCTCTCTCCGCCTGATTCACCGCCGCAAACAGCGATTTCTCGGCCTCCTCGCGAAACAGCGCCGGCTCAACAGTCGCGGCGACACGCGTTTTCTTCTTCTCCTCGGCAGCCAGAATGTTGGCCGCGCGCTTGGTGCCGGCGAGCAGGTTCTTGCCGTCCTCGGTGTCGAGGAAGTAGCCGAGCGCTTCGACGCGGCGCACGATCTGCAGGAGGTCATCCGAGTGCGGCGTGATGACGGCGTCGATGAGATCGTGGCGGGCGCCCTGATCGCGGAGATAGACTTTCAGGCGGTCGTGGAAGAAGGCGAGGAGGTCGGAGCCAATCTTCTCAAACGCGGGTACTTCCATCGGAAACTCCCGAGCACCCTTTGCCAAAAGCTCCTTGGCAAAAGTCATCTTTGGATCAATGTCGGTGCCTTCAAACCAGCGTTTTTCCGTTTCCCAGTCCATGTTCCTGGTCGAAATTAATGTAGAAGCGAGCGCGCCTGCTTTCGAGGCAAGAGGCGCATAGAGCTTCAATCTGACTCCATTCTCCAAGATTAGTCGGACCACCCCCAGAGCCGCCCTTCTCAGCGCATAGGGATCCTTCGAACCGGTCGGCTTTTCATCGATGGCCCAGAAACCGACCAACGTGTCGAGCTTGTCAGCCAGCGCGACGGCAATCGACACGGGATCGGTCGGCACGCGGTCGGACGGGCCTTGCGGCTTGTAATGCTCTTCGATAGCCGCTGCGACCGACGGATGCTCGCCCTGCAGCAGGGCATATTTGCGCCCCATGGCGCCCTGCAGTTCGGGAAACTCGCCGACCACTTCTGTCGTGAGATCGGCTTTGGCCAGCACAGCAGCACGACCGGCGAGCGCGGTAATCTCCCCCCTTGAGGGGGAGATGTCGCCGAAGGCGACAGAGGGGGTCGTCTCGCGTGGAGCGCCAACTCCCTCTTTCTTCGAGAGACCGGACGGCGTCGCGGCAGCCGGAGCGACCCCCTCTGGCCTGCCGGCCATCTCCCCCTCGAGGGGGGAGATGGACTGCGCCACTGTCGGCGCGATCTCTTGCGCCAGCCGCTTGATCCGCTCTACCCGCTCGCCTTGCGTGCCGAGCTTGGCGTGGAAGGTGACGTTGAGATGGTCGAGGCGAGCCATGCGCTGGTCGAGCGGTTTTTTCAAATCGAGCCCGAACTTTTCCGCCGATGCTTCAAGCTGCTCGAGATCGGGCAGATCGCCCTGGTCGGTGCGCCAGAAGTACAGCGCATCCGACAGGCGCGCGCGCACCACCTTGCCGTTGCCGTGCGCGATCTCCTTGCCGCCATCCTTCGCCTCGATGTTGGCGGTGAGGATGAAGCGGTTGGAGAGGTTTTCGCCGTCGCCTTGCGGACGGGTGACAAAGCATTTCTGGTTGGCGCGGATGGTCAGCCGGACCACCTCGGGCGGAATGGCAAGAAAGGCCTGTTCGAATTCGCCCATCAGCACCACCGGCCATTCGACCAGGCCCGACACTTCTTCCAGCAGCCCTTCGTCCTCGACCAGATCGAGCCCGTTGGCGAAGGTGAGGTTGCGGGCGTCGGCAAGGATGATCTCCTTGCGCCGGTCGCCGTCGAGCACGACCTTGGCCGCTTCCAGCTTGGTCACGTAATCGTCGAAGCGGCGCACGGTGATTTCACCCGGCGCCATGAAACGATGGCCATAGGTGATATTGCCCGAGCGGATGCCATCGATCTCGAAATCGACCACCACCGGCTCCTCGGTCTCCGGGCCGAAGGTGCACAGGATCGTCTGCAGCGGCCGCACCCAGCGCAGCGAACCGGGCTTGGTCGAAGCCGGCCCCCAGCGCATCGATGTCGGCCACGGGAAGCTGCGGATGATGGCCGGCACCAGTTCGGCGACGATTTCTTCCGCCGCCCTGCCCGGCTTCGAAATATGGGCGACGTAGAAATCGCCCTTCTTCGGATCGGAATGGACATGCGCCTCGGCAACCGAGGCAAGGCCTGCCTTGCGCAGAAAACCCTGCACCGCCTGGTCCGGCGCCGCCGTCGACGGCCCCTTGATCTCCTCGTGGATGTCCTTCGAGCGCGCGGTCAGGCCCCTGACATCGAGCGCCAGGCGCCGCGGCGTCCAGTATTCGCGCGCGGCGTCATAGGTCAGACCCGCCTCGACCAGACCGTCGGTCAGCATCTTCCTGAGATCGCCCGCCGCCTTGCGCTGCATGCGGGCGGGAATTTCCTCGGAGCGGAGTTCCAGCAACAAATCCGGCATCAGAGTTTCTCCACCCGCATGCCTTCTCCCTGATTGCGCGTCCTCGCGCCTCCGGCGCTGCGGTTGCGCGGCCGGGCGGGGATTTCCTCGGAGCGAAGTTCTAGCAAAAGATCAGGCATCAGAGTTTCTCCACCCGCATGCCTTCTTCCTGATTGCGCGTCCTCGCGCCTCCGGCGCTGCGGACGCGCGGCTGGGCGGGGATCTCTTCCGAGCGGAGTTCTAGAAGCAGATCAGGCATGGTCAGGCTCCCACCCTCCCCTCGATGGGGAGGGTCGGCGCGCAGCGCCGGGGTGGGGTGGCGACCTCTCAGCCGCCGATACCTTCGGCACCATCGCGCAAACGCAGGTGTGATTTTCGTTCTTCCACCGCCGCATAGATCGTATCGAGCACGGAATCCAGTTCGTTTTTGATTTCATGGTTCCAGAAGCGAATGACGCGGTAGCCTTGGCTCTCGAACCATTTCGTTCGACGCTCGTCATGGTGCTGCTGGTCATCGAAGCTGTGATGGGCACCGTCCACCTCAATGATCAGCTTCAGCCGGTGGGAGATGAAATCAGGGAAGTAAACGCCTACCGACGCCTGCCTGCGAAAATGAGTGCCTTCTACTGGAATGCGCCACAGATGCCGCCACAGGATGCGTTCCTCGTCGGTCATCGCCGCGCGAAGCCTTTGCGCAGACTGCAGCTTGAATCGATCGAGTTTTGGCATGGAACGTCGCGCTGTCACCCCCACCCGCCGCTTCGCGGCGACCTCCCCCATCTAGGGGGAGGTAAGAGGGCATAGCAACTCGGCTGACCGCTGTTTCCAGAAATTTTGACCGCCCCTGTCGGGCCGCAACCAGCCCGCCCGTCCTTGGATCAAAGATTTCCATGAACCAAACGCAGCGCTGAAGCGACCAACGCTCAGGCAGGGACCTATTGGCTGAACGACCATGAAAACGGCATCGAGACTTCTCCAGATCATCGCGCTCAGCGCCTGTTTCGCCGCGCAGGTGCATGGCGCCTTCTCGATGCCGGGCGTACGGCAGGCTATGCGGACCATGGCGGGGTCGACTGGCCCGATGTTGGCCCCAATCAACATTTCCCTCGAAATGATGAAGTGAGCCTCAGGCGGCGAGCCCGCCGGCCTGGGTCTGCAAAAATGCCTCGCCGCAGGCTTTCGCCAGATTGCGCACCCGCAGGATGTAGCTCTGCCGCTCGGTCACCGAAATCACGCCGCGCGCGTCGAGCAGGTTGAAGACGTGGCTGGCCTTGATGCACTGGTCATAGGCCGGGAAGACCATGCGGTGCATCGGCAGATTGTCGTTCGAAGCCGGGGCGCCGGCCGCGAGCAGCGCCTTGCATTCGGCTTCGGCGTCCTCGAAATGCCTGAGCAGCATGGCGGTGTTGGCATATTCGAAATTGTGCCTGGAATATTCCTGCTCGGCCTGCAGGAAGACATCGCCATAGGTGACTTTTTCGGCGCCTTCTCGGCCATTGAAGTTGAGGTCGTAGACATTGTCGACGCCCTGCACATACATGGCCAGCCGCTCCAGGCCGTAGGTCAGTTCTCCCGCCACCGGCGCGCATTCGATGCCGCAGACCTGCTGGAAATAAGTGAACTGCGACACTTCCATGCCGTCGCACCAGCACTCCCAGCCGAGCCCCCAGGCGCCAAGCGTCGGGCTTGCCCAGTCGTCCTCGACGAAGCGAATGTCGTGCAGCAACGGATCGACGCCGATCGCCTTGAGCGAGCCGAGATAGAGTTCCTGCAGGTTCGGCGGGTTGGGCTTCAGGATCACCTGGTACTGGTAATAATGCTGCAGCCGGTTGGGGTTTTCGCCGTAGCGGCCGTCCTTGGGCCGGCGCGAGGGCTGGACGTAGGCGGCGTTCCAGCCCTTGGGCCCGAGCGCGCGCAGCGTGGTGGCCGGATGGAAGGTGCCGGCGCCGACTTCCATGTCGTAAGGCTGCAGGATGACGCAGCCATAGGCGGCCCAGTAATTGTGCAGGGTCAGGATCAGCCCCTGGAACGAGCGGCTGGGATGCATATGGGCTGGACTGTCTGACGTCACGGCGGCCTCGGAAAGCGCTGAAATGATGCCATTCCCTAGTTGCCGGGCCGGTAGGCGTCAAGGCAGCGCCTATCGCCGCCTTGATGAGAGGTTGAACGCTTTGCTTCGGACTGGCCCATTGCCGGACGGTGCCGGTGGCCGTTTGCTCGCCCAGCTTCAACGACAAAGGTTCAGCCATGCAAGGCCAGTTCACCGTACGCCCCGTCACCCGAGAGGATTACGAGCAATGGCTGCCGCTGTGGGACGGCTACAATGCGTTTTACGGCCGCTCGGGCGAGACCGCCCTGCCCGGTGACATCACTGCAATGACATGGTCGCGCTTCTTCGATGCCTATGAGCCGATGCATGCGCTGGTCGCCGAGAGCGAAGGCAAGCTTCTCGGCCTTGTCCACTATCTCTACCACCGCACCACGACGGCGATTTCGCCGAACTGCTATCTGCAGGATCTCTTCACCAATGAGGCGTCGCGCGGCAAGGGCGTCGGCCGGGCACTGATCGAAGACGTCTATACCAGGGCGCAAACCGCAGGCTCCAGCCGCGTCTACTGGCTGACACACGAAACCAACCACACGGCGATGAAGCTCTACGACAAGATCGGCGATCTCTCGGGGTTCGTCGTCTACCGAAAGCTGTTCTAGAATGAGCGCCAACGCTGGGTCTGCGCCGCGTCGCTTCGCTCCTTGCTCCGCCATAGAATGACGATCGCGATAGGGCGTCTCTATCTCTTTGTTTCTGTCGCAATTCCGAACGGAAAACCGCGCACACTTTCCTGGAATTGCTCTAAGACGCCAAGCCGAAAAAACGGGGCTCAGCGAGCCCCGTTTCATCAGAAGTATGGCCCGATCACCCCTTCGGCGCTGGCGGGGTGGCCGGCTTGACCTTCGGGGTTTCCTGCGCCGTGTTGGATTCGATCGGCGGCAGGCCCTTCATCAGCTTCTGCTGCAAAATGGCAAGCACATCGGGATCCGGCTTCAGGTCGCGCGCCTGATTCCACTGGAAAGTGGCTTCGAGCTTGCGGCCGACGCGCCAATAGGCATCGCCGAGATGGTCGTTGAGCACCGGATCTTCCGGCTTGAGCGACACGGCGCGCTCCATTTCGCGCACGGCGTCGTCGAACCGGCCCATGCGGAAATAGGCCCAGCCAAGCGAATCGACGATGTAGCCGTCGCTCGGCCTGAGGTCGACGGCCTTCTGGATCATCGCCAGGCCTTCCTTGAGGTTCATGTTCATGTCGACCCAGGAATAGCCGAGATAGTTCAGCACCTGCGGTTGGTCGGGGAACAGCTCAAGCGCCTTGAGGAAGTTCGGTTCGGCCTTCGGCCATTCCTTCAGCCGCTCATAGGCGATGCCGCGCTGATAGTAGATGTTCCAGTTGGCATTGGTCGGCGTCTTCAGCACCGCGACCGCCTTGTCGTAGAGAGTGGCGGCGGAGCGGAAATCCTCCTTCGAGGCATAGACCCCGCCTAGCGCCAGATAGGCGCGCATGTCATCGGGGTGAGCTTCGACGAATGCTTTGAGATGGGCGATAGCCTCGTCGTGACGGTTGAGATCGGCAAGGTTGAGGCCGAGCTGCAGGTCGGAAAGCTCCTTCAGCGGCGAGGAGGCTGGAATGCGGCTATAGAGCGCAATGGCGCCTTCGCCGTCCTTCAGCTGCTCCGCAACGGCGGCAAGCTGCACCAAAGCGGCGTCGCTGTCGGGCTTGAGCGCGAGCGCATATTGCAGATAGAGGCGCACGAACGGCTCGCCGCCGCCGCGATTGAGCGCGATGGCGAGGTCGAGCAGGATTTCAGCGGCGCCTTCGGAGGGACTGGCGACGAAGGGCTCGATCTTGTCGCCCTTGCTGATCCTGTCGCGAAGCGCCTGGATGTCCAGCTTGCCGGGCGCGAACGCCTCGGCCTTGTCGAGCACGTAGAGCGCCTTGTTCTTGTTGCCCTTGCGCGCCAGGAAAGACGCGTAGGCCTGGGCGTTGCGCATCCATGTCTCGGGCGCGGCACCGCCGGCCGTGACGTCGGTCAGGGTCGCGTCATAAAGCGCGTCGGCCTTGTCCGACAGGCCTGCGGCATCGGCGATCAGCGCGCGGTGGAAGGACTTGAACAGGCCGAACCAGTCAGGCCCCTGCAGTTTGTCGATCGAGGCCATCGCCCCGGTGGGGTCGCCGGCGCCCTCTTGTGCCCAGCCGGACATGACGCCGGAAATCAGCCGGTCGAGATCGGATTCGAGCGACAGCTTGAGCCAGTACTGCGCCTTGGTGAAATCCTTCTTGTGGAAGGAATCGACCGCCAGAGCCAGACGCGAGAAGCGCTCGACGTCGGGAACTGCCTTGAGGTTGTCGGCATAGACCAGCGATTCCTCGAAGCGGCCTTGCGCGATCAGCGACAGCATCAGGCTTTGCTGCAGCGAGGTGTCGCCGGGATTGAAGGCGAGCGCCTGCTTGTAATAAGCGATGGCATTGTCGAGGTCGTTGTCGCCTTCGGCGATGCGGGCGGCGAGATAGGCGCCCGAGAAGGAGGTGATCTTGACCGGGTCGGTCGATTCCTTGGCGTAGGCAGGCAGCGGAGAAATCGCCATCCCTGCCATAATTGCCAGCCCCGCGAGCCAGCGCGCACGTCCTTGCCGCATCGTATCCCTTTCAGCCAAGCGCCATCCCGCGTCGGCGCGGAGAAGCCATAGACTCGATGTTTCCTGACAAAGCATGGCCTTTTTGGGGTCAGGCTTCAATCCGGGCCGAATTCACAATCGGGTCACCCGATTAACAAACCATGGCGACGCACAACACTGTGGATCGGGATAATAGCAGATCGGGGTTGGGAGCTACAGCCTGACATCGCGATATCCGCTTGCTGCCACAGCGGTGCACAGGCCGGCCCATTCGCACCCCTGGCAGGCCTCACGCGTCACACCGGCTGAAAAGGCCGCGCGCAAGCCGGCAAGCGTTGCCGCGTCGAGGCTGAGACGGACGCCGGCCCGGATCGGCCGGGTCAGCAGTTTGCCGACATCGCGTGCTGCCAGTTCGTCCCGGCCGGCGGCGCTTACGCGCAAACAGTGGGGCTCGGCCTCGCCGAGCAGCGGCTGGCAGATGTCGTCGGGGCCGGAGACGATCAGGATCTCCTCGCCCCGGCCAAGACGTTTCGCGATCGCGTCATAATTGGCGACGAATGCTGCGCTGTACCCTTTGCCGACATAGGTCAGCAGGCAAAGAAGATGATGGGAGCGCAGCCTGACCGTCATTGGTTTTAGGACGCGGTTGCGGCCGGGTCCGCCTTGCCCGAAAACAGCTTGAGCGTCGCGGCGCCGAGCGCCGATTTCAGCAGGCCGCCGATGAGGAAGGGGAGGAAACCGAAGGTGATGGCCTGTTCGAGGCCGATCGTGGCGGCGAGCCAAGCCGTGCCGAGAACCAGGCAGGCGAGATTGCCGAGGACCATGGCGGCGAAGGCGAGCAGCACGCGGCTGCCGTTCCAGCCGCGTTCGGCCAGCCAGCCGACAAGCGCGCCGACAAGCGGGAAGGCGAAGAGATAGCCGCCCGTTGGCCCGGCAAAGTGCTGGATGCCGGCGGCGCCGCCCGATAGCACCGGGAAGCCCACGGCACCCTCGACGAGCCAGGCGGCGATGGTGATGGCGCCAAGCCGCCAGCCATAGAGCGCGCCGATCAGCGTCACGGCGAAGGTCTGCATGGTGACCGGCACCGGCACCATCGGCACCTCGATCTGGGACAACAGCGCCAGAAACAGCGTGCCGAGGACGACGGCCGCGGCCTGCCAGCTATGCGAGCGGGTTTGCAGGCGCAACGGGCTGAAGGACGGCTTGGACGGCGAAAAGGCGATGTCGGTCATGGCGGCTTCCCTGGCTGGTTTGAATTATAGATAATTTTGTTGTTCGATCTATTATCGAATCCATATTTGCGCGGGAATGGCAACCCTCGCCCCTAAAAAGGCTTGGGCTTGCGTGCCGAATAAAGGACATTTGGAAAAGCTGGCGGGACAGCACCCCCCTCTGGCCTGCCGGCCATCTCCCCCGCAAGTGGGGAGATCGGATGTCGCCTTTGCTTTCGCCAATGGCCGACGTTGCAGGACTGACGCAACGGCAAAGCTGTTGATCTCCCCCTTGCGGGGAGATGTCCGGCAGGACAGAGGGGGGTGTGAAGGATCGCTACGCGCGGAATCCGACGACTTGTCCCTTCGTCCCTACCCGACGATGGCAAACGCTTCGCGCATCTTGCCCGACGCGGTCTCGACTGGTTTCTGGCCGATCCACTGCACGTGCCGGCCAAGCGTGGCGGCGGCCGATTCGGTGTTGCCCTGCCGCAGCGCGCTCAGGATCGCGCGATGATCCTGGTCGGTGCGGATTTCCCATTCCGAGCGCCATGCGGCGAACAGGAAGCGGGCGCTTGCGGCGTGCAAATCGTCGATGGTGGCGATGAGCCGCGGCATGCCGCAGGGCGCCAGGATCAGCCGGTGGAAGGTGCGGTTGGCCTCCTCCCAAGAGCGGACATCGCGGGATTTGTCGCCGGCCTTTGTGGCTTCTTCGGCAAGATTGAGAATGGAAGCCGTCAAATGCGGCGCGGCATGGCGCAGCGCCAGCACTTCGAGGGCTGCGCGCATTTCGGCGACTTCCCTGACTTCGCCGAGGTCGAAGGCGGCGACGCGTACGCCCCGCCTGGGCTCACTGGCCGCCAGCCCTTGCGCCTCCAGGCGCCGAAAGGCCTCGCGCACCGGGACATGGCTGGTCTGGAATTCCTCGGCGATGTGATCCTGCCGCAGCCGGGCGCCGGGTTCGATCGCACCCGATATGATGCGATCCGCCAGCACCTTGCTGATGCGCACGGCGATGGTGTCGTCTGCGGTCTTTGCCATATTTTATAGATAATTTGCGCCGCAACCGATTGTCGAGCGGTGATTGCCCGATTTTGCGTGCAATCTTGCTTTGGCGCCAGGCGCGGGTCAGTTCACCCGGCTGATGCAGAAGTCGATGACGTCGATCAGCGCCGATTTCTGCGGCGTCGCTTCCAGCGGCGCCAGCGCGTCGCGGGCGATCTCGCCGAAATGGCGGGCGCGGCCGATGGTGTCGGCAATGGCGCCATGGCGGGTCATCAGACCGATCGCCTTTTCCAGGCCGGCATCGTCGGTGACATTGTCCTCGATGGCGCGCTTCCAGAAGGTGCGCTCGGCCTTGGTGCCGCGCCGGTAGGCGAGGATGACCGGCAGCGTCACCTTGCCTTCGCGGAAATCGTCGCCGACATTCTTGCCCAGCTCCTGGCTGGAGCCGCCGTAATCCAGCGCATCGTCGATGAGCTGGAAGGCAAGGCCGAGATTCATGCCGTAGGAGCGCAATGCGGCGCGATCGTTGCGCGTCGCCGATGCGATGACCGGACCGACCTCGGCGGCAGCCGAGAACAGCGCCGCGGTCTTGGCCTTGATGACCGCGAAATGCTCGTCCTCGGTGGTATCCAGGTTCTTGGCGGCGGCCAGCTGCATCACCTCGCCCTCGGCGATGATCGAGGCGGCGCTGGACAGGATGTCGAGCGCTTCCAGCGAACCGACATCGACCATCATGCGAAAAGCCTGGCCGAGCAGGAAATCGCCGACCAGCACGCTCGCCTGGTTGCCCCAGATCATGCGGGCGGTCTTTTTGCCGCGCCGCATGCCGCTCTCGTCGACGACATCGTCATGGAGCAGCGTGGCGGTGTGCATGAACTCGACCGCGGTGGCGAGCTTGACGTGACCCTCGCCGGAATAGCCGAACATCTGGGCCGCCGCGAGCGTCAGCATCGGCCGCAGCCTTTTGCCGCCCGACGAGATCAGATGATTGGCGACCTCCGGGATCATCTCGACGTCGGAGCCGGCCTTGGACAGGATCAGTTTGTTGACGCGCCCCATATCGGCTGCTGTCAGGTCGATGAGATCCTTGATGGAGGCGGGTTCCCGCTTCCCGTTTTCGATGTTGAGAACGACACCCACCAACAAACACTCCCGTCTTTGATCACGCGTGCGACGGCACCCCTGGTCCCGCCTGGGACTCTAGGGCGGCACATACGGGCACGGCAAGAGGCGAATTGGCGCGGCTGCGGTGACGGCGTGTCAACCTTAGCGACCGCATGCCGTTGCCCGAAAACCGCTCCACACTTTTCGGCGCCATGCTCCAGCGTTTACATCAACGCTGCAACCTGCGAACTTCGTCCGATGATAGAACTCGTGCGCACCAACGATGCCGTGATCATCTCCTTTGTCGAATCGCTGATGCGCGATGCCGGGATTGCCTGCTTCGTCGCCGACCAGAACATGAGCATTCTCGAAGGGTCGATTGGTCTTTTGCAGAAGCGCGTGATGGTCGATGCCGACCAGGCCGATCAGGCGCGGCGCATCTTGAAAGACGCCGGCATCGAGAACGAAATCCGCCAGACATAATGGCTGAAGCGAGCGGGCTTACCAGCGATACGCCGCCCCACACGGTGGATGCCTTCCATCGCGGCCGCTTCTGGCTGGTCCAGCCCAGGACAGGGCATCGCGCCGGGATGGATGCCATGATGCTGGCGGCAGCAGTTTCATCCGGCTTTTCTGGACGCCTCGCCGATTTCGGCGCCGGCGCCGGTGCGGCGGGTCTCGCCGTGCTGTCGCGCTGCCCAGAGGCGCAGGTCGTGCTCGTCGAACGGTCGACCGAGATGGCAGGCTTCGCCACAACCACGCTCGCCCATCCCGGCAATGCGCATCTCGGCAATCGCGCCTCGGTGCTGACCGCCGACGTCACGCTGTCGGGCCGGGCGCGGACGCAAGCCGGCCTTGCCGACAATTCCTTCGATTTCGTCATCATGAACCCGCCCTTCAACGCGGCGCAAGACCGCGCCACGCCCGATCCGCTGCGGCGGCAGGCGCATGTGATGGAACAGGGGCTGTTCGAAAGCTGGATCCGGAGTGCGGCTGCCGTCGCCAAGCCGCGCGGGGGCCTGGCCGTCATTGCGCGGCCGGAACAGCTTGGCGACCTCCTCCATGCGCTGTCGGGCCGCTTCGGCGACGCCGAGATGCTGGCCGTGCATCCGCGCCCGGAAGCAGCCGCAATCCGCATTGTCGTCAGGGCAGCGCTCGGCGCGCGCGGCAAGCTGTCGATCCGCCCGCCTTTGATGCTGCATGGGCAAACGGGCGACGGCCCGTCGGAACGAACCGAGATGATCAACAACGGACTGGGGTCGCTGTTTGGCGATTGATTTAGGCCCGTCAGTGTCGTTGCCGCAAAACCGGCACACAGTTGGCTGAGATGGATTGCAGCATTGCCGTTGACCGGCAAATCCCTACATGCGTTGAAGCCATTTGGAGACAGCCACCTCGTGAAACGCCTTTTCAACCGCCTGCTGCCGAAATCCTGGCGATCCAGCGTCATCACCATTCCCGTCATCAGGCTGCATGGCACCATCATGGCCGGCGGCGGCCCGTTCCGGCCGAGCCTGTCCTTGGCGTCCACCGCCGCCCTCATCGAAAAGGCGTTCCTGTTCGATGCGCCCGCCGTCGCCATTTCGATCAATTCGCCTGGCGGCTCGCCGGTGCAGTCGCGGCTGATCTTCAAGCGCATCCGCGACCTCGCGGTCGAGAAGAACAAAAAGGTGCTGGTCTTCGTCGAGGATGTGGCGGCCTCGGGCGGCTACATGATCGCGGTCGCCGGCGACGAGATCTTTGCCGATCCGTCCTCCATCGTCGGTTCGATTGGTGTCGTCTCGGCCTCGTTTGGCTTTCCCGAGTTGATGAAGAAGATCGGTGTCGAGCGCCGTGTCCACACCGCCGGCCAGAACAAGGCGGTGCTCGACCCGTTCAAGCCGGAAAAGAGGGAAGACGTCGAGCGCCTGAAGGCGCTGCAGCTGGAAGTGCACGAGACCTTCATCGACCTGGTCAGGGAACGCCGTGGCACCAAGCTGAAGGACGATCCGGACCTGTTCACCGGCCTGTTCTGGACCGGCAAGAAAGGGCTGGAGCTTGGCCTCGTCGATGCGTTGAGCGACATGCGCACGGTACTGAAAACCCGCTTCGGCGCGAAAACCCAGCTCAGGCTGGTCACCGCGCCGCGTGGCCTGTTTGGCCGCATCGGCCTGTTCGGCTCGAACTTTTCAGCGCCCGATATTGCCGCCGCCGCCGCAAGCGGCGTGATCGATGCGGCGGAAGAGCGCGCATTGTGGGCGCGCTTCGGGCTTTGAAAAAGCGGGGAAAGCGTCTAGCATGAGGGCTTGACAGTCTGCCTTGCCGTCTTGCGAGGGAGGAGCTTTGAAATGCCACAGATCATTTTCTTCGCAGTTGTCGGCGCAGCCGCTTATTTCGGCTACCGCACCTTCGTCCGCGAGGCCGAACGTGTGACCGCCAAGGTGCGGCGCACCGAAAAGCAGGCAGCCAACGGCACCAACGGCACGCTGGTCCAGGATCCCAAGACCGGCGAATACCGCCTGGCCAAGGACTGAGCATCATCCCGTCAGCAGCCGACAGTTTGGATGCCGCAGCCCGGACGTGGCTTGCGCCCGCCAAGATAAATCTGGCGCTGCACGTCACCGGCAAGCGCGCCGACGGCTACCATTTGCTCGAGAGCCTGGTCGTTTTCACCCGCTTCGGCGACAGGGTCGAGATCGAGCCTGCCGACGCCGACCGGTTCTCCGTATCGGGCCGTTACGCGACTTCCGTGCCGATCGACGACAGCAATCTGGTGGTGAAGGCGCGCGAGGCGCTGCGCAGGCAGGCCGGCCAGCAGAGCACGCCGCCGGTTGCCATCCGGCTGGAAAAGAACCTGCCGGTCGCATCCGGCGTCGGCGGCGGCTCGAGCGACGCGGCGGCGGTATTGCAGGGTCTTGTCCGGACCTGGGGTCTCGACATCGGCGAGGCCGAACTGGCGCGGATCGGTCTCACGCTCGGCGCCGACGTGCCGATGTGTCTTGCGGCAAAACCGCTGGTTGCGCGTGGCGTCGGCGACGAGCTGTCGCTGGTGCCGGATTTTCCGGCGCTCGCTTTGGTGCTGGTCAATCCCGGCGTCGCCGTCTCGACGCCTGATGTGTTCAACGCACTTGAGAAACGCGACAATGAGGGATTGCCGCCGCTGCCGCGTGCATTTGACTTCCACAGTGTCCGCAACTGGCTGGAGATCACCCGCAACGATCTCGAACCGGCGGCGCAGGCGATCCAGCCGCCCATCGGCAGAGCGCTTTCCCTGCTGAACAGGGCCGGATCTGGATTCTCGCGCATGTCGGGATCCGGCGCGACATGCTTCGGGCTGTTCGAGACCGGCAATGTCGCCAAGCGCGCCGCCGCCGAGATTCGCAGTCGCGAACCGGAGTGGTTTGTCGCCGCGACACGAAGCATCGCTTCGGAGGGGGCCGATGGCCAAAATTGACGAGAGCCGGCCGTTCATCCCGGTGCGCATCGCGGTGCTGACGGTGTCCGATACGCGCAGCCTTGCCGACGACAAATCCGGCCAGACGCTGGCTGATCGCATCGCCGAGGCCGGCCATGTCCTGGCCGCGCGCGACATCGTCACCGACGACCGGGAGAAAATCCGCGACAAGGTGCTGGGCTGGTCGCGCGACGAAGACATCGATGTCGTCATCACCACCGGCGGCACCGGTTTTACCGGCCGCGACGTGACGCCGGAGGCGCTGGAGCCGATCTTCGAGAAGCGCATGGATGGCTTTTCCGAAGTGTTCCACCGCATTTCCTACGACAAGATCGGCACCTCGACAGTGCAGAGCCGGGCGACGGGCGGCGTCGTCAACGCCACCTTCGTCTTTGTGCTGCCGGGCTCGCCCGGCGCCTGCAAGGACGCCTGGGACGGCATCCTGAAACCGCAGCTCGACTACCGCCACATGCCCTGCAACTTCGTCGAGATCATGCCGCGCCTGGACGAGCATTTGCGGCGCGGCAAGGCCGCCTCGTAAACCAAGGCAAAGCCGGCCAAGTGCTGCCTTTGTCAGGCAGAATGGCGGCTGCGCCTTCGAGAGGTCATTTCCTCCGGGTCGTCGGGCGGATAGTCTGTCGCCAAGTCAAGACGGAAGAGATCCAATGAGCGCGCACCGCGGCGGCTGCCATTGCGGCAACATCCACCTGACCTTCGAAACCGGAATTGAGCCGTCCGAGATGGAGATCCGCGCCTGCCAATGCGCCTTCTGCGTCCGGCATGGCTCACGCGCCGCCGCCGATCCGCAGGGGCGATTGATCGTCGCGGTCGAGGACGAGGCCCGGCTGCACCGATACCGGTTCGGATTGCGCACCGCCGATTATCTCATCTGCCGGGACTGCGGCGTCTATGTCGCTGCTGTGACCACCGACGGCGAACCGAGAGCGATCGTCATCGTCAATGCGCTGGATGACCGGCCGCGGTTCAACCGCGAGCCGGTCCCAATGGACTATGATGCCGAGAACAAAGAGGGTCGCATTGCCCGGCGGCAAGCGCGCTGGATGCCGGTCGAGATCCGCTCCGGCCTCAGCGGATGACCGGTTCGCCGTGGAAGCGGCGGCGCGAGGGCGGCGAGACGCCGAAGCCGACCTCCATCATCAGCCGTGGCGTGGTGGACGGCACGGTGCCCATGTGGAAGCCGAACGGGTCCTCGACGAAGCCGAGGCCGGCCTCGCCGGTCAGCGTGACCGGGCTGTCGTCGCCATAGACCTTGAGCACGTCTTGCGCCGGATGGCCGACCAGCAGCGTCAACTGGTGCTTGAGGCTGCGCCTGTTGTGGCTGCCTTTGACATAGACATGCGGGCCGGTGCCGGCATCGCAGGGCTTGAGATAGAAGAAGAATTTCAGCATCCGCCAGTCGTCGAGATCGAAATGATATTTGCCGAGCGAGGCAAGGTTCTTGTCGGCGTCGGAAGCCTCGCCGGTCGGAAAGCTCCACCAGATACGCGTGGTGATCAGCTTTGCCTGCCCGCCCAGATAGTGCTGGGCGATGTCGAGCAGCAGCGGGTCGTTCTGGATGGCGAGTGCCGCCTTGCAGCCGAGGATGCGCTCGAAATAGTGTCCGCTGAGCAAAGAGCGGCCGAACCGCTTCTCGGCTTCTGCGTGTTCTCCGGGCATGAATTCGAGCCGGCGGTCGAAATTGCCGAAGCACGGCGTGCTCTGAGCAAAGCTGGCGATCTCTTCGTGGATTGCCTGCGGAAGGACCAGTCCGGAGAACAGCCCATCGGTGCGCAGCGCCGCGACGATCGACTTGAGGTCGACGCCCCTGAACATCGTCGCTCCGGCACTCTGCGCGGGGCGCGCGGCTTTGGCGCCAAGCCAGTGCAGCTTGCGCGCCGGCATGGTGCGGGCAAGCACGAACATCGGCAGCCATGCGGGATTTTCGCGCAGGTCGGACAGATAGGTCGGGATACGCACCGCAATGCGGCGGAGCAGGCTGCCGTTGCGGGCAATGGCTTCCAGACTGGGGGCGCCGGATTTGTCAGGGGACGAAAGGTTCATCGGGGTCCTCAGATATGAACGGCAGCAACGATGACGCGGCGCTTGCTTACCGCTCCGGCACTACCCAAACCCCGATATCCCGCATCAACGGAATGCTAATCCCGCGTCAGCTTTTGTGCAATGCACAATAGCTTTTTGCGGCGAAAAAGAGGGATGGTGCTGCGACCGTGCCAATGCGGATGAGACGCCGACGCTGCCCCTCATCCGCCCTTCGGGCACCCTTCTCCCTGGGAACGGGAAAAGGGAGAAACATCACTTCTTCGGCGCCAGCCAGATTTCGGCGTCGAGCCGCCTGGTGGCGAGACCGCGCGCAAGGGCTTCGGCGCTGTGCGCGTTCTTCGACAGGGCAGCGGCCTGGCGCTTGCTGATGACCAGCCCTTCGGCCAGCGCCCGGTTGCCCGAAAACACCCGTGACAGGAACGGCGTGCGGCTGCCGCGCGCACGGCAAAAGCGCGCCGGCATGGTTTGCCGCGCCGTGTGAGCGACAACGTCGTCGATCCAGCCCTCCGCCAGCCTTGCGCCGGGTTCCAGAAACAGCAGCCAGTCACCCTTCGCCTGTCTGATTCCCGCGGCAATGCCGCCGGCCACGAAGTGGCAGCCGGCATGATCGGCAACCCGATGCGTCTGGTCGGTCGAGCCGGTGTCGCAGACGATGACATCGCGCACCACGCCCTCGACCGCGCCGCCGATCAACGAGGCGAGCGTGCGGGCAAGGCCTTCTTCGTCATCCCGGGTTTCGATGAGAACGCTGAGCATTTTTAGCCGAATAGCGGAAAGCCCTGCGCAGCGCCAGTTTTGCATGGCCCAACGAAAAAGTTCTTGCTTTGTTCTCATCAGCGAAATAGGATTATTTTCATGAATAGAGCAATTCGACAGCCAGCCGACAGTCCTTGGGAAAGGGCCAAAATGGAACATATCGTGCGTGCGGACATTGCTGCTTTCGGAGCAGGGCGAGCCGAGATGGCCAATGCGATGATCGAACAGAGCGGCATGCGGGTCCGTCCGGATCGCAACCGCGGCCGTTCCGCGGGCATCAACCCGTCCGGCCGGTTCGAGCCGGTCAGCCGGCATGTGTTCGACGACGGCTGGAATTCGCTGGAGGAATTGCCGCCGTTCAAGACCGAAGTGCAGGTTGAGAAGCCGCGCGCCATCATCACCCGCAACGAATCGCCCGACATTTCCTTCGACCGCTCGATCAACCCCTATCGCGGCTGCGAGCATGGCTGCGTCTATTGTTTCGCCCGGCCGACGCATTCCTTCATGGGCCTGTCGCCGGGGCTGGATTTCGAAGCGAAGCTGTTTGCCAAGCCGGATGCGGCGCGGCTGCTCGACAAGGAACTATCGAAGGATGGCTATCAGCCGCGCACCATCGCCATCGGCACCAACACCGATCCCTACCAGCCGATCGAGAAACAATACCGGATCATGCGCGAGATCCTCGAAGTGCTGGAGGCGCGCGGCCATCCGGTCGGCATCGTCACCAAATCCCATCTGGTGACGCGCGACATCGACATCTTGTCGCGCATGGCCGAACGGGGCTTGGCCAAGGTGGCGCTGTCGGTGACAACGATGGACCGCATGCTGGCGCGCACCATGGAGCCACGCGCGTCGACGCCGACCAAGCGGCTTGAGGCGATCCGGCAGCTTTCCGATGCCGGCATCCCGGCCTCTGTCATGGTGGCGCCGATCATTCCCGGCCTGACCGACCAGGAGATGGAGCGCATCCTCGATTCGGCACGCGCCGCAGGCGCCCGCGAGGCCGGCTATGTGATCCTGCGCCTGCCGCTCGAGGTGGCGCCGATCTTCAAGGACTGGCTGCTGCGCCACTATCCCGACCGCTACCGGCATGTGATGTCGCTGATCCGTTCGATGCGCGACGGCAAGGACTATGATTCGGAATGGGGCAAGCGGATGAAAGGCGCCGGCCCCTATGCCTGGCAGATCGGCCGGCGCTTCGAGATCACGGCCAAGCGGCTCGGCCTCAACGCCGAGCGGCGCACGCTCCGAACCGACCAGTTTGTCGCCGCCGCCAAGGCGACCGAGCAGCTGATGCTGCTCTGAGAGTAGCGCCTGCCCTGCCCTCGTGGTTGGCAGGCGACCCAAGAATCCCGTCCGGCCTGTCCCCCGGCCTGCAGACGGTGCCCTCCCGGTCTTGCCCCACTCGACCCTGGAGGGACTTGCGGAGAATCGGAGCCGATGCGAACCTCGCCGCAACATGGCTCGCGCGCGTTCCGATTCTCCGCTTCTTTTCGAAATCGTCGAAAAGCCCGACTTCTCTTTCGAGACGAAGGCGATGGCCGAAGGCCTGTGGCCGGTGGCAGGCATGGACGAGGCCGGCCGCGGTCCGCTGGCCGGGCCGGTGGTGGCGGCGGCGGTGATCCTCGATCCCGCGAACATTCCTGAAGGGCTAGACGATTCCAAACGGCTCAACCATTTGCAGCGCGAGGCGCTGTTCCTGAAAATCCTGGGGTCAGCGCTCGGCGTGTCGATGGCCTCGGTCAGTGCCGAAGGCATTGACGGCAGCAACATCCTCAAGGCCAGCCTGGAAGCCATGCGCCGCGCCCTTGCCGGCCTGCCGATCCAGGCGAAGCTGGCGCTGGCCGATGGCCGCGATGTGCCGCCGGGCCTCCTCTGCGAAGGCCGCGCGCTGATCAAGGGCGACCAGCGCTCGCAATCGATCGCCGCCGCCTCGATCGTCGCCAAGGTGATGCGCGACCGCATGATGTGCGGCTGCGGCAGCCATCACGAGCGCTACGGGTTCGAGGTCCATATGGGCTACGCCACCGTGCGGCACCGCACCGCGATCGAAGCGCATGGTCCGGTGGCAAGGCTGCACCGGGCGTCATTCGCGCCGTTCAGGCTGGGTGGAGTTGAGGTGGTTGAGGAAGAGAGCTTCGCCGGGTTGGAGTAATGGTAATCTCCCCCCTTGAGGGGGAGATGGCCGGCAGGCCAGAGGGGGTCGCCGCGCGTGAAGCGCTAGCCCTTACTGGCCGCAGAAAGAGCGTCGCGCCCGGTCGCACCGCCCCCCTCTGTCGCCTTTGGCGACATCTCCCCCTCAAGGGGGCAGATTGTCCGCGCTCAACAAAAAAGCCGCCAGGTTGCCCGGGCGGCTTGATGTCAGCGAGTTAACCCCGCTCAGTTCAGCCTGGCCTTCACGTCCTGCAGCGCGGACTTGAACAGGTCGGCGCCGGCCTTGGCGTCGATCTTGCCGGCAAGCAGCGTGCGGGCCGCCTCGACAGCGATGTCGACGGCGCTGGCGCGCACTTCGGCGACGGCTTCGCGCTCGGCCTGGCCGATCTTCTGCTCGGCAAGCGCGGTGCGGCGGGTGACATAGTCTTCGGTCTTCTTGTGCGCCTCGGCGGCAAGCATGTCGGCTTCGCGCTTGGCGGCAGCGACGATGGCTGCGGCCTCCTGCTCGGCTTCCTTGCGCTTCTTCTGGTATTGGCCGAGCAGTTGCTGGGCCTCTTCGCGCAACCGGCGGGCTTCCGCAAGCTCGTCGCTGATCTTGGTCGCGCGGGCGTCGAGCGACTTGGCGATCAGGCCCGGCACCTTGATGTAAACGGCAACGCCGAGGAAAATGACGAGGGCAACCGTTGCCCAGAGCGTTGCGAGAGATGTGGCGTCCATAATGTGCTCCTCACCGGGCCACGGATTTGACCGCAGCCGAGATCTCGGCCTTGCTGGTCTTGCCGCCGACAAGCGCATCGACGATGGCTGAAGCGGTGTCCTCGGCAATCGTGCCGACTTCCTTCATGGCGTTGGCCTTGATGGAAGCAATGCTGGCCTCCGCCTCGCCGAGCTTCTTGTCGAGGGCGGCCTCGACCTTCTTGCGGGCAGCCTCGGCTTCAGCCTTGGCAGCGTCGTTGGCCTGCTGGCCGATCGCGTTGGCCTTGGCCTTGGCTTCCGCCAGTTCCTGCTCGTAAGCGGCAACGGCGGCGTCGGCCTCGCCCTTCAGCTTGGCGGCCTGGTCGAGGTCCTGCGTGATGCGATCGCTGCGGACGTCGATGATGCCGCCAAGGCGCGGCATCACCACCTTCTTCAGGAACAAATAGAACAGCCCGAACGTGATCGCCAGCCACAGAAGCTGGGACGGAAACGTCGCCGGATCGAATGGCGGGAACGTGCCGTGCGCCTCGGCAGGCACGCCGGTGCCGGAATGCGTGTCGCCTTCCGTACCGGTATGGGCGCCTTCAGCGGCGGGTGCGGACTCTTGCGCAAACGCAGATGTCACGAACATGGACTATCCCCTGATATCAGGCATGGCCGCAGGAATGCGGCCAGCCAATTCTTCCCAATGCTCGTCCGACCAATAATTGGCCGAACAGGGGCTCAGCCGAACAGGGCGAGAAGCGCGATGAGAAGCGAGAAAATGCCCAGAGCTTCGGTCACGGCGAAGCCGAAAATCAGGCGGCCGAACTGGCCATCGGCGGCCGACGGATTGCGCAGGGCGCCCGCCAGGTAGCTGCCGAAGATGTTGCCGAGGCCAATGCCCGCGCCGCCCATGCCCAGGCAAGCGATACCGGCGCCGATGTACTTTGCTGCTTCTGCGTCCATTTTAAACTCCTTTGGATCTGTAATTCGTTGCAATTCCATCCGGCGAAAGATGCCGGAAATTCTAGGTCAGTGCCCGGGATGCAGGGCGTCGTTCAGATACATGCAGGTCAGCACCGCAAAGACGTAGGCCTGCAGGAAAGCGACCAGCAATTCCAGCGCGGTCAGCGCGACTGCCATGGCCAGCGGCAACACCGAACCGGCAACGCCGACGGCGCCGAGCGCGCTCAGGCTGACGACGAAGCCCGAAAACACCTTCAGTGTGATATGGCCGGCCAGCATGTTGGCGAACAGACGAACCGAGAGGCTGACCGGGCGCGACACGAAGGAGATCACTTCGATCAGCACCACCAGTGGCAGCAGGAACACCGGAACGCCATGCGGCACGAAGAGCTTGAGGAAACCCAGACCGTGCTTCGTGAAGCCGTAGACAACGACGGTTCCGATCACCAGGGCTGCGAGGCCGAAGGTGACGATGATGTGGCTGGTGACGGTGAAGAAGTACGGGAAAAGGCCAAGCAGGTTGGCGACCAGTACGAACATGAACAACGAGAACACGAAGGGGAAGAACTTCATGCCCTGCGTTCCGGCGGCGTCGCGCAGCATGTTGGAGACGAACTCGTAGCCCATTTCCGAAACCGACTGCAGGCGCCCGGGAACAAGGCTGCGGCTCGAGGTCGAGAGGTACAGAAACGCCGATGCGACGAGGACGGTCGCGACCATGAACAGGGACGAATTGGTGAAGGACAGGTCATAGCCTCCGATGTTGATCGGAATCAGCTTGACGATATGGAACTGGTGGATCGGATCGACCTTGTCAGCAGCCATTTACATCCCCGTCAAAGCCGCGAACGGCCTTAAGTGTCCTTGTGCGCCGTTGGCGGCGCCATTTCATTCTTTCGGATCGTGCGACTTCTCGCTTTTTCCGAATTCCGCCACAACACCTGACGAACGCAGGACATTGAGCACGCCGGCGCCAAAGCCCAGCAACAAGCCGACGACCAGACCCCATGGCGAGGTTCCCGCCACACGATCCAGAAACCAGCCAAGGCCCACACCCACCACTATCCCGGCGATGAACTCGCTGGACAGCTTGAGCGCCTGGCCATATCCGGCCGTCGCTTTCGCGCCGTCATTCCCCTCGAGCTGATCCGGCCGTCTTGTCGCAAGCGATGCTCCAAGCTCACGCCGGCGGCGTTCGAGATCTTCGTCGCGGATGTCGGCCTCGTGCTTGCTGCCGCGGCCGGTTTCTCCGGTTCCGTCTGGCCCGTTCTTGTCGGCCATCGTAACCCCCCTGCCCGGTCAGACCGTCACCGTCCGTCCGCTTCTAAAGTCGCCGGCAACATAGTTAGAGGGTTTGCGCCCGTCAAGCCACGGGCGGGACTTCAAAGCCATGTATTTTTTCTATTGGAATCAACCACTTGGCGAGGTGCGACATCGTGCCCGGCACTATCGGGTCGGCACATGCCCCGAATCCGTCCGGCGACCGCTGTCCGATTTCGGCTTCCAGGGCCTTTGCGGTTCGTTTGCGACAGGCAAGCCGAAGGGCTCAGCTCCAGCCGCCGCCATACGTGCGGTAGAAGATATGCAGGCCGATCTTGGTCATCTTCTGCATCGTGCGCGCCCAGCCTGGATGGACATAGTTGGCGTAGTAATGGGTCGATGAGCCGACTTCGGGAATGAAGATCTTGCCGGCGGTGACCGCCATCGCGACGTCCTGCGCGGTCTTGTAGTGGGCGGGGCTCTCGATGCGCTTCTTGCGGCCGTCGCAGGCGAAGGAGAACTGGCAGCGGTTCAGCCAGTTGTCGTTCTGGTAGACGACGCCGCAAATCGAGTTCGGATAGGCCGGATTGCGGACTCGGTTCAGAATGACCTGCGCGACGGCGGCCTGGCCGCGCACGGATTCGCCGCGCGCCTCGAAATAGATGCCGTTGGCAAGGCAGGCCTGCTCCTTCGTGGAGAAGACGCTGGCCGGCAGCGGGTTCTGGATCCACGAATGATCGCCCTTGGCCATCGGCGGAATGAAGCGCCCGCTGCTCGGCTCCTCGTCCTGCAGCAGCGCTTCGAAGGGCGAGGCCTTGGCGTAATCTGGTTCGGCCTGGGCATAGGCGGTGGCCAGCACGTCCGGTCTGTCATTGTTGACGAGGGCGGCAAGCATGGCCGGCACGCCGGGATCGGGCTTCTTGTCCACATTGGTGTGGAAGGCCTGGGCGATCTGGATTTCCTTGCCCTTGATGCCGGGCTTGGCGAAGGCGAGCTTCAGGCCGCTGTCCATGCTCGGCCGCAGCAGCGAGGACGTGCGCTGAAAGATTGAGCCGGCATTGAAGTTCTTCGGCGGCGCCACCGGCGAGACCTGGATGATGCGGCCCTTCTTGTCGGCGCGCATGATGCGGTCCTCGTCGGGCGTGATGCCGGCGACATTGCCCTTGCCGCGAAACGAGACCTTGCCGACGCCGGGCAGGCGCACGCCCGAGCCCGAGAGCGAACCGGTGGTGACGGAATCGATGAAAGGCATTTCGGCGGCATGAACCGAGCCGGCGACGGAGCGCTCGACATAAGAGTTCCAGCGGGTGCCCGAAGCTTCGAGGCCGGAAATCAAGCTGCCCATGTCCTGGTAGGCGACGACGGTCGGAAAGCCGATCCAGATGCCGAGCCCGATGACCAATGGCGATACGAAGGAACGTCTTTTCTCACCGGCGGCGGCGGCCAGCCGCTTCAGGACACGTCGATGCACGGGGAACTCTCCAGAAACGCCACTGAGCCACTGGAGAGCCAAAGTGAAGCATTAACCTTGATGCGGGGTTAACGCGGTCGATCGTGTTGTTCCGAAGCGGCCCGAAATGGGACGCCGTTTGCCGGCGGCAACCCGTCAGTTCGGCCGCAGGAAAATTGGCAATGCAATCAAGGCGCAGAGCGCGCCCACCAGCCAGACGCCAGGCCACGACCAGACAAGCAGCAAAGCCGGAATGGCGGTCGGCACCACGAAGAAGGCGATGAAGACGAAGCTGTTGGCAAGACCGAGCGCGGTTCCGGCGCGGCTGGCGCCGGCAAGCGTGGCGAGTTCGGTGTAGGCGACGCCATGCCAGGCGGAGACCGAAATGCCGGCAACGACCAGCAGCACGTCGATCGCCGGGTTCAACGCGGCATGGGCGTCTGGCGTGGCTCCTGCCGCCACGACCAGCAGGCCGACGGCCGCGAAGCCAAGCGCGCTTGTCATGCTGCAGAGGCGCAGGAACCAGCGGCGGTTGCCATGGCGGTCGGTGAAGCGGCCGCTCCAGACCCGCATCACCATCGCGCCGGTCTGCACCGCGGCAAGGCTGGCGCTGATCGTGAGCGTGGCCATGCCGGCGAAATCGTGCAGGAAAACGGAGGCGAAGGTGAGCACCGCCACTTGCGGAAAGCAGAGCAGGCCGATGGCGGTGGCGATGCGCCAGACCTCGACATTGCGCAGCGGCGCCGGACCGCCCGACTTCGCCATGGCCATGCTGCCGGCATTGTCCAGTTCCGGCGGCTGGTGCAGCCACCGCCAGGCAAACAGCGCAGAGACGGCGTTCATGGCGGCCAGCAGCCCGAAGACCGCCGCGAAACCGTGCACCGATGCCAGCGACGGCAGGACCAGCGCGCCGAGCCCGCCGCCGAGCGGCACCGCGGTCTGCCTGATGCTCATGGCAAAGCCACGTTCGCCTTCGTGGAACCAGGCCATGATGGCGCGGCCGCTGGAACCGTTGACGCTGCCGCCGAGCAGGCCGGCGACCAGAAGGCACGCGGCCAGCATTGCGACGCCAGGCACATAGGTCACTGAGGGCACGATGAACAACGCCATCAGGGCGAGCCACGCCGCGGTCGCACCAAGGCCGGTCAACAGCACGCCGCGATCTCCCCAGCGGTCGGTGAGCAGGCCCCAGGGCAGTTCGCTCAAGGCGACGCCCAGTCCGAGAAGGCCGAGGACCAGACCGAGATTGCCATTGCTCAAGTGATAGCCCGACCGCAGAAACACCGCCGCCGCCGGTATGCCGGCGAAGGTTGCGGAGAAACTGGCATTGGCGGCAACGCCGATGCCAAGCACCTTCCAACGATGATTGGCGCGAAATCGTTCAGCCTTCGACGTGACGGCGGCGGCTCGGCCAACCCGGCCTGGCTCACAATTTGCGTCGGCAATCGACATGGCGGGACTCCTGTTGATGCCCTTTCGGGACCTTGACGCCTCGTCTTTACCGCCATAACTTCATCCCGAATATCGGGAAGTTTTTGACAATTTCTCCCGAAAAACAGGATCGTTATGATGCGCCGCGTAACCTTCGACCTCGATGTCCTCCGAAGCTTCGTCACCGGCATGGAACTCGGCAGCTTCGCCAAGGCCGCCGACCGGCTTGGACGCTCGACCTCGGCGGTGAGCGCGCAACTGAAGAAGCTGGAGGACCAGGCGGCGACGCCGATCTTCCGCAAGTCGGGCCGCGGACTGGCGTTGACGGAAGCCGGCGAAACCATGCTCGGCTATGCCAGGCGGCTGCTCGAGTTGAACGACGAGGCGGCCTCGGCCATCCACGATGTCGAGTTGGAAGGCTGGGTCAGGCTCGGCCTGCAGGAGGATTTCGGCGAGGCGGTGCTGCCGGAGGTGCTCGGACGCTTCGCCCGCGCGCACCCCAAGGTCAAGATCGAGGCGCGGATCGGGCGCAGCTATGAACTCGCCGAGCGGATCACATCAGGCAATCTCGACATTGCGCTGGCCTGGGACAGCGGCCAGGCGCTGCCTTACAGCCGGCATGTCGGCGACGCGCAGTTGCGCTGGATCGGGCCGGCAAAGCTGATCGAGACCAGGCTGCGCGAGGGCGAGGCACTGCCGCTGGTGGCGCTGGAAGCGCCATGCCTGCTGCGCACGGTGACGACGGAAACGCTCGACCGCGCCGGCCTGCCGTGGCGGATGGCCTTCTCCAGCCCCAGCCTTGGCGGCATCTGGGCGGCGGTCGCCGCCGGCCTCGGCCTGACGATCCGCACGGATATCGGCCTGCCGGCCAATGTCAGGGCGATGGCGCCGCAAACGCTGGGCTTACCCGCGCTGCCGACCATGGCGCTGGTGCTGCACCAGAAAGACGCCGAACTGGACCCGGTGGCGGCGCGGCTGGCGGATATATTGTGGCACGCGGCGGTGGCGGCGCTGCCGCAGGACGAGCGGTTGAGAGAGGTCGCTTAGACGGAAGCGGCTGTCCAGCGTAGCGTTCCGTCACACCCCCCTCTGTCCTGCCGGACATCTCCCCCGCAAGGGGGGAGATTGGATCTCGCGAATGCTTTCGCCAATTTTCAACGTTGCAAGAGAGGCTCCAAAGACGAAACGACTGATCTCCCCCCTTGCGGGGGAGATGCCCGGCAGGGCAGAGGGGGGTGCTGTCCCGCCAGCCTGAAGCTTATTTGCGCTCACTTGCGCTTGTTCGCTCTCCCCGCGAACGGGTTGTCCGAAGTCCGCAGCGCTATCCTGATCGGCACGCCGGGCATGTCGAAGGCTTCGCGCAGGCTGTTGGAGAGGTAGCGGACATAGGATTGCGGCATCGCGTCGGGCCGCGAGCACTGGACGACGAAACCCGGCGGCCGGGTCTTGGCCTGGGTGACATATTTGACCTTGAGCCGGCGGCCGGCGACGGCGGGCGGCGGGTGATGCGCCAGAATGCTTTCCAGCCAACGGTTGAGCTTGCCGGTGGAAACGCGGCTGTTCCACACCTTGTGCGTCTTGATGACGGCATCCATCAGCTTGTCGAGGCTGCGCCCGGTCTCGGCCGAAACCGTCACCGCCTGGATGCCGCGCACCTGCGGCAAAAGCCGTGTGGTCTTTTCGCGCAGTTCGGCCAGCAGTTCCTGCGGATTGTCGATCAGGTCCCATTTGTTGAAGGCGATGACCGGCGCCCTGCCCTCGCGGATGATCAGGTCGGCGATCTGCAGGTCCTGCTTCTCGAACGGGATGGTGGCGTCGAGCACGATGATGACGATCTCGGCAAAGCGGATGGCGCGCAAGCCGTCCTGCACCGACATCACTTCCAGCTTTTCATGGATCCTGGCCTTGCGGCGCATGCCGGCAGTGTCGAACAGTTTCAGCCGGCGGCCATGCCAGTCCCAGTCGACGGAGATGGAATCGCGGGTGATGCCGGCTTCCGGGCCGGTCAACAGCCGCTCTTCGCCGATCAGCGCGTTGATCAGCGTCGACTTGCCGGCGTTGGGCCGGCCGACGACGGCAATGCGCATCGGCTTGGTGTCGTCATAGGCGGGTTCGGCGTCGGGATCGGTGATGTCCTCGCCGATCAGCACCTCGCTGGCGGCGACGTCCTCGGCCTCGTCTTCTTCCTCGCCGAAGGCGCGGTCTTTGCCCAGCGCCTCGATCACCGCGTCGCGCAGATCGGGCATGCCCTGGCCGTGCTCGGCCGAGACCGGGATCGGCTCGCCGAGGCCGAGTTCCCAAGCCTCCAGCATGCCGCCCTGGGCGCCCTTGGCCTCGGCCTTGTTGGCGACCAGCACGACCGGCTTGCCGGACTTGCGCACGATCTCGGCAAAGGTGCGGTCGTCGGGCAAAAGCCCGGACTTGGCGTCGATGGTGAAGAAGATCAGGTCGGCTTCGCGGATCGCGATCTCGGTCTGCGCGCGCATGCGGCCGGGCAACGTCGAGGCGGCGGCGTCTTCGAAACCGGCGGTGTCGATGACATCGAAATGCAGATCGTAGAGTTTGGCCGCGTGGACGCGACGGTCGCGGGTGACGCCCGGCGTGTCGTCGACAAGCGCCAGCTTCCGTCCCACCAATCGGTTGAATAGCGTCGATTTGCCGACATTGGGCCGGCCGATAATGGCGACTTTGAAGCTCATCCGGCTATCCATATCATCGCCCAAACCGCAGCGCGCCCTTGGGTCAGGCCCGAGGGCAGGCTTTGGGCGATGCGTATCATGACGCGCCCGAGCCGCGGATCAATTCCGACATCAGCGTCGCCCGCTGGCGCGCGTTGCGCGGGGCGCCGTCATCGGCGGCGATCTGGTCGAACAGTTTCAGCGCATCCTGGGTCTTGCCTTCCTTCCAGGCGGCAAGGCCGAGCGCTTCGCGCGCCGTGTGGCGCAGCGTGTTGTTGTCGGCGGTCAGCGCCTCGACGCGGCTGGAGACGTCGGAGAAGGAGCCGTGATCGACGAGCAGCAGGGCGGCCCGCAGGCGCGCCATGTCGCGAATACCTTGGGGAATGGCGTTGTCGGCGGCGACGCCATCGAAATCGGCGACGGCGGCGGCAAAGTCGCCCTTGTCGGCCTTGACGGTTGCCGCGCGCATGCGGGCGAGCAGCGGATAGGCGCCGTAGCCGTCCTTTTCCAGCTGTTCGAGGGCGGTCAGCGCCTCGTCGCTCTTGCCGTCATTGGCAAGCTTCAGCGCCTGCGAGAAGGCATCGCCGGAGCGGTTGGCGCGGGTCTCGTCCCAATAGCGGTAGCCGACGAAGGCGGCGGTGCCGAGAACCACCAGGATGGCGAGGCCAAGGATCGCCGGACCAAAGCGGTCCCATAGCGCCTGCGCCTGCTCGCGACGGATCTCGTCGTTGACTTCGCGGATAAAACTGTCGTCGGACATCAATCAAAACCATTGCTGCCCTAACAGGGGCGCTTCTTGAGCCCGCGTTTTAGCGAAATTTCGCGGGCATGGAAGGGGCTCGGCAGGAAAATCGGCTAATCGCCGGGCGCATAGCTGCCGACGTTGATCGCACCCACGCCACATTTTGCCGATAGCCGGCTTGGACTGCCTTCAGATCAAGCCCAGATTGCCGATGCCACGTTTGTCCCGCGTTGTTGCGTTTTCCTCAGCCGTGCTTGCCATGGCTGGTGCGGCTTTCGCCGACCCGCCGGCGCCGCCTGCCCCGGCAAAGCCGAAGCAAATCGTCATCATCTCGTTCGACAGCGCCCGGGAGATCTCGCAATGGCAGCGCAGCCGGGCGCTGGCCAAGCGCACCGGCGCGCATTTCACCTATTTTTTGTCCTGCGTCTTCCTGCTGTCGCCGCAGACGCGGGCCGACTACACAGCTCCGGCCAAGTCCGCGGGCAAATCCAACATCGGCTTTGCCGCTTCGAAGCAGGACGTCGCCGATCGGCTCGATCAGATCGGGCTCGCCGCTTCGGAAGGCCATGACATCGCCAGCCATGGCTGCGGCCATTTCGACGGCAAGGACTGGAGCAAGGCCGACTGGCTGAAGGAATTCGCCTCGTTCGGGCACATTCTGGAGAACGCCTATGCGATCAACGGCATAGCGCCCGAGCCGGCAGGCTGGCGCGCTATCGCCCATGCCGTTGTCGGCTTTCGCGCACCCTACCTCTCGACCGGCAAAGGGCTCTACGAGGCCCTGGCTGAAGCCGACTACCACTATGACGCCAGCGGCGTCTCGAACGGCCCGGTCGAGCCGCCGACCGGCGGCGGCTTGACCCGCTTTTCGCTGCCACAGATCCCGGAAGGCCCGAGTTCAAGGCCGGTGATCGCCATGGACTACAATCTCTATGTCAGGCATTCCGGCGGTTTCGAGCGGCCGAGCCAGGCAGCCGAGTTCAGCGATCGGACCTATCAGGCGTTCCGCGCCGCCTTCGACAGGCAATATCAGGGCAAGCGCATCCCGCTGGTGCTGAGCTTCCATTTCACGCTGATGAATGACGGCGCCTATTGGAATGCGCTTGAGCGCTTTGCCGACGAGACCTGCGTCAAAGCCAATGTCGAGTGCATCAGCTTCCGCGATTATGTGCAGAGGCAGCGTGGCGGCGACAGACAGGCGGCGGTGGGGGGCTGAGCCGCCCACTTCGTTCAATCGTCAAAGCTCGGTTTACGCCGGATCTTCGGCGCTCTGCCGCTCAAGGTAACGTTGATCGATGGGCGGCAGCGGCTCGCCTTGCAGTGTCGCTTCGAAGGCGCGCAAGCGTTTGTGAACCGACTGGAGTTCAACGATGGTCGACCAGGAATTGATCAAAAACTGGAGCGATCCCGTCACTCGCCCGAAGGCGTTGGATATCTGGCTGAGCGATCCAAAGGTTATCTTGTGCGCGATAAAGGACGGGGCGAGAATAATGAAGGAGAATATATTATCTGCCTGAAGAAAGGTGTAACGCACGACGTTGAAGTAGATGTAATGAAAATATAGGCGGAAATAGTTCTTCCGCACATTATCGAACAGTTCCGTCGTTGTTTCCGGCTGAGCACGGTCCTCGTGATCCTCGCCATAGACGAGTTCCTTGCGATAGGCTGCCTCGACGCGCTGGTTGCGAAATTGCAAGCCCGGGAGTTTGACGCCGGCAAGCATTACGGCGAGCGTCCCAAAAAGGCACCAGCCGATCGCCGCTACGACAAGCGGCTGGGGTACAGCGCCGATGATTGGCAATTCGGTAATATGCTGTTGCAGAGCGACCATGACCGGCAGGAAGGCGATGAGCGTCATGATGGACTGGACGAAGGTCGCTCCTAGATCTTCCATGATCTGGGAGAAACGCATCGTATCTTCCTGGATACGCTGTGACGCGCCCTCGATGTGGCGAAGCCGTCCCCAATTGGCCATGAAATGGCCGTTCATCGCCATGCGCCAACGGAAGACCCAGTGGCTGACAATGAAGGCATTGACGACCGATACATTCATGCCGATCAACGCCAGCCAGACAAAGCTGGATTGTCCAGCATAAAATTCGCCGACAGTGGATTCAATCTTTCCTGACATCAGCCCTTGGACGTAGTCGAAGAATGGCCCGTACCAGGCGTTGACCGCGACGCTGATCTGCACATTGAAATAGATGAGGAACAGGATGATCGCGGTGACCAGGATCGACCAATTTTGCCATGGATGCGGCGAATACCAAGCCCAGAACGCGTAGAAGGCGGCCACGAAAAACGCGAAATAGACATAAAACCACAGAAATGGGAGCGACCAGAACACAGAGATGTCGCCGATGGCCGGCGCGTCGGCCGCCGCAGGCGGCAAGCCGATGTTTGCGCCCAGCTGCTGGCCGCCGAAGAACCAAAACAGGATGCCGAAAAGGCTCCAGACGGCGGCCGAGGTGAAAAACAGCTTCGGCTGCGGGAAGAAGGATACGAACACTGTGGCGAATTCCTCGGTCGGTGCGCAAATCAGCGGGGTTGCTGGTTAGGGGCATAAAGTCACACATTAAGTGGAAAGCAAATGCCCGTGCCCGATGCCCGGCATCGAGCAAGACCACAATCATGGCGATTTTGGCGCGGCCGACCAGGTGATGCCTGCCGAGACCAGCAAGACCGCAGCAGCGACGATCGAAGCGAGGAAGAAGTTGCCCGAGGCTTGCGCCAGCAGGCCGGCGACGACAGGGCCGACGATCTGGCCGATGCCGAAGGAAGCGGTCATCAGCGCAAAAATCCGGCGCGGGGCCTGCGGCACGAGCTGCCTGGCGGTCTGCAGGCCAAGTGCTGTTATAGCGATGAAAGTGCCGCCGAGCAGGATGCCCGCGAGCAGCGGCCCGGCGGCGCCGCCGATGGCGACGCTGGCGGTGACGCCGACCACCTCGACCAGGCAGCCCAAGGCATAGGCGGTATAAAGCCCGATCCGTGCCGCTATCTTTTGCCACAGCCAGACCGAGGGGAAGCCGGCAAGGCCGGTGACCATCCAGACGCTTGCCTCGAAGACGCGGCCGCCGCCGCCCTGGCGCACGATGGCGACCAGGAAGGTCGCCGTCACCACATAGCCGAAGCCGAACAGGCCGTAGGCAACGATGACTTTTGCCAACGACCGGTCCCTCGGCAGTGCCGGTTCGCGGTCGGCCACGCCGCGGCCAGGTGCGGTGCTGCCGGCGAGCAAGGCGACCATCGCAAGGCCGCCGGCGGAAATCGCTGCCGACCACAGCCAGCCCGAAGCCCAGCCGGCATGTTCGGTGACCAGAACCGCCATCAGCGCTGAGGATGCCGCGATGCCGAGGCCGACGCCGCCGAAATGCAGCGCCTGCAGGTCGCTTCTGTTGGCGGCTGCCAGGTGACCGAAGACGATCGAGGCCATGAACACCATGACGAAGGCGCTGGCGAGACCGGCAAGGAAGCGGAGGACGACAAAGGCGGTCATCGTCTCGCTCAGCCCCATCAGGGCGGCGAGCGCAGCACTGGCGGCAAGGCCGCCAAACATCAGCAGGCGCTCGCGCCCATGCGCCCAGCCGCCTGCCGCCGCAAGCGCGCCGACGAGGTAGCCGAGATAATTGGCCGACGCGATCCAGCCGGCATCGGCCGGCGACAGATGCAGTTCTTCCATCATTCCGGGCAGGATCGGCGTGTAGACGAAACGGCCAATGCCCATGGCGACGGCCATGGCGATCATGCCAGCGAGAGCAAGGCGCAAGGGTGATGGAGCGGCGTTCATTGCAGCGCACCATAAGGGTGCGGACCGATCAGACCAATCCACTTGCGTTGGGCCAGACTTGGCGGCGGCGACAGTGGCCGTTGGCGTGACTGTGCCGAGGCGCGAGGGCCACTTGGCGTCGCGCCGCCCCGCCTGCCGGCACCTTCTCCCCATATAGTGACGGGGAGAAGGGGGTTAACCGTGTGCCTCGGCGCCCTTGCCTGCAGGGCTGGTGATTGGCGAAACCTTCGGCGCCGGCAACCTTTCTCCCTTACGGGGAGAAATGCCCGGCAGGGCAATGAGCGGCAGCGCTGGCGCCGACAGTATCGCCTTCCCAGTTACCGCGTCCGCGATTTCAGCGGCAGCCTGCTTGCGCCGTCTCGTATGCAGTGCGGCGCGCCGTCAGGCGAAACGGCATGTCG
This sequence comes from Mesorhizobium sp. M0676, assembly GCF_040320535.1. Classification (NCBI taxonomy): domain Bacteria; kingdom Pseudomonadati; phylum Pseudomonadota; class Alphaproteobacteria; order Hyphomicrobiales; family Phyllobacteriaceae; genus Mesorhizobium; species Mesorhizobium sp. M0676. Next base: position 196,948 of record NZ_JAMYPU010000002.1, read on the forward strand.
GCGAGTTCGCGCTCCGACATGGTGTCGAGCACCGGATGCGACAGCGGATCGGTCACCCAATTGAGGACATCGCCATCAGGGCGCCGCCGCGTGCAGCCGGCGGCAAAGACTTTGAGCAATGATACGATCGTCACCATCCTCACCTCCTCGGTCTGACCGTCCCGCTAGAATCTGCCCTGTCTCGCCGTCTTTCAATTGAGATTTCGGCCGCGCCGGTTTAGAAAAACTGGAATGGCTATGCTGAACCGCGTCCATCTCAACGGCCTGCGCGCCGTCGAAACCGTCGCCCGCCTCGGCTCGCTGGCGGCGGCTGCCGGCGAGCTCAACGTCTCCGTCAGCGCCGTCAGCCAGCAGATCAACCGCACCGAAAAGCAGCTTGGACAGGCGCTGTTCGAACGAACGGCGAGCGGGCTGGTGCTGACCGAGTTCGGCACGGTTTTTTCCGCCCGGCTGGGCGCCGGTTTTCGCGAGCTGGCGCAGGCGGTGGCGCTGGCCGACGAGGCAAGCCAGTGCACGCTGGTGGTTTCGGTGGCGCCGGCCTTCGCTTCGAAATGGCTGCTGCCGCGATTGTCGCGGCATTTCGATCGCCATCCCAACGTGCTGCTGCGCATCGACGCCTCGGTGCGCCTCGCCGATCTCGAACGTTCCGACATCGATATCGCCATCCGGCTTGGCGACGGCAAATGGCCGGGCGGCCGGGCGGAACTTTTGTTGGCGCAGGAAGTCTTTCCGGTCTGCGCGCCGGTGATCGCCAGGAAACTGAAGTCGATCGAAGACCTGGCGCAGACCTGCGCCATCACCGACGAGCGGGCGATGATCAACTGGGAGAGCTGGTTCGAGGCTGCCGGGGCCGAGCCGGTCACTTTTCGCAAGGGCGCGCGCTTCACCGACCCGATGTTGTGCCTGGAATCGGCAATCGCCGGCCACGGCGTCATGCTCGGCTGGCAATTGCTGGCCGCCGATGCGCTGGCCGACGGCCGCCTCGTCGCGCCTTTCGGCGTGCGGGCGCAGAGCGGCCTCGGCTACTGGCTGGTGACCTCGGCCACCAAGACCGAAAGCCGCAAGGTGCGCGATTTCAAGATCTGGATCCGCGAAGAGATCGCGGCGACCGTGGCGCAGTTCAGCGCGCTGGAAAGCGCTGCCTAGGGCTGTCCGTCGCGACGGTGCTGGAAAGGACAGCCGCGCCGGCCTATGTTGGAACTCTCACTCCCGGACCAAGGCAGGCAGGATCATGACCACACATTCGCGCGGCGTTTCCGCAACCATCGACCCGGTGAAGCTCGACAGGCTGGCGGAAGTCGCCATCAAGGTGGGGCTGCAATTGCAGCCGGGGCAGGATCTGGTGCTGACCTCGTCGATCGCCGCACTGCCGCTGACCAGGCGCATCGTTGAGCACGCTTATAAAGCGGGCGCCGGCCTGGTGACCCCTATCTTCAACGATGACGAGATCACGCTGGCGCGCTTCCGCTACGGCGCGGATGCTGGCTTCGACCGCGCCGCCGGCTGGATGTATGAAGGCATGGCGAAGGCCTTTTCCAACAATGCGGCGCGGCTTGCCGTGCGCGGCGAGGACCCGTCGCTGTTGTCGGCGCAGGACCCGGCGAAAGTGGCGCGCGCCAACAAGGCGAACTCGATGGCCTACCAGCCGGCGCTCGAAAAGATCACCGGCTTCGACATCAACTGGAACATCGTCGCCTACCCGGATCTCGCCTGGGCAAAACAGGTCTTCCCCGGCGATGCCGACGATGTCGCCGTGGTGAAGCTCGCCGATGCGATCTTTTCGGCATCACGGGTCGATGTGGAAGACCCGATCGCAAACTGGACGGCGCACAATGCAGCGCTGCGCGGCCGCACAAAGTGGCTGAACGAGCACAATTTCCATGATCTGCATTTCAGCGGCCCGGGCACCGACCTCACCGTCGGGCTGGCCGATGGCCATGAATGGATGGGCGGCGCCTCGACTGCCAAGAACGGCGTCACCTGCAATCCGAACATCCCGACCGAGGAGGTCTTCACCACGCCGCATGCACGGCGCGTCTCCGGCCGTGTATCCTCGACCAAGCCGCTGTCCTACCAGGGCACGCTGATCGACGATATCTCGGTGCGTTTCGAAGAGGGCAGGATCGTCGAGGCCAAGGCTTCGAAGGGCGAGGACGTGCTGAAGAAAGTGCTCGACACCGACGAGGGTTCGCGCCGGCTCGGCGAGGTGGCGCTGGTGCCGCATTCCTCGCCGATCTCGGCCAGCGGCCTGCTGTTCTTCAACACGCTGTTCGACGAGAACGCCGCCTGCCACATCGCGCTCGGGCAGTGCTATTCAAAATGCTTCGTCGACGGCGCCTCGCTCAGCCAGGACGAAATCGCCCAGCGCGGCGGCAACAAGAGTTTTATCCACATCGACTGGATGATCGGCTCGGACAAGATCGACATAGACGGCGTGCACAAGGATGGCCGCAAGGTGCCGGTGATGCGCAAGGGCGAGTGGGCGTAAGCTCGCGGAGGGCGGATGGGTTTCGACCTGACGGTCAAGCGAATTTACGAAGCACCCGCGCCCGATGACGGGCAGCGGGTGCTGGTCGATCGCATCTGGCCGCGCGGCATCAGCAAGGAGGATGCCGCGCTGACGCTGTGGCTGAAGGAGATCGCGCCGAGCGATGAATTGCGGAGGTGGTTCGGACATGAGCCGGCGCGATGGGCGGAGTTTCAGGTGCGGTATTCGGTCGAGCTGGATGGGAATAGAGAAGCGGTGGCGAAACTGCGTGGCTTGCTCGGCAAGGCCAAGGTGACGCTGCTTTATGGCGCGCATGACGAGGCGCATAACAATGCGGTGGCGTTGGCGGGGTATTTGCGCGGGACGGGTTGAGAGACAGCGAACCGCTGCATACGCCGCAAGCGAAAGCCTTCACAATTAGCGATCGCCCTCCACGCGTTCGTCATCCTCGGGCTGACCCGAGGATCCTGTGTGTTGTTCCCATGCTATGTTTGGGGTGGGAAGGAGACCGACAGGATCCCATGGTCTGCGCTGCGTCGCTTCGAACCTAGCTTCGCCACAGGATGACGAAGCGAGGCGACGCTACTTCACCACCCCTTCATAAGCCTCCGGCTTGAAGCCAACCAAAATCTCATCCCCGACCTCGAGCACCGGGCGCTTGATCATCGTCGGGTTGGCCAGCATCAGCTTCCTGGCCTTCTTCTCGTCGAGCCCTTGCTTGTCCTTGTCCGGCAGTTCGCGAAATGTGGTGCTGCCCTTGTTGAGCAGCTTTTCCCAGCCAACCTTGCCGACCCACCCGTCCAGTCTGCCCGCCTCTATCCCCTCGGCCCGGTAGTCGTGAAAGCGGTAGGGCACAGCATGGCCCTCCAGCCAGGTGCGCGCCTTGCGGATCGTGTCGCAGGTGGTGATGCCGTACATGGTGATCGTCAAAACGCGCTTCCCTCGACTGACAGTCGAATCCTCAGACAGCCTAAAACCGCCCTCCCCGCTTTGCCAGCGTCCCAATCGCTAGCGGCGCTTTTTTAGAGGTTGCCAATACTAAGGAAATTTCCTAAGTATCTGCTGCACCGCGTCGACAGACCTCAGGATCGCCCATGCCAAGCCTCCACGCCCCAACTACAAGTCTCCCGCCGATCGACGGCATCTTCCGCGCGCTGGCTGACCCGACGCGGCGGCGCGTGGTCGAGCGGTTGAACCGCAGTCCGGCCTCGGTCAGCGAGTTGGCGCAGCCTTTCGAGATGGCGCTGCCTTCCTTCATCGAGCATCTGAAAGTGCTGGAAGGCTGCGGTCTGGTGCGATCGGAAAAAATCGGCCGCACCAGGACCTATCAGCTGGCGCCCGAACCGCTGCAGCTCGCCGAAAACTGGCTGGCCGAACAGCGCACGCTGTGGGAGCGCCGACTCGATCAATTCGACGCCTATGTGATGAGCCTCAAGGAGCAAGAAAAGTGAGCTATCCCTTCAAGCCCGACCCCAGACTGGACCTTGTGCTGGAGCGCAAGCTCGACGCGCCGCGCGAACTCTTGTGGAGCGCGATGACGGTGCCGGAGCATGTCAAGCAATGGTTCACGCCCAAGCCCTGGCTGATCACCGATTGCGAGATCGACCTTCGTCCGGGCGGACTGTTCCGGACGCGCATGCAATCACCCGACGGCAAGGAGGTCAACGACCGCCATTGCTGCTATCTCGAGATCGTGCCGAACGAGCGGCTGGTGTGGACCGATGCGCTGCTGCCGGGCTATCGGCCCTCCGGCGAGCCCTTCATCACCGCAGTCATTTCGCTTCAGTCGGATGACAAGGGCACGCGCTACACGGCAACGGCCATCCATCGCGACGAGGCTACCCGCAACAATCATGAAGAGATGGGGTTCTTCGACGGCTGGGGCACGGTGGCCGATCAGTTGGCGCAGTATGTGAAGACCATTTGAGCTTTTCCCACTGCGGCCAGGACTTTGTCCCGGCCGCCTGGTTTTTGGGTCGTGCAGCGAAGTGCGCCGGAACCCTACGGCACCCGGGCTCAGTAGTAGAAGCGCTCTTCGGTGATCTTGCCGTTCTTGACCGTGTACAGGCCAACCTCGTCCATGGTGACCCGTTCGCCGGTGGCCTTGGGCGTTATGTCGAACTTGAAGCGCACCGCGAACTGGTCGCCGTTGACATAGGGGCCTTCGACAGAGCCGCCATGGACTTCGTGGTTCGCTTGCCACCATTCGCCCTTTTGCCTGAGAGCTTCCTTGCCACGGGCAATGGCCATCGGCCCCTCCATCGCTTCGAGGCTGACGATATCATCGGCATTGTACTTTTCACCAGCACCCAGGTGATCCCCCTGCTGGAGCATTTCGGTGAAATCCTTGGCAACATCCGCGATGGTCATGTGTGTTCCTCCTGTTCAGACTGGTTTGAAGTAGGGAAGCGCTTGCCGGCCCGCCACCTTTACCCGCACGACAGCTGACAAGGTGTGTCAGGACGATGATATAGCGCGGCTATGTGACGACGATTGCGGCGGCGTCGGACAGCGACTTCGGTTGCAGACAAAAGCCAATTCCGCAATGCTGGGTGCATGTGCAACCTCTACAACATCACGACGACGCAAGAGGCGGTCCGCCAATGGACCCGCACATTGCGCGATATCAGCGGCAACCTCGAACCTTCGCTTGATGTCTATCCCAATCAACCTGGGCTGGTCGTTCGCAACAGGGCGGATGGGGAGCGTGAACTGGCGAAACTGCTTTGGGGTTTGCCAACGCCGCCCGAGCGCATGAAAGGTAAGGCCGACTACGGCACCACCAACGTTCGCAATCCGCAATATTCGCACTGGCAGCAATATGTGGGCGTCGAGCACAGATGTGTCGTGCCGGTGACCAGCTTTGCCGAGCCCAGCCCTGCGGCGAACGATAAAGACCCGGAAACAGGAATCCAGCGAAATTACTGGTTTGCCCGTGGCGAGAGCCGGCCGCTGTTCTTCTTCGCTGGTTTCTGGACGTCTTGGCAGGGCGTGCGAAAGGTCAAGGACGGTCCCGGCGACTTCGAGCTATACGCCTTCATGACCACCAAGCCTAATGCTCTCATTGCGCCGATACATGAGAAGGCTATGCCCGTGATCCTCACCAGGCCGGAGGAAACCGAGGCTTGGCTGACGGCGCCATGGTCGGAAGCACGGCGTTTGCAGCGGACGGCGCCCAACGACGCGTTGGTGATCGTTGAGAAGCCAGCCACACAGATCAAGTTCCCACCACAGGCCCCGGCCCAAGGGTCTCTGTTTTAGCCCGAAATCGGCTCTCCTCAATCGTCGTCTCGCCAGATTACCCGGCGAACCATGCGGATTTCGACAAGACGTCTGACGCGAATTTTAAGGCGTTCAGCAGCGCTTGGCAGAATGATGCCTGCATCGAGCTCACGACCTTTGCAGCGCTCGCACCGCATGTGCCGCTCCACATCCCAAAAGGGGATATCACCAACCAGCTTTGCGAGATCGCCAGGCAGATAGTGTCGAGTGATGTTGCAGTTCCCGACATCGAACACGAATTAGCTGCCCGACTTCATGCGCCAAGCAGAGGGTTTGCACATTTCGGCGCGGTCGGGTGCTTAGTTCGGGCATCCCGCAAAGTAGGAATATGTTCCTTTGCGAGTCAATTCACACTTAATTCCACCTTGGCGATCTTCACAGCAGGTTAAATCCAACCGTCGATGAAGGGATTGGGTTGGATCAGCTTGGCAGCATAGGGCAGTTGGCACCACGGCGCAGGCTGATATGCGCCACGTCGCCGACGCTGAATTGAAAGCCCTCGGCCTGGCGCGGCGCATCGATCACCACCGGCAATCCCTGCCCCAGCTCAGCATGCAGCCGCAGCGTGCGGCCGTGGAAGACGATGGAGTTGACGCGCGCCGGCGCGGTGCCGGCGGCGGCATCGGTGGTGGCCAGCAAGTCCTCGGGGCGAACGCCGATGGTGCGCTCAGTGCCTTCGCCGGGTGTGTCGCCGGTTTCAGATGTTGCTTCCAGCGAAAGCCCGCCAGCGGCGAAGCGCAGGCGGTCGCCGTCGCGGCCGATGAAGCGCGATTGCAAGAGGTTCATGGTGCCGATGAAGCTTGCGACGAATTTCGTCGCCGGCCGGTCGTAAAGCGTAGCCGGCGGCGCGATCTGCTCGATGCGGCCCTTGTTCATGACGACGATGCGGTCGGAGATCGACAGCGCTTCGGTCTGGTCGTGGGTGACCATGACGAAGGTGGTGCCGAGCCGCGACTGCAGCCGCTTCAGTTCGACCTGCATCTGTTCGCGCAGATGCGCATCGAGCGCCGACAGCGGTTCATCGAGCAACAGAACGCGCGGCTCGCAGACTATGGCTCGGGCGAGCGCGACGCGCTGGCGCTGGCCACCCGACAGTTCGGAAACGCGGGCGCCGAGCTTGTCGGCGAGGCCGACCATGTCGAGGGCTTCGCGGACGCGCTTTGCCTGCTCGGCGCCGGACAGTTTGCGCAGCGACAGGCCGAAGCCCACATTCTCGGCGACGTTCATATGCGGGAACAGCGCATAATCCTGGAACACGGTGTTGACGGGACGGTCGAACGGCCTGAGCGCGGTGATGTCGCGACCATCGAGCAGCACCTTGCCGCTCGACGGGCTCTCGAAACCGGCAATGACGCGCAGGCTGGTGGTCTTGCCGCAGCCCGAGGGCCCGAGCAGGGTGATGAACTCGCCGCTGATAATGTCGAGATCGACGGCGTCGAGCCCGACAATGCCGCCGGGGAAAACCTTCGAGACCGTGTCCAGGCGTACCAGCGCATCAGGCGCCATCGCGAACCTCGGACGGCTTGGTGGTGTTGACCCAGAGGATCTGGCAAGGCTCGGTGCCGGGATTGCGGAAGGCGTGCAGAAGCGTGCTCTTGAAGGCAAAGGAGTCGCCGCTCTTCAGCACGTATTTTGTCGAGTCCACCACCAGTTCGACCTCGCCCGACAGGACATAGCCGAACTCGTGACCGATATGCGCATAGGCTTCCGCCGTGCCGCCATCGGCTTCCACGGTCACCAAGAGGCCGGTCAGCGCCGCGCCCGGCGGCGACAGCAGCGCCTTGGCGATGCCTTCCGACTTGACCGGGAGCTGCCGCCTTTTGTCGGCGCGCACGCAATAGAGATCGTTGGCGGCTTCGTTGCCGTCGGTGATCAGCGCCGAAGGCTCGATGTCGAGCGCGGCCGCAAGCGGCCAGATCACCTTGACGCGCAGCGAAGACAGGCCGCGCTCGATCTGGCTCAGCGCCCCAATCGACACGCCGGCTTTTGCCGCAAGCTCGGCCAGCGACAAATTGCGCTCCAGCCGCAGCGCCCGCACGCGCCGGCCGACGCGAATGTCGGCGTCGGCCTTTGGTTTCGCTTCAAGCATGTCCATCAGTTGGTCCTTGTTGCAGTCTTCGGCGCGGCGGCAAGACCCGCGGGCTTCAGGAGATTAGTCACAATTACCTGCCGTCGGCGCTGCCCCTCATTGTCCTGCCGGACATTTCTCCCCGTATAGTGATGGGGAGAAAGCGGCTGGTCGCAAACTCGGCGCCATTTCTGCAACGTTTGCGGTTTGCGAAATCGCTGGTGACAGCGCCCCTCTCCCCGTCTCTATACGGGGAGAGGATGCCGGCAGGCAGGTGAGGGGCAGCGCAACCGTCGGCGATGGATCCCTCACCCGCCCGCCTTCACTTTCTCGAACATCTTCGCCACATCGTCGTTCTGCTTCATCGGGCCGGTGAAGATGGTGGTCTTCAGCATCACCTCCGGGTCCGCCGGCAATTGCAGCTTGTCCAGTTCGTCCTTCGCCACGCCGGCGAAGGCGGTGCTCAGCGAGCTGCCATAGCCGTAGGCCTGGATCAGGTACTTACCCGAGTCGGCGTCGAGCCGGCTGTTGATGAAGTCATAGGCGAGGTCGACGTTTTTGGCGTCCTTGAGCATGACGAAGCCGCAGGCCCAGGTCAGCATGCCCTCCTTCGGCTTCATGAACTCGACCGGCACGCCCTGCTTCTTCAGCGAGGTTGCCGACGCGTTCCAGGTCATGGCGGCGACCAGCTGGCCGCTGGCCAGCGCCTGTTCGACCGAGGTCATGTCGGTGGTGTAGTTGGAGAGCAGCGGACGCTGCTCGCGCAATTTTTCCGCCACCTTGTCCATCTGCTCCGGCGTCATATCGAAGGGGTTTACGCCGGCCAGAAGTGCTGCAACGATCGGCGTGTCATGCACGGCATCGATGGTCGCCATGCGGCCTGCATATTGCTTGTCCCACAGAAGGTTCCAGCTCGCTTCCGGGTTCTTCACCAGATCGGTGCGGTAGAGGATCGAGGTGTTGCCCCAGTCCCACGGCACCATCCAGACCTTGCCGTCGCCGGCCTGGATGTCGGGCAGGTTCTTGAACACCGGGAAGATCGAATCCCAGTTCTTGATGCGCTTGGTATCGATCGGCTGCAGCAGGCCTTCCTTGTTCCAGCGCGCCACCTTGTCGTAGCAGGGATGGGCGATATCGGGGCGGAAGCCGGCCTTGACCTTGGTGAAGGCATCGTCGTCGTCGCCGAAGATCGAGGCCTCGACGCCATCGGGATGGGCCGTCAGGAAGCTCTTGTTGAAGTCTGGCAGTTCATAGCCGGACCAAGTGAAATATTGCAGCTTGTCGGCGGCGAAGGCGACAGTCGACGACAGGACGATTGCAAGCGCGGCAAGCCCGGTGCGGGCTGTCTTTGCAGTGATCGATTTCGGGCCAGTGATCGATTTCAGCCCGGTAATTGATTTCGGGTCGAATGCCATTTCGGTTCTCCTCTTTTGTTATGGTTCAGGCTGGACTGGTGGGCGCCGTCCGACGGGCTGTGCTCAGCCCGTGATGGCGCAGGATTTCGGCGATGCCGGCGATGATGACGGACACAGCAAGGATAGCTGTCCCCAGCGCCATCACGGTCGGCAGCGAGCGAGGAAAACGCAGTTGGCTCCAGATGTAGAGCGGCAGCGTCGGCTCGGTGCCGGCGAGGAAGAAGACGACGATGAACTCGTCGAAGGAAATCAGAAAGGCCAGCATGAAGGCCGAGACGATGGCCGGCAGCGAGAGCGGCAGCATCACGCGCCGGAAGGTCGTCCAGTCGGAAGCGCCGAGATCGAGTGCGGCCTCGCGAATGGTTTTCGGAATGGCGGCAAACCGGCTGCGCATGATCACCACGGTGGTCGGCAGCGCCACCAGTATGTGGCCGAGAACGATGGCGATGCGCGACGGGCCGAGGCCGATGAGATTGACGAGGATCAGCAACGATATGCCGACGATGACGCCGGGGATCAGGATCGGCAGCCTGGAGATGGCGCTGATGGTGGCGGCGAGCGGCGAACGACCGTAGAGGTCCATATAGGAGACGGTGATGCCGCAGAGCGTGGCGCCGGCGGCGGCCACGACGCCAATGACGAGACTGTTCAAAAGCGCGCCGGACAGCGCCGGATTGCCATAGAGCGTGGCATACCATTCGAGCGTGAAGCCCTGCAGCGGAAACGCGGCCTGGATGGAGTTGTTGAAGGAAAACAGCGGGATCAACAGCACCGGCAGATAGAGGAAGACGAGATAGGCAAGCACATAGACGCCGAGCCAGCCGCGGCCATCATCTCTCCGCGCGGCGCTCATGTGCGGCTGCCGAATCTGCGGTCGGCGCCGCGTGCGACCAGCACCACGCAGAGGATGACCAGCATCACGCAGACTGAAAGTGCCGCCCCGAACGGCCAGTCATTGGCCTTGCCGAACTGCGACTGGATCAATGTGCCGATCATGGTGCTGGCGGGACCGCCGACCATGGCCGGGGTGACATAGTCGCCGACCGTCGGCACAAAGACGACGAGGGCGGCCGCCAGAACGCCCGGCATCGAATTGGGCAAGACGACGCGGCGAAACGCCGTGAACGGTCTGGCGCCGAGATCGGAGGCGGCTTCGAGCAGTGATTTCGGGATGGTGTCCAGCGCCACATAGATCGGCAGGATGGCGAAGGGCGCATAGGCATGCGCCAGCGTTACGACCACCGCCGCCGGCGTGTTGAGGAAGGCCAGCGTCGGCTCCGACCAGATGCCGCTTTCGATCAGCGCCGAGTTCAAGACGCCGTTGTAGGCGAGCACGATCTTCCAGGCGAAGACGCGCAGGAGATAGCTGGTCCAGAACGGCAGGGTCACCAGAAACAAAAGCAGGCTGCGGCGGCGGCCGGCATAGAAAGCGAGATAGTAGGCGACGGGATAGGCGGTGACGACGGTCGCCAGCGTCACCAGGCCGGCGATCACCAGCGAGCGCAGCGTCACCGTCCAGTAGAGCGGATCGGAGACCACGGTGATGAAGTTGCCTGCCGTGAAGCCGGCGCCGAGCAGCGAACCGTCATTGCCGCGAAGTGAGAGGAAGAGCACAAGGCCAAGGGCAAACAGGATCAGGAACAAGGTGACCAGCCCGCCCGGCAGCAACATGGCGAAGCGGAAGCCTCGGGACGACCCTGCCGGCGCTTCTGTTGCAACGATGCTCGACATCGGACTGCTCAACGGAAATATGAAATCGGCTTAGCTTTTTTCATATTTGTGAAACTGTCAAGCTGAATCCACGAGGCCTAGGCGACCGGCGCCCAATCAGCGCTCGAAGGCGTCGAGCATCCGGTACCAGGCGATGGTCGCGGCGACGCCGACCTGGCGGAAGGCGTGGAACGGAATCGGCCGGACCGGCGACAGCGGGAACGGCAATTGATTGACATCGCCGCCCGCGAGGTAGCCCGCCATGCGTTTTCCCAGCGCGGTCATCAGGCCGACGCCCCTGCCCTGGCAACCAACTACGGCGAGCAGGCCCTTTTCCGGCTCATGGATGTGCGGCAGGTGATCCGGCGTCATCGCCACACGACCGAACCAGCGTTTCTCGATCGAGATATGGGTCAAGGCCGGATAGAGCCGCACCAGCGCGCGCTGCAGATGCGCCCAGTCGGCCTCGCTCCTCGGCCGCGCCATGCGGCCGCGGCCGCCAAGCACCAGATGGCCGTCGGCTGTTTTGCGGTAGTAGACGAGAATGCGCCTGGAGTCGGACACCGCCTGCCCTTCCGGCAGGATCGTCGCCGCAAGGTTGGATGACAGCGGCGCGGTCGCGACCTGGAAGGAATGCAGCGGCACGATCGTTTCCGCGAGGCCCGGAAGCAGTCCATCGGTATAGGCGTTCGTCGCCAGGACAACCGCTTTCGCCCGCACCTCGGCGCCGCTTTCGGTTGAGACACGCCAAAGGCCGGCCTCCTTGCGGAGTTTCACCACCTTCTGCCGCTCGGCAATGCTGGCGCCGGCGGCGGCGGCGATGCGCGCCAGTTCCACTGTATAGGCGAGCGGATCGATGATACCGGCGCGGCGGTCGAGCCAGCCGCCGAGATAGCCTTGCGCGCCGGTCATAGCGGCGATCTCGCTTTCATTCAGAAGCCGGACATCGGCGCCACGCGCCCGCCATTGACGATCCCTGTTCGCCGCCGCTTTCAATGCGGTTTCGGTATGCGCGGCCTGGATCCAGCCATTGCGGGTGAACGGCACCGCCAGCTTTTCGTCTTGGATGAGATCGAACACCGTATCCGCCGTCGAGGCGGCGAAATCGACCAGCGCTTGGCCACGCTCGGGGCCGAAATGCTCGAGCAGCCATTCGGGATCATATTTCAGGCCGGGAATGACCTGGCCGCCATTGAGGCCCGAGGCGCCCTGGCCGATCTCGCCAGCCTCCAGCACCTGTACACCGAGACCGAGCCGGGCCGCGTGCAAGGCGGTCGACAGGCCCATGAAGCCGCCGCCGACGATGGCAACGTCGACCGGCGCAGTGACGAGCGACTGGAAGGCGGATGCGGTCTGCGGCTTCTGCCAGATCGGAACGGAAAACGGTGCGGGCAAGGCTTCACCTGGAGTATGCGGAAAATGAAAATTCTAGTGCCAGTTTCATTTTTTTGAAAGAGCGGGCCTCATGTCAGAACCGACAATTGCCTGCGCCACGGGATAGACCTTTGGCGTGAATCCGGTGAAAGTGCAGCGGCCCAGCTGCCATCTCGATCATCAAAGGACCGTAAGCCATGACGAACCCAACGCAGCTTCCCGCCGACGGGCTCTTCATCGGCCGAGCCAGGGCAAGCGATGCCTCGCATCCGCTGGTGGTCACCGTGCGCGACGGCATTGTTTTCAACATCACCTCGACCACCGCACCCACCGTGCGCGACATTTGCGAGATGGTCGATCCGGCCGGACACGTGCGCTCTGCCAAGGGCGAACCGATCGGCTCGCTCGACGCGATCGCCGCCAACAGTTTTCAGGCCACCCGCGATCCGGCAAAACCCTATCTGCTCTCGCCTGTCGACCTGCAGGCGGTGAAGGCGTCGGGCGTGACCTTCGTGGTCAGCCTGCTCGAACGCGTCATCGAGGAGCAGGCGCGCGGCTCGGCGGAAAAGGCCGACGCCATCCGCGCCGACATTGCCGGGCTGATCGGCCACGATCTGTCGAAGCTGAAGCCCGGCTCACCCGAAGCGATGGAGATCAAGGCCAAGCTCATCCAGCGCGGCGCCTGGTCGCAATATCTGGAAGTCGGCATCGGCCCTGACGCCGAGATCTTCACCAAATGCCAGCCGATGGCGTCCGTCGGCTTCGGCGCCGATGTCGGGCTGCATCCTGTCTCCACCTGGAACAACCCCGAGCCGGAGATCGCCATGATCGCCGCCAGCACCGGCAGGATCGTCGGCGCCACCATCGGCAACGACGTCAATCTTCGCGACGTCGAGGGACGCTCGGCGCTGCTGCTCGGCAAGGCCAAGGACAACAATGCCTCGGCCTCGCTTGGGCCCTTCATCCGGCTGTTCGACGCAACATTTTCGATCGACGAAGTGAAGCGCGCCACGGTGCGGCTGAAGGTCGAGGGCGAGGACGGGTTTTCGCTGGAGGGCGCGAGCTCGATGGCCGAGATCAGCCGTTCGCCCGAAGAACTGGTCGCGGCCGCCATGGGGCCGCACCACCAGTATCCCGACGGCTTGGCGCTTTATCTCGGCACCATGTTCGTGCCGTCGAAGGATCGCGGCGAGAAGGGCAAGGGATTCACCCACAAGGTCGGTGACATCGTCACCATCTCGTCGGAGAAATTCGGCGCGCTGGTCAACCGGGTGCTTCTGTCGCCCGATTGCCCGCACTGGACCTACGGCGCCAGCCATCTCATGCGGGACCTCGCCAAGGCCGACCTGATCTGATTTCGGATCAGCGGGACGAACGGCTAGCCGGTAAACGTTCCTGTCCGGGATTCGTAAGCCGTTTGTTAGCGGAATCCGGGTGACTGTATCGGAAATTCGCTCCAGGATCGGGGCGCGGTCTGTGGGGGCCGAATCGCATGCTCGGTTTGCCGATGATATCGGTGCGCAATCTCGCCATGCGTTATGGCGGCGTTTTCGCGCTAAGGGATATGAACCTGTCTGTCGGACAGGCGACGATCCATGCTATCGTCGGTGAAAGCGGCGCCGGCAAGTCGACGCTGGTGAAGGTGCTTGCCGGCGTGCTCCGGCCCAACAGCGGCACCATCCGTGTCGGCGACCAGATAGTCACCGTCGACAGCCCGATCGCTGCACGCAAGCACAGCTTCGGCGTCGTCCACCAGGGGCTCAGCCTGTTTGCCGACCGCTCGGTGCTGGCCAATCTGTTCGTCAATCGCGAGCCGTTGCGCAACGGCTTTGTCTCCAGGCGCGAGATGGAGGCACGCAGCCGCACCTTGCTTCGGCAACTCAAGCTCGACGTCGATGTCCACGCTCCTGTGGGACAACTCGGCATGGGCGAACGGCAATATGTCGAACTCGGCCGCGCAATTCTGGAAGGTCCGAGGCTGCTGATCCTCGATGAACCGAATTCTGCGCTCGACCGGCGCCAGACCGAGCACCTGTTCACCGTACTAAGTGACCTCAAGGCCAAGGGCACGAGCGTGCTCTATGTCTCGCACCGGCTGGAGGATGTGTTTGCGATCGCAGACCACGTCACCGTGATGCGCAACGGCCGTGACGTGCTGACAAGTGAGCGCGCGGCGTTGAGCGAAGCCGATGTGATCGACGCCATGATCGGCCAGCAGCGCGACAGCCTGTTCCCGCCTGCACTGCCGGCCAATGCCAGCACGATAAGGCCGCGGATCACGGTGGAGGGTCTGAGCGGCGGCCGGATTTCCGGCGTCAGCTTCACCGCCCGCTCCGGCGAGATCCTCGGCTTGGCCGGGCTTGAGGGGTCAGGCGTTGAAGACGTGTTCGAGATGCTGTTTGGCCTGCGCAAGGCGCAAAGCGGCAGGGTGCGGCTCCCCGACGGCTACGGCTTGCCTGGAAATCCGACCGAAGCGGCGCGGCGCGGCATCGGCCTGGTGCCGGCCAACCGCCTGTGCAACGGCCTGATGCCCGACCGGTCGCTGGCCTTCAACATAGGCAACGTCGCTACCGGCGCCCGCAACTGGGGGGCGCGCCGCTACTCGCCCAAGGCCGCGATCGCCGCCGCCGCAAGGCAGATCGATGTGCTGCGCATCAAGGGCCTGCCGGACGCGCCGGTGAATTCGCTGCTGGCCGGCGATCAGCAGAAGATCGTAATCGCCAAATGGCTGGAGACGGCGCCGCAAGTGCTGCTCCTAGACAATCCGGCTGGCGGTATCGAGGCGGCTGCCAAGCGCAAGATCTATGCGCTGATCCGGCAGATGGCAGCCAATGGCTGTATCGTTTTGCTGCGTTCGGTCGAGCCGTCCGAACTGACCAACCTCAGCAACCGCGTCCTTGTCTTCCACCGCGGCCGGGTCGCCGGCGAGCTGTCCGGCGCCGAGATGAAGCGAAGGACAGTGCTGCAACTGACCACCACCGGCGAGATGCCGGAGGCGGAGCGGACGAAAAAGAAACTCGTGGGAGCCATGGCATGACACGATTGGATCCCACGCTGCAGCTTGCCGGTTCGGCTGCCCACCCGAAGCGCAGCCTTCGCCTGCCCGTCGAACTCAGGCCGCTCATCGGGCTCGTTGTCCTGGTGGCGATTACAGGCTTTGCCCGGCCGGATTTCCTCGATGAGGCCAATGTGCTGTCGTTGCTGGAAACCGCTGCGTATCCCGGCATGCTGGCGATCGGCATGGTGTTCGTGCTCGCACTCCGAGAGATCGACCTTTCCGTCGGCTGGATATTCCATCTCGCGGCCCTTCTCACCGCATTCCTTCTGGCCGCCGGCATCGACCCGTGGCTTGCCGCCCTTGCCGGCGTGCTGCTCGGCGCCGGGCTCGGCCTCGTCAACGGCCTGCTGGTGGTGGCGCTGCGACTGCCGGCCATCGTCGTTACGCTGGGCACCTTTGCAATGTTCCGGGGCCTGGCGGCGGTGGCCGTCAAGATGCAAGCGACAGCTCCGGCCAGCCCAGGCGGCGACTTCTTTGAGATCGTTCACGGCAAGCTGTTCGGCCTTGTGCCGACGGCTGTCTTTGTCTTCGTCGCAATGGCGGTGGTGATGCACCTCGTGCTTCACCGCAGCCGCTTCGGCTACCGGATCCAGGCCGTCGGCAGCAATCCGCAGGCGGCGCTCTATGCCGGCATCCCGACAGGTGCTGTGCGGCTGCAGACGCTGGTGCTGATGGGCATCGTCTCGGGGCTGGCGGGCGCGCTGTGGCTTGGCTCTCCCGTTACCGACGTCGACCAAGGCGGCGGTTTCGTGCTGATGGCGATTGCCGCGGCGATCATCGGCGGCACCTCGCTTTCCGGCGGGCGCGGCACCGTCTTCGGTGCGGTGATTGGCATGCTGATCGTCCAGGTCATCTTGAGCGGCGTGACCCTGTTCGGCATCGACGCCGCATGGAGCCCCTTCGTGATCGGCGCGGTGATGGTGCTGGCGCTCGCGCTCGACCGGCTGGACAAGGTGCTGCGCATCCGCCAGGCCGAGCGCTTTCAGGAAAATCCGCGCGCCTGAGTTTAAGCCCCGCCTGCTTGCCGGGAAATATCTCTATCTCTTGGTTGACGCAATTCCGGACGGAAAACCGTTTCACACTTTTCCTGGAATTGCCCTCTAACTGATGCGATCTGATGGGATCGATGATGGCGCGTTGCATCGCGCCACCTTCCATTGGGCGGATGGAGGCTTGCCATGGGCCGCAAAAGAAGATGCTCTGCGCATCCGGGTCGGCGCTGGCAGGAGGAGAGGATCAAGGGCATGGCCCGGATCATCGCCGGACGTGGAGGTCGTTTTTCAACATGGGAGGAAAGCAAATGCTGACGAGGCTACGATTACTCGTGCTTGGCTTGATTGTGGCGCTGGCCGTTCCGGCGGCGGCACAGGCCAAGACGTTCTACTGGATTTCGCATGGCGGCCCGGCCGACCCGGTCTGGACCTACTTCCTGGCCGGCGCCAAGCAATGGGCGAAGGACACCGGCAACACCGTCAACACCTCGTTCCACAATGGCGACGTTGCCTCGCAGCAAGAGGCCGTGCGCGCCGCGATCTCGGCAAAGGCCGACGGCATCGTCACCACCAGCCCCGATCCGGGCAGCCTGATCGAAATCGCCAAGGAAGCCAACACGGCCAAGATCCCGATCATCAACTTCAACACGCCCGATCCCAAGGCAAGCTTCGACGCCTATGTCGGCGGCGACAACGTCACCTTCGGCAAGCACTGGGCGCAATATCTGGTCGACAAGGGTCTGGTGAAGAAGGGCGACTTCGTCTGGATGCCGGTCGAAATCCCCGGCGCCACCTACGGCGTCCAGGAAGAGGAAGGCATCAAGAGCGTCTTCGAACCGCTGGGGATCACCTATGAGATCACCGAAGCGACGCTCGACCAGGCCGAAGCCATCAACCGCATGGTCGACTATCTCACCGCGAACAAGGCCAAGGTCAAGGCAATCATCGGCCTCGGCGATCTGGTCACCGGCTCGATCAAGCGGGTGTTCGACCAGGCCGGCATCAAGCCGGGCGAAATCCCGGTCGTCGGCTGGGGCAACTCGCTCGACACCACCCAGGAAGTGCTGACCGGCTACGTCAATGCCGGCCAGTGGCAGGACCCGCAGGCGACCAGCTACGTCGCGCTGTCGCTGGCCAACATGGCGGCGTCAGGCATTCCTCCGGGCTTCAACGTCATCACCGGCGCGCTCTATGAAAAGGACACCGCGCAGGTCTACGACGACATCCTGTCCGGCAAATAACCCAGACCTTCAACAGTCGCGGCCGCAGCCGCGGTCGCGACTGTCTTTCGCCGAGCCCTTCGCGTTGCGCGCGGGGCTCAGCCTTCCCCTTCCTGTCGCAGGTTATCAGTGGAAAACCGTTCGCTCATCCAACGCCTGATCGCGAGGCCGGAATTCGGGCCCTTCGTTCTGCTCATCGTCGAAATCGCGGTGTTCTGGAGCATCAACCACGATTTCCTGTCGCCGCAGAACATCTCCAACACGCTGGCCTTCACCGTCGAGCTCGGGCTGATCGCGCTGGCGATGACGCTGTTGATGACGTCGGGTGAATTCGATCTTTCGGTCGGCTCGCTGTTCGGCTTTTCGCCGGTGCTGATGTGGACGCTGTTCAACAGCGGCCTGACCTCGCTGGAGGTCGGCTTCCTCGCCGCGCTGCTGATCGCGGCCTTCATCGGCCTGGTCAATGGCTGGTTCGTCACGCAGCTGAAAATCCCATCCTTCCTGGTGACGCTCGGCATGCTGCTGGTGGTGCGCGGCACCGCGCTGTTCGTCACTGACGGCTTTCCGCAGCGGACGTGGAGCGCCGAGGGCAGCTGGCTGGCCGAAGCGCTGGTCGGTGATTTCTTCATCGGCCCGTTCCGCATCTACATGTCGCTCTTCTGGTTCATCGCGGCGGCCATCGCGCTGGGCTACGTGCTGACGCAAAGCCGGACCGGCAACTGGATCCAGGCAGCCGGCGGCAATCCAGGCGCCGCAAGGGCGCGCGGCGTCAACGTCAGCGGCGTCAAGATCGGCCTGTTCGTGCTGTCGTCGGTGATGGCTTCGCTTGCCGGCGTCATCTCGTCGCTGCGCACGTCGGCCGCCAACCCCAACAGCGGCACCGGCTACGAGCTCGAAGTCATCGCCATGGTGGTGATCGGCGGCACGGCGCTGACCGGTGGGCGCGGCACCATCATCGGCACCGTGCTCGGCATCCTCATCCTGCGCGTCATGCGCAACGGCATCGTGCTGATCGGCGTGCCCGGGCTGGCCTACAACATCTTCATCGGCGCCATCATCCTCGGCATGATGGCGCTGCACTCATGGCTGGAACGCCGGCATCAGGCAGGGACCTAGAACCATGGCTGAACCGCTCATCCGCATGTCCAACATCAAAAAGTCCTACGGGCGCGTGCAGGCGCTCGAAGACGCCAATTTTCATGTCAACGAAAGGGAGATCGTCGGCCTGCTCGGCGACAATGGCGCCGGCAAATCGACGCTGATCAAGGTGTTGTCGGGGGCGGTGCCGCTGACCAGCGGCGACATTTTCATCCGCGGCAAGAAGGTCAATCTGCGCAGCACCAGCGACGCCATCGCGCACGGCATCGAGACGATCTACCAAGATTCGGCACTGGTGACGCAGCTGTCGATCGCGCGCAACCTGTTCCTCGGCCGCGAGCCGATCAAACCGCCGCGCTTTTTGAACCGCATGGACCAGGAGGCGATGAACAATGTCGCGCGCGACCTGCTGAAACAGGTCGGCATCTCCAAGAACATCCCGCCGACGACGCCGATCGGCTCCCTGTCCGGCGGCGAGCGGCAGGCCGTCGCCATCGCGCGCGCCATGCACTTCGACAGCGACCTGATCATCCTCGACGAGCCGACCAACAATCTCGGCGTCGCCGAGACGCAAGGCGTGCTGAGCTTCGTGCGCAACGCGCGCGATTCCGGGCATTCCTGCATCTTCATCGCCCACAACATCCACCATGTCTTCCAGGTGGTTGACCGCATCGTCGTCATGCGCCGGGGCAAGGTGGTGGCCGACGACATCGACCCGAAGAAGACCAGCGTGGCCGAGGTCGAACGCATCATCACCGGGATGTCGGACAAGGAGATCCGCGACGCCATCATCGAAGGCGGGCCATCGCACGGCTGAACCGTCTTCGCGCCGTCTGGCACGGAAACGCATCCGCTCCTGGATCAGGATGACGTTACCCGGTTCCCACTTTTCGGGATCATGCTCTATGACTACAGCCATGAAAGCCACCGTTGCCGACATAGCCAGGAGCTGCGGCCTGTCGACCGCGACCGTCGACCGGGTGCTGAACAACCGGGCCGGCGCGAGTGCCGCCAACCGCCAGCGGGTGATGGAAGCGGCCAAGCAGCTCGGCTATTTGCCCGTGGTCGACCAGGTGACACTGCCGTCGCGGCCGGCGCATCTTGAATTCTTCCTGCCGATCGGCGCCAACGGCTTCATGATCGACCTCGCCGGGCACATCGAGGACTATGCGGCGCGCCTGCCGCTGGTCGCCTCGTGCCGGATCCACAATCTCGGCGGCATCTCGCCGGCAGCGCTGCAGGCGGCGGTTGAAAATCTGTCGCTGAAGGCCAATGGCGTCGGCGTCATTGCCGTCGATCATCCGCGAACGCGCAACATATTGCGCGATGTGGTCGAGGCAGGCATCCGCCTTGTCACGCTGGTCTCCGACGTTCCAGCCGCCCCGCGTTCGGCCTATGTCGGCATCGACAACCGGGTTGCCGGACGCACGGCGGCGCTGTTGATGGGGCGCTTCCTCAATGGCCGCCAGGGTCATCTGGCGATGGTCGTCGGCTCGCGTTCCTATCGCGGGCACGAGGAGCGCGAGATGGGCTTTCGGTCGGTGCTGACAGAGGAATTCCCCAATCTCACGGTCTCGAGTGCGGTCGAGATCAATGACGAACCGGAGGGCAGCTACACCGCAACGATGCAGGCGCTGCACAACGAGCCGGAACTGCTCGGCATCTACTGCGTCGGCGCCGGGCGCTCAGGTGTGGCGAGAGCGCTGCTTGAGGCCAAGCCAAAGAAGAAGCCGGTCTTCATCTGCCACGACCTGACCAAGGAAACGCGCGGCTATCTCGTTGACGACCTCGCCGATGTCGTCATCGACCAGAATGCGCGGCTGATCGCGGAGCAATCTGTGATCCGCCTGCTCGGCTCGATCGCGTCCGCCGCGCCCTACCTGACGAAGAAGTTCATCGAGCCACGGCTGATCTTCAAGGAAAACGTGCCGGTGCAGTGATTTCGCGCCGTGGCGGTTTTTCCGATTTGTATGACAAGTCGGGCAGATGCCGCAAATCTGCACAGCAGCCATGCAACTTTCATTGTTGCCGAATCATTGGGCAACCCGTACTCATCTGGGTGTCGGCCATCTACTCCTCCCAGATGCGATGCCGACGCTGAGCGCGGTGCACCTCCTCCCGCATCTCGTTCGAAATCGAGCCCGCTGCCACCTCCTCCCGGCAGCGGGCTTTTTTCATTCCCAAATGAAACTTGGCAAATCCAAAGCCCCTCACCCGGATTGCCGAGACCGAGTTGCAAAGAGCAATTCGCTGCAATCCGACCTCTCGCCAAAGCGAAAGGAGATCATCAGCGCCGGCGCCAGCCTCTTCTCCCCTCGGGGAGGAGCTAGCCGCGAAGCGGCCGGATGAGGGGGCCTTGCAAACTCGGTGAGCTGGAATTCAGCGCGCCCTGAAAGAGCTGATCAGGCCTTCAGCCATGCGCACGAACTGCGTGCTGGGGCCCTGGCAGCCCATGGTCTGCACGCTGACGCGCGCCCCTTCGAACAGCAGCGACAGCGTATCGGCCAGAAGCTCGGCCTGACCGATGCCCGCATCCCGGCACAGCGCAACGAGGCGATCGCGCTGAGCGCTCTTGAGCTCCTTGATCACGCTCCTGGCGGGATGGTCCGGCTCGGTCAATTCGGCGGCGGCATTGGCCATGTCGCAGCCGCGACCGTCAGCCGCCAGGCAAGCAGCGGCCATGCGAATCCAGGCATGCAACTGGGCGAGCTTGTCGCCGGGATGCTCAGCCTCGAATTGGTCCCACATCGCGGCGCCTTTAGCCGCCGACGCGCGCAGGCATTGGACGATCAGTTCGTCCTTCGACTCAAAATGACGGTAGAGCGTCATCTTGTTGGTGCCGGCGGCTTCCGTGATGGCGTCGACACCGACGCCCTTGATGCCATGCTTGTGAAACATGTCCTGCGCCGTCTCCAGGATTCGGTCCCGGGGGCGCACGCGATCGGTAATGCCGTCTGCCATCGCAGTCTCCTTGTCTCCCTAAAAATTCGGTTCACCTCTTGACTAGGGTGTTACCGGTCTGTAACTATCCGAATGTTACTTACTGGTAACACCTATGTGGCCTTCCGTCAATTACAAGGCCGTGAACTGGTCCTGCCAGATCACAAAGGGTGAAAATTGCAGGTCAAGCGGCTCCGGCCGGTGAAGAGATGAAAACCGGTTCGCGATCGTCCGATGCGAATCGCTGGAATGGAGACGCTCCAATGTCGCAGCGCAAAGATTTGACCATCGATGAAGCCATCCTGGATCCGATGATCCGGCTGGTGATGAAAGCGGACCGCGTCAACCCGCGCGCCTTCGAAGCGATGCTGAGGACAGTGGCCGATGAGCAGGGCCTCAGCGGCGCGGCGCCGTCTTCGTATTTTTTGCAGGACCCGGGTTCGGTGCGCAGCCGGCGGCTGTCCCGGTCTGCCAATTCTTTTAGAGAGGCCGGTTCTTCTAAAGAGGTTTGCGTGTCGTGGTAAACTTTTTCATCCATCGTCCGATCTTCGCCTCGGCCATCGCCATCATCATGGTGCTCGCCGGGACGATTTGTTATTTCCTTTTGCCGGTTTCGCAGTTTCCCGACATCACGCCGCCGCAGGTCGTGGTCAGCGCGCATTATCCGGGCGCCAGCGCGCAAGTGGTCGCCGATACGGTGACGACGCCGCTGGAGCAGCAGATCAACGGCGTCGAAGGCATGACCTACATGTCGTCGTCGAGTTCCAATGACGGCTCCTCGACCATCACCATCACCTTCGATGTCGGCTATTCCTTGAGCACCGCGGCCGTCGACGTCCAGAACCGCGTCTCGCAAGCGGCCTCGTCGCTGCCGGCGATCGTCAACCAGGGTGGCGTGACGATCAAGAAGCAGAACCCGAATTTCGTCCTCATCGTCAACCTGACCTCGCCCGACAGTTCGGTCGATCCGGTGGCGCTGAGCAACCTCGCCTATCTGCAGGTCGTCGATCCGCTGAAGCGGCTGCCTGGCGTCGGCGACGTCCAGATATTCGGCGAGCGCCGCTATTCGATGCGCGTCTGGCTCGACCCGGACAAGCTCGCCAATCTTGGCATCACCGCTGTCGACGTCCAGAACGCCATCTCGGAGCAGAACGTCCAGGTGGCGGCCGGCAAGATCGGCCAGTCGCCGGCGCCCGCCGGCACCGCCTTCGAGATGCAGGTCAACGCCGTCGGCCGCCTGAGCGACCCCAAGGAGTTCGGCGACATCGTCGTGCGCGCCAACACCGGCACCGGCTCGCTGGTGCGACTGCGCGACGTCGCCCGCATCGAGCTCGGCGCGCTGCAATATTCGTCGTCGGCATTCTTTGGCAAGGACCCGACGGTGGTGCTGGCCGTCTACCAGATGCCCGGTTCCAACGCGCTCGATCTGCAGCAGCACGTCAAGGACAAGATGCAGGAACTGTCGGCCCGTTTCCCCAAGGGCGTCAGCTACGCCATGCACTACGACACCACGCGCTTCGTGTCGGCATCGATGCATGACGTGCTGATCACGCTTGGCGAAGCGCTGGTGCTGGTCGTGGCCGTGGTGTTCATCTTCCTGCAGAGTTGGCGCACGACGATCATCCCGACCATCGCCATTCCGGTGTCGCTGGTGGCGACGATGGTCGTCATGGAAATGATGGGCTTCTCACTCAACATGCTCTCCCTGCTCGGCATGGTGCTGGCCATCGGCCTCGTCGTCGACGACGCCATCGTGGTGGTCGAAAATGTCGAGCGACAATTGGAGGCGGGCCTCAAACCGCTGGCGGCGACCAAGGCCGCGATGGCCGAGGTCACCGGACCGATCATCGCCACCACCGCAGTGCTGATGGCCGTCTTCGTGCCCGTTGCCTTCATTCCCGGCGTCTCCGGCAAGCTCTACAATCAGTTCGCGCTGACGGTGGCGATTTCGGTCGGCATATCCGCCTTCAACTCGCTGACGCTCAGCCCGGCGCTGAGCGCCGCCTTCCTGCGCCATCGCGGCGAGACGCAGTTCGCCCCGTTCCGCTGGTTCAACACGGGCTTCGACAGACTGTCGCATGCCTATGCGCACGGCGTGCGTATCCTCATCCGGCTGCGCTGGATCATGCTCGGCTTGTTCGCGGCCGGCCTGGTGGCCACCTACTTCGTCTGGCAGAAGTTGCCCTCGACCTTCCTTCCGGTCGAGGACCAGGGTTACTTCTTCGTCGTCATCCAGCTGCCTGACGGCGCCTCGCTGGAACGCACCGATGCGGTGGCGCAGAAAGCGCGCGACATATTGCAGGCAACACCCGGCGTCGAGATTGTCGGCTCGATCAGCGGCCTGAACTTCCTGACCAGTGCGGCGCAGTCGAACTCGGCTGTCGAGTTCGCCATCCTGAAGCCGTGGGAAGAGCGCGGCCCCGACCAGAGCGCGTCCAAGCTCGTCTCCGATGTGCGCGGCAAGCTGATGCAGATTCCGGAAGCCTTCGCGCTGTCCTTCGATCCGCCTTCGATCCCGGGTATCGGCACCACGGGCGGCTTCGAATTCGTCGTCGAGGACCTCACCGGGCGAGGCAGTTCAGCCCTCAACGACGCGACGCAAGCCGTGATCGCCGAGGCGCGCAAGCAGCCGGAAATCAACCCGCAGCAGCTGTTCTCGCCGTTCTCGACCTCGACGCCGCAGTTCAACTACGACCTCGACCGCAGCAAGGCCAAACTGCTCGGCCTCAACCTGCCCGACGTCTTCAACACGCTGCAGATCTATCTCGGCTCGCTCTACGTCAACGACTTCAACCTGTTCGGCCGCACCTTCCGGGTGACCATCCAGGCCGACAAGGATGCACGTGCCGACGCAGGCGACCTTTCGCGGCTCTATGTGCGCAACGCCTCCGGCGGCATGGTGCCGCTGAGCACACTGGGCAAACTGGTGCCGTTCGTCGGCCCGGAAACCGTGCCGCACTACAACAACAACGCCTCGGCCACGATCAATGGCGGCGCAGCCCCCGGCTTCTCGTCGGGCCAGGCGGTTG
This sequence comes from Mesorhizobium sp. M0676, assembly GCF_040320535.1. Taxonomy (NCBI): domain Bacteria; kingdom Pseudomonadati; phylum Pseudomonadota; class Alphaproteobacteria; order Hyphomicrobiales; family Phyllobacteriaceae; genus Mesorhizobium; species Mesorhizobium sp. M0676. Next base: position 221,622 of record NZ_JAMYPU010000002.1, read on the forward strand.
CCGCGATGGAACGGGCCGCCGCCACCGCTTTGCCCAGGGATTTCGGTTTCGAATGGACCGGCATCACCTTCCAGGAGCTCAAGGCAGGATCGATCGCGTCGGTCGTCTTCGGCCTCGCCATCGTCTTCGTCTTCCTGATCCTGGCGATGCAGTATGAGAGCTGGGCGATGCCGTTCATGGTGCTGCTGGCGGTGCCACTGGCCCTGTTCGGCGCCTTCGCAGCCCTGTTCCTGCGCGGCATGCAGATCGACGTCTACTCGCAGATCGGCTTCGTCATGCTGATCGGCCTCGCCGCCAAGAACGCGATCCTGATCGTCGAGTTTGCAAGGCGGCGGCGCGAGGAAGGCTTGAGCATTGTCGACGCGGCGATGGAAGCCGCGCGGCTGAGGCTGCGGCCGATCCTGATGACGGCCTTCGCCTTCATCCTCGGCGTGCTGCCGCTGATGTTTGCGACGGGTGCGGGTGCGGCAAGCCGGCAGTCGATCGGCACCACCGTGTTTGGCGGCATGGTCGCGGCGACCATCCTGTCGCTGGTGTTCGTGCCAGTCTTCTACGCGGTCATCGAACAGCTGCGCGAAGGCCGCGTGCGCAGCGAACCGAACGCTGCTCATGACCAGGACAATAATGAACCGACTGCCGAACCAGCGCCGATGCGCCTGGCCGAAGCAGCCGAATAGAATTGGAGACCAAAATGCGTAAATGGAAAATAGCTTTGGGAACGGCCGTCGCCCTGGGAGCGATCTCGGTGGCAAGCGTCCACTTCCTCGACATGGGCAATCTCAGCCTCAATGCCGGCACGGCGGCAGCGACGGCAGCACCTGCGGCATTCGTCATGCCGGTGCCGGTGACGAGCGTGGTCAAGAAGACGATCCCGATCTATCTCGACTACGCCGCCCGCATCGAGGCGATCCGCAGCGTCACCTTGCAGGCCCGCGTGCCCGGTTATCTGCAGGAGCAGACGGCTGAGGACGGCGCGGACGTGCGCCAGGGTGATCTGCTCTACAAAATCTCGCCCGACGACTTCAAGGCGGCTCTCGACCAGGCCAAGGCCGAAGTGCAGCGCGACCAGGCGAGCCTCGACTATGCACGCTCCAATCTCGGCCGCGGCTCCGAACTCGCCAAGAGCGGTTATCTGGCCAAGGATGGGTTCGACCAGCGCACGAGCACCTTGCGTCAGGCCGAAGCGTCGCTTGCCGTCAACCAGGCGGCGGTGCGGACGGCCGAGCTCAATTTGAGCTACGCCGAAATCCACGCTCCGTTTGCCGGCCGCGTCGGCCGCAACCAGGCTTCGGTCGGCACGCTGGTCAGCGTCGCCGGCACGGTGCTGAACACGCTGGTGCAGCTCGACCCGATCTACGTCACCTTCAATCCGAGCGAGACGGACCTGGCCGAAATCGAACGGGCCCGGGCCGCCGGCCCGATCGAGGTCGAGGTGCTGCTGCCCGGCGAGACCGAAGCCAGCCAGAAGGGCGAACTCACCTTCATCGACAACACGGTCGACCACTCGACCGGCACGATTACGGCGCGCGCCACCATCGGCAATGCGAAGTTCTCGCTGCTGCCGGGCCAGTATGTCCGCGTGCGGCTGCACATCAAGCAGCTGCCCGACGCGCTGATGGTGCCGCAGGTGGCGCTGGGTTCGAGCCAGCTCGGCAAATATGTCTATGTCGTCGGCAAGGGCAACACGGTCGACCAGCGCATCGTCTCGCTTGGCGCGACCAGCGGCGACCTTGTGGCGGTCCTCAGCGGCGTTGCCGAAGGCGACCAGGTGATAACGGGCAATCTGCAGAAAATCGGACCAGGAATGCCGATCTCGCCGTTGCCCCAGGAGAAACCGGCCAGCTGATAACCCCCATCAGCCCCGGTCCTGCGGCGCCTTCGGCTTCCACGCCGAGGGCGCCGTTTTTTTATGGAGCGCCGCACGCCGTTTTTGGAGTAACCGCAAGGCACAAGAATCCGGAACAGACATATTGTAGGATTGTCGACAATCTGCTTGTCTGTTTCCGGCTCTCGCTGGACTGACGGAATGGCCAAGCTGGACTTCAATCCGATCGCGGATACGACACGCCGAGCCGAGATCGTTGCGCTGTTGCGGCGGGCGATCCTGACCGGCCAGCTGGAACCCGGCCAAAAGCTCAACGAGCTGAGGATCGCCGAGCAGATGCGGGTCAGCCGTGCGCCGTTGCGCGAGGCGATGCGCGAGCTGGTGCAGGAAGGCATCCTGACCAGCATTCCCTATGCCGGCACCTTCGTCATCGATGTCACCGCCAAAGACATTGACGACGCCTATTCGCTGAACAAGGTGCTCGATGAATTCGCCATCGAGCGGACATGGAAGCTGCGCGACCAGCGCTTCTTCGACGAACTTGATCGCCGCCACGAGGCGGTGAAGCAGGCAACGCGCGCGCGCGACACCACCCGCCAGATCGAGACCGCGCTCCAGTTGCACGGGCTGATCTATGAATGGGCCGACAACTCGGTGCTGCTGGAAACCTGGCAACGGCTGACCAGCCGGCTGCAGATGTATTTTGCCCTGCACCAGCGGGCCCGCAACGAGCCGGTGCCGGCCGAAGATATCCACGAGACCTATGTGCGGCTTTTGAAAGGCGCCGACATGCGCGCTGCCCAGCGCCATGCGCGCGAGCATATCGACCTCGATTTCGAAGAGCTGCTTGCCTATGCGCGTGGCCTCGAGCAGCGGAACATCGAAGGGCTGACCCTCCTCAACGCCTAGAGACAACGGACAGACAAGTGCAGATCAAAACCATCAAGGCCTATCGCGTCGTGCAGCCCTTCGTGGACGGGCCCTACCGCATGTCCAAGGGGCGGGTTGCAGACTGCTTCGATGCGGTGATCGTCGCAATCACCTCCGACAGCGGCGTAACCGGCTGGGGCGAGATGGCGCCGCTCGGCAATTTCTATTCGGCCGCCTTTCCGGCGGGAACGCGCGCGGGCGTGGTCGAGATCGCGCCGCACCTGATCGGCCAGGACCCGCGTGGCCTCGCCGGCATCGGCCGGCTGATGGATACGGTGTTCAAGGACCATCCCTACATCAAGTCGGCGCTCGACATGGCCTGCTGGGATCTGGCCGCCCGCGCCGCCGACGTGCCGCTTGTGACCATGCTTGGCGGCCGCGAGAGCGACATGGCGGAGACCTACCGCGTCGTCACCCACGGCACGCTCGACCAGATGGCGGCACTGGCCAAAAGGATCATCGCGGAAGGCTGCCGCCGGCTGCAGGTCAAGGTCGGCGGCAATGTGCATGAAGACATCGAGCGGGTGAGCGCAGTCGCTTCGGCCGTGCCGAAAGGCACGGTGATTTTCTGCGACGCCAATGCCGGCTGGACACCCTACCAGGCGCGGCAGTTCGCCGACGCCACGCGCGGCATCGACTACACGTTCGAGCAGCCCTGCACGTCGATTGAGGAGAACATGTCGGTGCGCCGCATGCTCGACAAGCCGATGGTGCTGGACGAGAGCGTCATCTCGCTCGAGGCGATGCTGGAAATCCACCGCCTGGGCGCCGCCGACGGGCTGACGCTGAAGATCTCGCGGCTTGGCGGCGTAACCAGGACAAGGCAAATCCGCGACGTCGCCGTCGATCTCGGTTTCATGATCACCGTCGAGGATACGGGCGGCGCCGAGATCGACACGGCGGCGATGGCACATCTGTCGCTGTCGACGCCGGAAGAACGCCGGCTGCACGCCATCGCCTTCCATGAGTGGGTGACGGTGCGCACGGCCTCCAACGCGCCCCCGGTCACCGGCAGCCACATGGGCATTCCCGACGGGCCCGGCCTCGGCGTCGATGTCGTGCCCGACCTGCTCGGCAAGCCTTTCCTAGAGATCGGCTGAGATCAAGCGCAGCATGAAGCTGTCACCCCACGACTCCTCCGTGGGAGATTTGGTCCTGCAGCCATTCTCCGATTTGCGGGTTGAAATATTTTTCAAATGGAAATAGGAATGTTCAAAATGATGATTTGACGCTGCGGCGCGTCGTGACTGGAGGAAGCGATATGGCCCATCCGCAATTTGCAGCGGAACTTCTGCAGCGCGCTGAAACCCAAGGGCCTATCACCATCGGTCTCGCCGGCGCCGGGCAGATGGGCACCGACATCGTCGTCCAGGTGGCGCTGATGCCGGGCATGCGGATCGGTGCCATTTCCGAGGTGCGCCCGCAAGCGGCGATCGATGCCGCACTGCTCGCCGGCCATGACCGCTCCGACATCGTCCAGGCTGCGAACGCCTCTGCCATCGACCGCGCCATCGAGGCCGGCAAGATCGCTGTCACCGAAGATCTGCATGCGCTGGCCGCGGCCGGCCGCATTGATGTCATCATCGACGCGACAGGCAATCCCAACATCGGCACGCTGTTTGCGCTCGAAGTGATGAAGAACGGCAAGCACATCGTCATGCTCAACGTCGAGGCGGACATTACGATCGGCCGCTTCCTCAAGGAGGAAGCGCGCAAGGCCGGCGTGGTCTACACCGGTGCGGCCGGCGACGAACCCGCCTGCACGCTGGAGATCATCGGCTTCGCCAAGAGCCTCGGCTTCAACATCATCGCCGCCGGCAAGGGCAAAAACAACCCGCTCAAGATCGACGCCATGCCCGCCGACTACGAGAAGGAAGCGGCCGAGCGCAACATGAATGCGCGCATGCTGGTCGAGTTCGTCGACGGCTCCAAGACCGCGATCGAAATGGTGGCGATTGCCAACGCCACCGGCCTGGTGCCCGACGTGCCGGGCATGCACGGCCCGACGGCGACGCTGGAGGAACTGGCCAGCGTGCTTTGCCCGCGCGAGGATGGCGGCGTGCTGCACCGCAAGGGCGTGGTCGACTATTCAATCGGCAAGGGCGTGGCGCCCGGCGTGTTCTGCATCATCGAAACGAGGCATCCGCGCGTGCTGGAGCGCATGGTCGACCTCAAGGTCGGCAAGGGCCCCTATTTCACGATCTACCGTCCCTATCACCTGACAAGCCTTGAAGTGCCACTGTCGGCGGCGCGCGCCGTGGTCTACAAACGCGCCGACATGGAGCCCCTCGACCATCCGGTAGCCGAAGCGGTGGCGGTGGCCAAGAGCGATCTCGGCGCGGGCCAATCGCTCGGCATGATCGGCGAGAACGACTATCGCGGCTTCGCCATGACCTGGGAGGACGCCCGCGCCAAGGGCGCGCTGCCGCTCGGGATTGCCGAACGCGCCAAGGTGGTCAAGCCGGTCAAGACCGGCGACTTCCTCACCTATGAAAATTGTGTACCCGACGATTCGATGGTGATAACGCAGATCCGCCGCCGTCTCGACCAGTCGGACGGACAGTTTGTGACCAACGCCGCCTGAACCTTCGGGATCTCCCTGTGATGGACGATGTCGTTATCGGGATCGATGCCTCGACGACGGCGGTGAAGGCAATCGCCTTCACCCGCGACGGCGCGGAGCTGTTCCAGGCGCGCGAGGCCTATCCGCTGGCCAATCCGAAGCCCGGCCATTTCGAGCAGGATGCCGAACATTGGTGGGCAGCCCTCATCAGTGCGCTGAAGCAGGTTGCCGACAAGGTCGGCGCCGCGCGCGTGGCGGCAATTGCCATAGCCCATCAGCGCGAGACCTTCACCCTGATCGATCAGGCCGGCACGCCGCTCATCCCGGCGATCCTGTGGCTTGACGAGCGCGCCCGGCCACAAGTCGCCCGGCTGTCGGCCGAACTCGGCCGCGAAGCGATCCGCGACTGGAGCGGCAAGCCGCCGGATCCGACGCCGGCGCTCTATGCCATCGCCTGGTTGGCGGAACACCAGCCGCAGGTGCTGGCCAACGCCGCCGCCCTGGTCGATGTTCATGGCTTCTTCGTTCACCGGCTGACCGCACAGCTGGTTACCAGCACGGCAAGTGCCGACCCGCTCGGCTTGCTCGATGTCGCGACAGGCGAATGGCACGCTGAGCTTGTGGCGGCTGCAGGGCTGCAGCCACGGCAGTTGCCGGCGCTGATCGGCCCAGGCGAAATCTGCGGCGGCCTTGCCGAAAGCATTGCCCAGCTGACTGGCCTCAAAGCGGGCACGCCAATTGTCGCCGGCGCCGGCGATGGCCAGGCCATGGGTCTCGGCATGGGCGTCTATGGTGCCGGCAGGAGCTATCTCTCGCTCGGCTCCGGTGTCGTCTGCGGCTGCTATTCCGGCACAGTCACCACATCGGACGCGTTTCGCACGCTGGTCTCGCCCACCGGTTCGGGCTTCATGCTGGAAACCGTGCTGCGCTCGGGCATGCAACTGGTCGACTGGATCGTGCGCACCACCGGCGCGTCTTCCGCGGCAGAACTGGAGAAGGGTGCGGTCGATGTTGCGGCCGGCAGCGACGGTCTTTTGGTCATGCCCTATTGGGCCGGCGTCATGAGCCCCTATTGGGATGGCGCGGCGCGCGGCGCCGTTGTTGGCCTGTCGCTCGACCATGAGCCCAGGCATCTCTTCCGCGCCACGCTGGAAGGCATCGCTTTGGAGCAAGCCATCGCCAGCGAGGCGATGGAGGCCGAAAGCGGCGGCAAGCCGGGAGAGATGATTGCCGCCGGCGGCGGCACCAATTCGGCGCTGCTGATGAAGATCATGGCCAGCGTGCTGGAGCGGCCGCTGTTCGTGTCGCCGGTCAACGAGGCGGCGGCCCTTGGCGCGGCCATGCTGGCGGCTTCGGCGATCGGCTGGTTTGCCTCGCCGGAAGACGCCGCCAAGGCGATGGCGGCGGCGCCGGCCAGGCGTGTCGATCCGGATATGACGCTGGTGCCGGCTTACCGGGCGCGCAAGGCGATCTACCGCGACCTCTATCACGCGACACGCGACATCCACGCGCGGCTCGGTGCGATCTGAGTTCAAGCGCAGCTTGCCTGCGTGAGGCTCCCATGCCCAACCTGCCCAGCTTGCCGATTTTGCGTCCTGCCCGGCCAATGCTAGACTCATCGGGCTCATGAAAGCAGTATTTCACCTTGCCGCCCTGCCCTGGATTGTCGCGCTTGCGGCAGCTCCAATGACGGCGCGTGCGCAGGACGAGCCGCCCTTCGAGGTCACGCTCGACATGGACAATGACGGCAGGATGGATCGGGCCGCGATCGCGGCGGATTCCGAAACCGGGCTGGCGGATCTCTCGATCTATCTGGCTGCCGGCGAAGGAAAGCTCGATCCTTCGCGCAAGCCTGACTTTGTCAAAAGGGCGCTGACGCAGGACCGTATTCTCGGGCTCGAAAGCAAGGGCAAGGGATCGCTTGTCGTCATCTCGTGCTTCGGCTGCGGCGCCAACAAATCATGGGATGCGACGCTGACCATCGTCTGGCGCGGCGGTAAATTCCTTGTCGCCGGCTACAGTCGCGACTGGGACTGGAATGTGCAGAAAGCCGACGGCTCGGTCGGGACGACGCTGGGCGGCTGCGACATCAATTTTCTCACCGGCAAAGGTACCGCTTCAAAGGACCTGGACGACGGCAAACCGGTCGCGGGAAAATTCGTGTCGATCGCACTGGCCGACTGGTCGGACGAAAGTCGTCCGGAGCCCTGCGAATTCTGACCGACGCCGACAGCGCTCAACGGTTGAGCAGGCCTTTGGCCGCATCCTCATCGGTAATGAGCACCGAAATCCTGGTGTTGGCGAGCGCGGCGCGCATGACGGCGACCTTCTCCTGACCGCCTGACACCAGGATGATGCTCGGAATATCGGACAGATCCTGCAGCGGATAGGCGCAGACGCGGCGGTTGACCTCATGGTCGACAGAGTGGCCCTCGGCGTCGATGAAATGGCACAAGAGGTCGCCGACCGCGCCGGCCGCCTGCAATTCCTCTAGTTCGCTCGGTTTGATGAAGCCGTAATTGGCGATCGGGCTGTCCTTGGAAAACGAGCCGACGCTGAGCACGGCGATGTTGGCGCGGCGCGCGCGGAAGACGACATCCTGAACGCTGCGCTGGCTCATGAAGGCATCGCGCTGTTCCGGCTTGTCGGCATAGACCGGCACCGGCAGCAGGAAACATTCAGCGCCGATCTTTTCGGCGAACTCCCAGGCGCTTTCGGTCGGGTTGAGCGGCTGCGCGTGGGTGAGGCCGCCGAGCATCGAGACAACCGTCGTCCTGGCGATCGGCCGCCTCGGCAGTTCGTTGATGGCGAATTTCAGGGTGCGACCCCAGCCCAGCGCAATGACGTCGCCGGCATTCACATTGTCGGCGAGATAGGCGGCAGCCGCGTGGCCGATCATCAGCGGCGCGTTGCTGCGATCGGCGGCCGACGGCACCACGACCGCCTGGCTTAGCCCGAAGCGCTGCTTCAGGCTCTCCTCGAGCTGCACACATTCGACGACACTGTCGCGAATGCGGAACTGGACAATGCCTTCCTCGCGGGCGGCCGACAGGATCCGGTGCACCTTGATGCGGCCGACGCCAAGAATCTCGGAGATGCGCTCTTGCGTCAGACCTTCGACATAGTAATGCCAGGCGGCCCGGGCCTTGAGCTCGGCATCGGGGAAGCGCGAGGCCTTCTCGTTTTCGACGGTCGCCATCTTTTGCCCTCCCGCGGCAGATTTCGGAAATCTTTCCGCAAGCGCCGCCCCCTGGCCTTCCCTAGGACAAACCGCCCTGTGGCGCAAACCACCGCCGAATGGCGCAACGGCTCTTGACAATTTTCTAATGAACAGTTTAGCTGAACAAAATTGCATATCAAAGATAAATTGTTCACAGGGAGGTGCCTGGTGAACAAGAGCGGACGGCAGGCCATCGCCGTTTCGCTGACGGAGGAGACGAAGTGGCCGTGAGTAATGATGCAAGCGAGTCGAAGGCTGGCGAGTTGAAAGCCGCGCCCGGCACTCAAGGTGCGACGGCCGCGAAGCTTTCGGCACTGTTTGCCGGAACCATGGGACCGCTGATCGGACTGCTGCTGCTCTGCCTGGCGCTGACGTTGACCACCGACACGTTCCTCACCGTGCGCAACATCCTCAACGTGCTCGACCAGATCACCGTGCTCGGCATCATGGCAATCGGCATGACGCTGGTGATCCTGATCGGCGGCATCGATCTCTCGGTCGGCTCGGTGCTGGCGCTGGCCGCCATGGTGATGGGCTTTGTCTCCCATCCCGACTATCTCAATCTCGGCCTTGCGGCCGGCGTCGTTGCAGCACTGGTCGTCGCCGGCCTTTGCGGACTGGTGTCCGGCCTGCTGGTGACCGTCACCCGGCTGCCGCCGTTCATCGCGACGCTGGCGATGATGTCGGTGGCGCGCGGCCTTGCCAACATGATCACCGACGGCTCGCAGATCGTCGGCTTTCCCGACTGGTTCACCAGCCTGTCAATCATCCGCCATTTCGGCTTCCTGTCGGTCACAGTCGGGGTGATGATGGTGCTGGCGATCGTCTTCGCCATCTTCCTCAACTACCGCGCCACCGGCCGCAGCCTTTACGCCATCGGCGGCAGCGCCGAGGTGGCGCGGCTCTCCGGCATTCCGGTGAAGTCGCTGACCAACTGGGTCTATGCCATCTGCGGCGTGCTTGCGGGTCTTGCAGGCATTGTGCTTGCCGCGCGGCTGGATTCGGTGCAGCCGAGTTCCGGCCTCGGCTATGAGCTCGACACCATCGCGGCGGTGGTGATCGGCGGCGCCAGCCTGTCGGGCGGCGTCGGCTCGATCGGCGGCACTGCTGTCGGCGTACTCATCATCGGCGTGCTGCGCAACGGCCTCAATCTGCTCGGCGTCTCGCCCTTCATCCAGCAGGTGGTGATCGGCGTGGTGATCGCGCTGGCGGTCGCCAGCGATACCTGGCGGCGCAGGGCGCGATAGAGAACGGGGCACAATTGAGAATTCGCCCGGAGCGTCCGGGCGATAGACGGATCGGTCGATCCGAAACTGGGATGTTCCAAGGGGCGCGATGCGCTGGCGGGACAGTTTGACTATCAACGGAGGAAACACATGCTCACCAAACGTTCACTGCTGCTCGCCGCTGCCGCAATCATTCCCCTGCTCGGGCTGACCGACATGGCCTCGGCCAAGGAGGCCAAGAAACTCGGCCTCGCGGTGGCCAATTTGCAGGCCGACTTCTTCAACCAGATCAAGCAGTCGGTCGAAGCCTACGGCAAGGAGAAGGGCATCGAGATCGTCACCGTCGACGCCAAGGGCGATTCGGCAACGCAGGTCAGCCAGGTACAGGATTTGATCACGCAGAACATCGACGCGCTGATCTACATTCCGGCCGGCGCCACAGCCGCCACCGTGCCGACCAAGACCGCCAAGGCCGCCGGCATTCCGGTGGTCAATGTCGACCGCAACGCCGACGGCGCGCCCGGCGACACCTTCATCGCCACCAACAGCGTCGCCTCGGCGCAGGCGGTGTGCGACTACATCGCCAAGCAGGCCGGCGGCAAAGGCGAACTGATCATCATCCACGGCCAGAAGGGCACCACGCCGGAAGTGGATCGCTCGAAGGGCTGCGGCGAAGCGCTCAAGGCCTATCCCGATATCAAGGTGGTCGGCGAATTGTGGAGCGAAGGCTGGCACCAGGACGAAGGCTTCAAGCTGACGCAGGACCTGCTGCAGTCGCATCCCGATGTCTCCATCGTCATCGGCCAGGCCGATGCGCTGGCGCTGGGTGCGGCACAGGCGGTCAAGGTCGCCAATCCCGGCCACAAGGTCTGGGTTGCCGGCTTTGATGGCGACGTGGCCGCACTCAAGGCGCTGAAGGACGGCGTGTTCGACGTCACCGCGACGCAGCAGACGCAAGGCATGGGCCGGCTCGCCGTCGATGCGGCGATCAAGCTGGTGGCCGGCGAAAGCGTTCCGGCCGAGCAGCTGCAGGATGCGACGCTGACCACCAAGGACAATGTCGAGCAGTTCATCGCCAAGCACCCGTAATAACCCGCACCGCTTAGAGAGAGCGCCACGATGTCTCCTGATCCTCGCCACAGCGAACGCCCGCACAACGGGCTTTTCGTCAACGGCCTCTGCAAGAGCTACGGACCGGTCCAGGTCCTGGCCGATGCGAGCTTCGAGGTGCGGCCGGGCGAGGTCGTGGCGCTGCTCGGCGAAAACGGCGCCGGCAAGTCGACGGTGTCCAACATCATCGCCGGCTCGACCCGGCCCGACGCAGGCACCATCACCTGGCGGGGGAAGCCCTATTCCCCCGCCTCGCCCGCCGCCGCCATCGATGCCGGTGTGGGCATGATCCATCAGGAACTGAAGCTGCTGCCGGATCTGTCGGTGGCGGAGAACGTCTATGTCGGGCGCCTGCCGATGCGCGGCGGCCGCATCGACCGCGCAGCGATGAACGCCAAGGCCTCGGCGCAGTTGAAGCGGCTTGGCCTCGACGTCTCGCCCGAGCGCAAGGTGGGCACGCTGCGCATCGCCGCCCAGCAACAGGTCGAGATCGCCAAGGCGTTGACGCTCAATGCCGAATTGCTGATCTTCGACGAACCGACCGCAGCGCTTGGCGGCGAGGAAACGGAGCTTTTGTTCCAGCAGATCCGCAAGCTCAAGGCGGAGGGCATGTCCTTCATCTACATCAGCCATCGTCTCGACGAGATCGCGCAGATTGCCGACCGCGTGGTTGTGATGCGCGACGGACGCATCGTCGCCCGCCACGAACGCGCCGATATTCCCGTGCGCACAGTGGTGGAGCAGATGGTCGGCCGCTCGGTCGAGCGGATGTTCCCACACTTGACGCCGCCGCGCGAGGAGACGCTGCTCGAGGTCGACAACCTGTCCTCGCCGGAGAAGAGCTTCAACAACGTTTCCTTCTCGGTCAAAGCAGGCGAGATCCTCGGCATTGCCGGGTTGATCGGCGCCGGCCGCACCGAACTGGTGCGGGCGATCGCCGGCGCCGATCCGATCTCGTCGGGCTCGGTGCGCGTTGCCGGCAAATCGGTGCATCTCAGCGGGCCGGCGGCAGCGATCAAGGCCGGCGTCGTGCTGGTGCCGGAAGACCGTAAGGCGCAAGGCGTGGTGCTCGACCAGACCATCGGCGAGAATCTGGCGTTCGGCAATTTCGACCATGTCGCGCCGAAGGGCTGGGTGTTTCCGAAAGCGGTGCAGAAATTCGCCGAAGCCGGCATCGCAAGGCTCGGGGTCAAGGGCAAACCTGGCCAGGCGGTCAGCAAGCTTTCCGGCGGCAACCAGCAGAAGGTGATCATTGCCAAATGGGTGTCGCGGCCGCCGAAGGTGTTCATCCTCGATGAACCGACGCGCGGCATCGATGTCGGCGCGCGTGCGGCGATCTACGACGTCATCGCCGACCTCGCCCGTTCCGGCATGGCGGTGGTGGTGGTGAGCTCCGACCTCGAGGAGGTGCTGGGTCTGTCGCACCGGGTGCTGGTGCTGAGCCGCGGCCGCCAGCGCGGCATTCTCGGCCGCAGCGAGGCCAGCAATGTCGCGGTGATGGAACTCGCCACGAGCTGAGGACAGGAGTCGGAACAAAGCGCAGCAGGTGGTATCCTCCCAAGGACCGGACCGCGCGGGGCGCCAGCAAAGACTGGCGCCCCTTCATTTCAGGAGGGGGAACAACATGAAACTATTCGATCTCAGCGGCGACGTAGCGCTGGTAACAGGCGCCGGCAGCGGCATTGGCCAGGCCATTGCCATCGGGCTCGCCGAAGCCGGCGCCGACATAGCCTGTTTCGGCCATGCCTCGAAAGGCGGGCTGGATGAGACCGCGCACAGGATCGCCGCGCTTGGCCGCAAGGCGGTGGTGCTGACCGGGACGGTGACGTCGGAGGCCGACCTGGCGACCGCAGTCGAGCGCACGGAAAAGGAGCTCGGCGCGCTGACCATCGCCGTCAACAATGCCGGCATTGCAGGAGCCGAGGCCGCCGAGACGCTGTCGCTGGAGAAGTGGCAGAAAATCTACGACGTGAATGTCAGCGGCGTGTTCCTGTCCTGCCAGGCCGAAGCGCGCGCCATGCTGACGCGGCGCAAGGGCTCGATCATCAACATCGCCTCCATGTCGGGTTCGATCGTCAATCGGGGCCTGACCCAGGCGCATTACAATTCGTCGAAGGCGGCGGTCATCCACATGTCGAAAAGCCTCGCCATGGAATGGGCCGATCGCGGCCTGCGCGTCAATGTGGTGAGCCCAGGCTACACGCTGACGCCGATGAACAAGCGGCCGGAGGTCGCCGAACAGATCAAGATCTTCGAACGCGACACGCCCATGGGGCGCATGGCGACGCCGGAAGAGATGGTCGGCCCGACCGTGTTCCTGGCCAGCCGCGCCGCGAGTTACGTCACCGGCATCGACCTGATCGTCGATGGCGGTTTTGTCTGCTGGTAAGGAGAAAAGATGCAGAAGCGTTTTGAAGGCAAGACTGCGGTCATCACCGGCGCGAGCGGCGGCATCGGCGCGGCGATGGCGAAGCGCTTTGCCGAAGAAGGTGCCGCGATCGTGGTCAGCGCCATCGATACCCGCGTCGAGGACGTCGCCGCCGGCCTTAAAGCGGGGGGCGCCAAGGTCGCGTCGATGCGCATGGACGTGACCAAGAAGGATGAGGTTACAGCGCTTTACGATCTCGCCGAGAAGGAATTCGGCCGTGTCGACATTTCGGTGCAGAATGCCGGCGTCATCACCATCGCCCGGATCGAGGCGATGACCGAGGCCGAGTGGGACAAGGTGATGGCCGTCAACACCAAGGGCGTGTTCCTGTGCTGCCAGGAAGCGATCGCGCGCATTCGCAAGCATGGCGACGGCGGCCGGCTGATCAACACGGCGTCGGGCCAGGCGCGGCAGGGTTTCATCTACACGCCGCACTATGCGGCGTCGAAGTTCGGCGTCGTCGGCATCACCCAGAGCCTGGCCAAGGAAGTAGCCAAGGAAAAGATCACCGTCAACGCGATTTGCCCCGGCATTATCGACACTGACATGTGGGCTTACAACGACGCCGCCTGGGGCAAGCTGATGGGTGACTACAAGCCCGGCGAGCTGATGGCCGAATGGGTGAAGAACATCCCGATGGGCCGCGCCGGCAGCGGCGAGGACGTGTCCGGCCTGGTCAGCTTTCTCGCCAGCGACGACGCCACCTACATCACCGGCCAAACCATCAATGTCGATGGCGGCCTGATCATGTCGTGAACGTCAGCTCTGGCGGTTGGCAATCGACCAGTCTGAAATTCCGCAGTGCACAGGGCATCAGCCGTTGCGCCGCATGAACGTTGGTATATATAATTTCATCTCATGAAACGGCCTTGGCGGGGATGGGGCTCGCCGGCCGAGACCATGGGACCTTGATGGCTCGCACGTCTGAGAGCGCCGCTGGAGCGGCGATCGATCTGTTGACGATTGCTCACGCAGCAATCCATCCGATGCCATGACGCGGGCCCGCCCGGCATCACATAAACACCAAGTCGAGCAACCATTTCGCCTGCGCAAGTTGCGGCCGCGGCACTGGCTTGGTGCGAACGAGCTTGCGTAACGACCCGCCTTTCCAACACAATCAAGAAAAGACGCAAGAAGGGAACGATCAAGAAATTTCCACATGGTTTGACAGGAGAACAAGCATGTCATTTCGCAGTGTGATTTCGAACCTATCAATGGGAGCCCTTGCACTTGCCGCCGCAAGTGCGCTTACATCACCGGTCCACGCAGCAGCACCTGAATCCAATGACCCGATCAAGATCGCGCTGTTCGACTGGACCAGCGTCAACCTCAACGCCAAGATCCTTGGCGGTATCCTCGAAAAGCTCGGCTATACCGTCGAATATCCGACCGCCGACTACCTCTCCAGCCTGACCACCGGTCTCACCAATGGCGACCTCGATGTCGGCCTGGAGTTCTGGGACACGACGGCCGGCGAGGCGATGAAGGCTTCAGACGCCACCGGCCAGACCGAGCGGCTGGGCAAGCTCGGGCCGAAGGCCAAGGAGGAATGGTGGTTTCCCGAATATATGAAGGAGAAATGCCCCGGCCTGCCCAATTGGGAAGCGCTGAAGGACCCGAAATGCGCCGAGGCGTTCTCGACGGCGGAGACGGCGCCGAAGGGCCGCTATCTCGGCGGCCCGGTAACCTGGGAAGGCTTTGACGACGAGCGCGTCGAGGCGCTGAAACTGCCCTTCACCGTCATCCATGCCGGCACCGACGCGGCGATGTTCGCCGAGTTGGACTCGGCCTATCAGCGCAAGGCGCCGATCATGCTGTGGATCTATTCGCCGCATTGGGCGCCGGCCAAGTACAAGGGCGAGTGGGTCGAATTCCCGGAGTATACGCCCGAGTGCTACACCGACCCGAAATGGGGCACCAACCCGGATGCCAAATATGATTGCGGCAAACCGCATGGCGAAATCTGGAAATACTCCTGGTCCGGCATGAAGGACAAATGGCCGGTCGCCTACAAGGTGGCCAAGGCCTACACGATCGACACCGATGAGCTCAACAAGATGAGCGGCGAGATCGACCTCGGCGGCAAGACGCCGGAAGACGTCGCGGCCGCCTGGATCGCCGCTCATGAAGCCGACTGGAAAGCCTGGGCGCAGTGATCGCCTGACTGGAAGCCAGACCCGGCCCTGGCGGCCGGGTCTTATCTCCATTTTCCAGAAGGACCATTGGATGACGGAAGCGACTGAACCGCAGGCGGCTGGCACGCCGGAGGATGCGCGGCCGATAAAGCTTGCCTGCCGTAATGTCTGGAAACTGTTCGGATCGAACGCGGCCAGCTTCATCCGCGAGCGTAACGGCAAGGCCAGCATCGACGATGTCGCTGCCGCCGGACTGGTCGGCGCGGTGCGCGCCGTCGATCTCGAAATACGCCAGGGCGAGATCTTCATCATCATGGGGCTGTCCGGCTCCGGCAAGTCGACGCTGGTGCGCTGCATGTCCAGGCTGGTCGAGCCGACCCACGGCAAGGTCGAATTCGAAGGCAACGACCTGCTCAAGATTTCCGACGCCGCGCTGATCGAACTGCGGCGCCATCGCATGGGCATGGTGTTCCAGAATTTCGCGCTGCTGCCGCATCTTAACGTGCTCGACAACATTGCCTTTCCCCTGAGCATCCAGGGCCAGGACCGACCGACGCGCGAAGCGAGAGCGCGGGAGGTGATCGATCTCGTGGGCTTACGCGGCCGCGAGCATTTCTATCCGCGTGAACTGTCCGGCGGCCAGCAGCAGCGCGTCGGCATCGCCCGCAGCCTCGCGACCAAGCCGGAGATCTGGTTCCTCGACGAACCGTTCTCGGCGCTTGACCCATTGATCCGCCGCGAGATGCAGGACGAGCTGATGCGGCTGCAGACCATGCTGCACAAGACCATCGTTTTCATCACCCATGATTTCGACGAGGCGATCAGGCTCGCCGACCGCATCGCCATCATGAAGGACGGCGAGGTCATCCAGATCGGCACACCGGAGCAACTGGTGGTCAATCCGGCGACCGACTATGTCGCCGAATTCACTAGAGACGTCGACCGCGCCAAGGTGATTTCGGCGCGCAGCCTGATGCGTGCCCTGGATGGCTCCGAGCATGGCGGCACGGTTTCGCCGGAGGCCAAGATCGCCAGCTTCTCGGCCAGCATCGTCGCCTCGGGCAAGCCGTTCGCCGTGGTCAACGGCACCGGCAAGCCGATCGGCGAAGTGACGCCGCAAGCCGTTATCGGACTGCTGGCCGGCCTCGACAAACCGAGTGCCGGCGCATGATTGTGACGGCAAGCGCCAGCGAGACAAGAACGCCGGTTCAGCGCTGGCTGCTGGTCTGGGCGCTGGCACTTGCCGCCGTGCTCGCGGTGTTCCTGCTGCAGGACAGGCTGCCCTGGGCGGTCGACTATCCGGCCGAGGCGGTCGTCCCGGTCGCCGACTGGGTCAGCGCGCTGATGCGCTGGATCAAGTCGAACTTTTCGTGGTTGACCCGATCGATCACCGCGGTGCTCGGCGTTCCCCTCGATTTCGCGCTTAATCTGCTCGCCAAGAATTTCAAGATCGGTCATGGCGCCGATGCCTATGTCCTGCCGCGCCTGTCCTGGGTCGGCGTCTGCGCTGCGGCCTTCCTCGCCGGGCATGCGGCGGGCGGTAGAAAACTCGGCATACTGGTTGGCGGCTGTTTCCTCTACACCGCACTGTTTGGCCAGTGGACCAGCGCCATGCTGACGCTGGCGCTGATTTCCATCGCCGTGCCGTTCTGCATTGTCACCGGCCTGTTCGCCGGCATCTGGGCATGGCGCAAGCCATGGGCGGAAAGGCTTGTCATCTCCCCTGCCCTCGATTTGATGCAGACGATCCCGACCTTCGCCTATCTCATCCCGATGCTGCTCCTGTTCGGCAACAGTCCGGTCTCGGCGATGATCGCCACCGCTATCTTCGCCACGCCGCCCATGGTGCGGGCGACGATGCTCGGCCTGTCGCGCGTGCCGTCCGAGATCGACGATTTCTCAGAGATGGCCGGCTGCACGGCGCGGCAGAAATTATGGCGGGTGCTGCTGCCCTCGGCGCGACCGACGCTGATGGTCGGCGTCAACCAGGTCATCATGCTGGCGCTGAACATGGTGATCATCGCCTCGATGATCGGCGCCGGCGGCCTCGGTTACGACGTGCTGCTGGCGCTGCGTGCGCTGAAGGTCGGCGAAGCGATGGAAGCCGGGCTCGCCATTGTGGCACTCGCCATCGGGCTCGACCGGTTGAGCCAAGCCATCGCCCACAAACAGGCGAAGGGCCGCGTTCAACGGCAGGCGAACCAGAGCGTTTGGCGGCGCTATGCCAATCTGTCGCTGGCCATCGCCATCCTGGTCGTGACGACGCTGCTCGGCCTGTTCGTACCGGCCTTCGCGGCGGTGCCGAAGGCGATCACCTTCACCACTGCGCCACTGTGGAAGGCGGCGGTGAGCTGGGTTACGATCAACTTCTTCGACGTGATCGAAGCGTTTCGCGTGGCGCTCATCCTCAATGTACTGAACCCGCTGCGCGCCTTCTGCGAAGGCTTTCCGTGGCTCGGCGCGGTGGCCCTGCTCGGCCTCGCCGGCTACCAGTTCGGTGGCCTGCGTCTCGCCGCCCTCGTCGCCGCGCTGACCGCCTTCTGCGCCGTCACCGGCCTGTGGGAAAAGACCATGGCGACGGTTTATCTCTGCGGCATCTCGGCCTTCATCGCTTGCCTGATCGGCATCCCGATTGGCCTGATGGCCGCGCGCAGCGACCGCTTCGAAAAGATCGTCACGCCCATCATCGACACGCTGCAGGTGCTGCCGTCCTTCTGCTTCATCATTCCTGTTGTGATGCTGTTCCGCGTCGGCGACGTCACCGCCATGATCGCCACCGTCGCCTTCGCCGTGGTGCCGGCGATCCGCTACACCAATCACGGCATCCGGCAAGTGCCGCCGGCGCTGATCGAGGCGGCGAAGGTTTCCGGCTGCACGCCGCGCCAGACCTTCTTTCGGGTACAATTGCCACTGGCGCTTCCCGAAATCATGCTGGGCGTCAACCAGACGATCCTGATGGCGCTGGCGATGATCATCATCTGCGCCATGGTCGGCACACGCGACCTCGGCCAGGAAGTCTTCATCGCGCTGTCCAAGGCCGATTCCGGACGCGGCATTGTCGCGGGTCTCGCCATCGCTTTCATCGGCATCGTCGCAGACCGGCTGTTCAATGCCTGGACGGCGAAGGCGCGGGCAAGACTAGGATAATTGTTGAATGTCCAATCCCGGCGAACCGCCTTTTGCCGTACTTGTCTTCGACATGGCCAAGACCGGCGAGCCGGACGGGGAGCACGTAGTTTCGGGGTTTGAGACGCTGGAGGCGGCGACGTCCTACGCCATTGCGCGGGTTCGCGCCTCGGTGGAGGAGTTGCGCAAGCCCGGCATCGCCACTGCTGAGCTTCGCCAGCTCTGGCACCTCTATGGCGAAGACTGTTCGGTGCTGAACGCCGGAGTGCGCGGCAGCGATCTACTCGACGATTTCATTGCGACGCCGTCGATGCCGGCCGAATGCAACTGGCAAGTTCTCGCGCCAAGGCTGCGCCGCTTCCGCGCCTCGCTGCTGATCTCCAACGGCAACAACGAATCCGTCTGGGCGGGCGGCTTCTTTCGCTCGACCTACAGGCTGACGCGAGACGGCCTCCTCGAGCGCTTTGGCGACGACGCCATTGCCGCCTTCAAGGCCAAGGGGATCGAGCCGGCGGAGCCGACGAAGCTCATGGTCGCCAATTACTTCGAGCTGCCCGACCCGCCCTACCCGCCGCCAGGCGTGACGCTGCGATCCTGGAAGGTCGAGGTCGGTTTCGTCTGCCATGACGTGAAGTTCGGCGGCGACGCCGCCGGCGTCTTCGCCTGGCCGCAAGAGCCCACCGACTGGGCGCTCAGAACCATGCAGCTCCTGCTGATGGCCGACATGATGGCCATGCGCGGCGATGGCCCCGACTGGGCCAACGACTGCGAGATACTAACCGCCAAAGTGACCGAGACGGAGGCGCCTCCCGACTATCCGCTGGATTGAAGTGATGTTCATCACCTGCCCCGTGGCCGGCACACGCGATCTCGGCCAGGAAGTGTTCATCGCACGGTCCAGGGTCCCGGCATTGTCGCGGGCTGGCAACAACCTGCCATCGACATCATCGCGGTCGGTCTTCGACCCCTGAGCCGCGAAAGCTCAAGCACGGCTCGGATAGACGGTTTCGCCTCTTCTGGAGTTCGCCTCTTCTGGAAATGGCAGGCCGCGCTCCAGCTCTTAACTTTGACGCATTTTCGCGCGGAAAGCTGCTTCATCCTCGACCAGCCTGAGCTTGCTGCCGAATGCCCGATCAGCGCGAACCACCTTTTACTGTCGTCGTCTTCGACATGGCCAAGACCGGCGAGCATGTGGTTTCGGGGTTTGAGACGTTGGATGCGGCTACGTCCTACGCCATTGCTCGGGTTCGCGCCTCGGTGGAAGAGCTGCGCAAGCCCGGCATCGCAGCAGCCGAGCTCCGGCGGCACTGGCATATCCATGGTGAGGATTGCACGGTGCTGAACGCCAATGTGCGCGGCAGCGATCTGCTTGACGATTTCATCGCGACGCCGGGGACACCGGCCGAATGCGACTGGCCGGCGCTGGCGCCACGACTGCGCCGTTTCTACGCCGCTGTGAACGTCTTCAACAACGACGGCAAATCTATCCGGGTCAGCGGCTTTTTCCGCGCGACCTACCGGTTATGGCACGCTGGCCTGCTCGCACGATTTGGCGACGACGCCATCGCCTCCTTCAAAGCCAAAGGTATCACGCCGGCAGTGCCGACGAGAGTCTCGGTCGACCATCACTTCGAGCAGCCCGATCCGCCGCGCCCGCCGCCCAGCGATATCAGGCCGTTGCTATCCTGGAAGGTCGAGATCGATTTCGGCTGCACCGATGTGAGGTTCGGCGCCAAAACCGACGGCGTCTTCGCCTGGCCCGAGGAGCCGACCGGCCGGGCACTCAACGATATGACACATCTGCTGATGGCTGACAGGCTGTCTATGTACGGCACCGGCCCGGAGGGCGCCTATTATAGCGAATTGGTGTGGGTCAAGGTGACGGAGACCGATGCGGCTCCCGACTACCCTCTGAATTGAAACTGGGCCGGTGCCGGCGCATTGTTTGCATCACGCCGACCTATTCCGCCGCCACGCCCTTCACCTGGAGATAGCTTTCCATCGAGTCGTCCAGCGCCTGCAGCCAGGGCGTATGGTGCAATGGCGCCATGGTGCCAGTCATCAGCGAGCGGTAGGCGTGGTCGCGGAAGCTCATAATGTCTTCCGCCTTGTGGTGCTCCCACTCCATGAAGGTCTGGTTGACGGCCTCGACGTCGAAGCCGGGATAGTCGGTCTGGTCCATCAATTGCTTGGTGTAGTCGCCTTGGAACCAGATCATCTGCTCGGCGTCTTCCAGCGTCTCTTCGCGTGCCCGCCACTTGGCGCCGTGCTCGGCCATCGCCTGTCCCGACGGCAGCTTGATGCGGCCCATGATGACGTCGCGGGCGAACCAGGCCTGAGCGTCGAACATGTTGAAAGTGTAGAACTGGTCCTGCATGCCGATATAGGACAGTTTCGGGTTCTTCTCCCACACGACGCCCTCATAGAGCCCGTCCGGCCACATGCGATTGGCGGTCTTCAGCTTCAGCTCTTCCGTGAGGAACGGGAAGGAATGCAGATAGCCGGTGCACAGGATGATGGCGTCGACGTCCTTGGTGGTGCCATCCTTGAATTGCGCCGTCTTGCCGACGACCTGCTGCAGCAGCGGCACTTCCTTCCAGTTCTCCGGCCATTTGAATCCCATCGGCTTGGAGCGGTAGCTGGAGGTAATCGATCTGGCGCCGTATTTGTAGCATTGCGAGCCGATGTCCTCGGCAGAATAGGAGCGGCCGATGATCAGTATGTCCTTGCCCTTGAACTCCATGGCGTCGCGAAAATCATGGCTGTGCAGGATACGGCCGTTGAAGGTCGAAAAGCCTTCGAAATAGGGAACGTTGGGAACCGAGAAATGCCCTGAGGCGACGACGACATTGTCGAACTCTTCTGAGTAGGTGACGTCGTTGGTGCGGTCATGCGCGGTGACGGTGAATTTTCTCGTCTCGTCCGAGAAGGTGACCATGCGCACCGGGCTGTTGAAGCGCACCCATTTGCGCAGGCCCGATTTCTCGACGCGGCCCTTGATGTAGTCCCACAAAACGGCGCGCGGCGGGTAGGAGCCGATCGGACGGCCGAAATGCTCCTCGAATGTGTAGTCGGCGAATTCCAGGCATTCCTTCGGTCCGTTCGACCAGAGGTAGCGGTACATCGAGCCGTGGACGGGGTCGCCATGCTCGTCGAGGCCGGTGCGCCAGGTGTAGTTCCACAGGCCGCCCCAGTCGGACTGCTTTTCGAAGCAGACGATTTCGGGAATCTCGGCGCCCTTGTCGGCAGCCGACTTGAAGGCCCTGAGCTGGGCCAGACCGGATGGCCCCGCTCCAATGACGGCAACGCGCGTTTTCATGGCAGGCCTCCCGGTGTCATTCGATTTTGGAATTGCTCTTACGAAACAAATTTCACTCACAGGACAGTAATTGCCTCTTGGATGCTGTCAACAGGCCTTGTGGAGAAACCGCGTTTCGCCCCAGCGGATTTCCGGAAACGGATGACGGCGCAAATCGGTGCGGACACCATTCGACTTAAGGGGCTTGCTGCGCGGTTGCGTTTCTGTATCGGCACCGAATATGTTCACCTGGAGTGAAATAAAGTCACAGGGATTCGGGGGCGAGATGGCGAAGACAAGTTCCGACTCCAAGACTGCTTCGACAAGGGCAAAGCCACCGGCAAAGGCCTCCGTGGACGGAAAAACCCTCCGCGCGCCGCTGACGCAGAACCCGCACGCCATTCGCGATACCCGCGAAAAGGTGCTGGAGGTGGCGATCGGGCGCGAGGTGCGCGCCTTCCGCAAGAAGCTCGGCATCACCGTCGCCGATCTCGCCGTCGCCACCGACATTTCGCTGGGCATGCTCTCGAAGATCGAGAACGGCATCACCTCGCCGTCGCTGACCACTTTGCAGGCTCTCTCCCGAGCGCTCGGCGTTCCCGTCACCGCCTTCTTCCGGCGTTTCGAGGAAGAGCGTAGCGCCGTTTTCGTCAAGGCGGGGGAAGGCCTCGATGTCGAGCGCCGCGGCACCCGCGCCGGCCATCAATACAATCTGCTCGGCCATATCGGCTCCAACACCAGCGGCGTCGTCGTCGAACCCTATCTGATCACACTGACCGAGGATTCGGATGTGTTCCCGACCTTCCAGCATGAGGGCATGGAATTCCTCTACATGCTGGAGGGCGAGGTGGTGTACCGGCACGGCAGCAACCTCTATCCGATGAAGCCGGGCGACAGCCTGTTCTTCGACGCCGATGCGCCGCATGGGCCGGAGCAGCTGACAAAACTGCCGATGCGGTATTTGTCGATCATTTGCTATCCGCAGAATAGCGCTGGGTAATCGGACCGCCGCAGCCCCCTCACCCGGAATGTCAAGGCCGAATTGCAAGAGCAATTCGGCCTTGGCAATCCGACCTCTCCCCGAGGGGAGAGGAGTCTGGCGTCAGCGCTGGCGATCTCTTCTCCGCTCGGGGAGAAGGTGGCCGCGCAGCGGCCGGATGAGGGGGCCTTTAGTCCGGCCCGAACCCCGGTGACGTAGCACTGCCATCATCCAGCTTCGACAGCCATTCGAGCAGCGTCGGCCGATACCGCGTCAGGCCCTTGTAGGTGGCCAACTCTTCGGGCAAATCACGGATCACACGATGCAGTCGCCTTGCCCATTTCGGCTGTGTCACCAGTTCGTCCATCTTGATGAGATAGCAGCGGATCGGGAAGACGATGCCGTTCGAGCGCGGCAGGCGCCAGAAGCTTTGCAGTTCGACGCGCAGATGCACCTTGTCGCCGACATTTTCGGGCGTCACCGTCGCGCGGTCCGGGCCCCATTTGTGGTAATTCTCCGGGCTGGTGTCGAGGCGCGGGTTTATGGTCATCGTCCAGTTCAGACGCCGGGCCGGCTTGCCCTGCTGGATGTTGGAGAGGAACTTCAGCGCCCTGACGAAAATGCCCTTTTCATGCGCCAGCGGCACCGGCGCGTGCCATTCGAAAAAATTCATGCCGATGTCGAAATCGAGCGACCAGTCGGCCTGGGTGGTGACCATGCCGGCATCCATCCACAGATTGCCGTCGCGCTGATCGAGGATGCAGAAATCGCCCTGGCTCTGGCGGGTGATGTACTCCATCGGCCCGTAAGGCAGTGTCGAGGTGTCGCCGAAGGTGAAGGTGTCGTCGATGCCGAGCGGCCGGTTGATCCAGCGCCAGCGGTCGCCGTCGCGGGTCAGGGTGAAATGCTCGGGGTAGCCAAGTGCCTGTTGCTCCATCAAAAGTTCGAGCAGGTCCCAGCCGGCCAGCGTCATATGCGGCAGCGACTGGCAACGCAGCGGATCCTCGGCCAGGACCAAAGCGCGGTCCTGCATCTCGGCGACATAGTGCTCGTCGACGTCGATCAGGTTTTCCAGCACGCTGCCCTTGGGACCGACGACATGCGGCTCGATGTTGACCGCATACATGTAGCTGTCTTCGTGGAACGGAAACGGAAACCGCCTGATGTGCTCCGGGCTGTTCCTGAAGGTGAAATCGTCGCGAAACGTTTCCTTGCGAAAGGTGATGCCCAAGCTCGCCTCCTATCTTTCCAGGACCAGCGACTTGCCTTCGAAGCGCGACACGCACGGCATGATCTTGCAGCCGGAACGATGGTCTTCCTCGCTGAGCCAGTGGTCGTTGTGGATGAACTTGCCGTCATACGAGACGACGTTGGTCTCGCACTGGCCGCAGACACCGCCGCGGCAGAGATAGGGCGGATCGACGCCGGCGGCCTCGATCGCTTCCAGCAGGCTCTGCTGCTCGCCGACGCGGATGGTCTTGCCGCTGACGGCAAGTGTGACGTCGAACGGCAGGCCGGGCTGGGGTGCTGCGAAATGCTCGTAGTGCACGGTCTCCGCCGGCCAGCCGAGAGCCGCGGCGCGCTCGCGCACCCAGTTGATCATGCCGGCCGGGCCGCAGACATAGAGATGGGTGCCGAGCGGCTGCGAGGACAAGAGACGGTCGAGTTCGATGCGCTCGCCGCGGTCGTCGTGATAGAGCCGGACGCGACGGCCATAGCGCTCCTGCAGCACATCGGCATAGGTGCCGAGCGAGGCGGTGCGGCAGGTGTAGTGCAGCTCGAAATTGCCGCCGGACCCAGCGAGTTGCGCGGTCTGCGCCATGAACGGCGTGATCCCGATGCCACCGGCCAGCATCAGATGCTTCTTTGCCCTGAGGTCGAGCGAGAACAGATTGACGGGGTAGCTGACCACCATCTCCAGGCCGGGCTTGACGCTCCGGTGCATGAACAGCGAGCCGCCGCGGCCGACATCGTCGCGGCGCACCGAGATGGTGTATTCGCGGGTGTCGAGCGGCGATCCCATCAGCGAATAGGGATTGAGCCTTGTGCGGTCGCCATCGCGCATCTCGACCACGACATGGGCGCCGCCGGAAAAGGTCGGCAAAAGCTCACCGTCACGGCGGCGGAAATGGAAGCGCGTCACCAGTTCGTTGACCGGGACGACGTCGCTGACGACGACATCGAGCTTGGTGGTGCCGGTGCTCATGGGAAGACCTCCTCGATGGGAGGTATCTCCGAGCGATCCTCGGCATTTATGCAGACGCCCTGGAATGCTGCCAGCCGTCGCGAATAATGATCGCGCACCAGAAGCAGCAGGCCGCAATGCGCGCAGGTGGCCGGCTGCGTCGTCACATTTTCGGTGATGCCTTTGCAATGCACGCACTGCATGCGCCGCGCCAGCGAGCCGCGATGCTCGGTCTGCATGGAGGTATGATCGATGCCGGCTTCGAGCGCCACCTGCATGGCCTGGCCGATCAGCCCTTCGGTGCCGGCGAGATAGAGGCGCAGGCCCATATGCGCGTTGGCAAGCGTCTGCTTCAGCCGGGGCAGCAGGCTGGCGAAGGTTGGCGCGACATGAAATTGCGCGGACTTCAGTGCCTCAAGAGCGGCAACGTGCTTGCCGTCGGCCCCGGGAATGAAGACGATTTCGGCGCCGTCGAAGAAGCCGGGGGGCGCCGTCCTTGCCATATCGACGATCGCCAGCGCGCCTTCCGCATCCGCCACGAAAAGATGATGCTTGCCGGGCTGCGGGGACAGGGTTCCGTAAATGGGCCGGCTGATGATCGTTTTGGCTGCCATTCTCTACTTCGTACCTCGAAACCCCTCGCTGTCGATTGTGCCTCAGCCTTTCGCCGTGCGCTTGGTCTTTTTGGGATCGTCGAAGGGCAGAGGCTGCGCCGTCGCCCTGATCGAACCGCTCTTGTTGCGGATCTCGAGCTTGGTGTCCTTGACCGCGCAGTCGACGTCGAGGCGGGCGATGCCCATCGATTTCTCGACCAGCGGCGAATACATGGCGCAGGTGACCACGCCGACCTTTTTGCCGTCGCGATAGACCGGCGCGCCCTCATCCGCGGGTTGCTTGCCGTCGAGCAGCACGCCGTAGATCTTGAAGCGCTCGTTGCCCTTGAGGCGGTAATGCTCTTCGGCGCCACGAAAGCCGGTCTTGCCGGGGCTGACGGTGAAGTCGAGGCCGAGCTCCCACAGCGTGTCGCCGGGGCCTTCGTTCTCGAACGGATATTTCTGCGAGTTGTCATAGGGATAAAACAGCAAATAACTTTCGACGCGCAGCATATCGAGCGTGGTGAAGCGGCACGGAATGATGCCGGCGCTCTTGCCCTCGTCGAGGATCCTGTCCCAGATCGTGCCGGCGTCCTGACCGCGGCAGAATATCTCGTAGCCGCGCTCGCCGGTATAGCCGGTGCGCGAGATCATGACGGGAAGGCCGAACAGCTGCGTCTGCATATGATGGAAATAGTTGAGGTCGCGAATGCCCGGCACATGCTTTGAGAGATAGTCGACCGCGGTCGGGCCCTGCAGCGACAGATCGTGCAGATTGTCGTCGAAGCGCAGCGATACGTCGCGGCCGACGGAAGCGCGCTGCAATTCCTCATGGCCGGTGCCGGAGCCGTGCACCACCATCCAGGCGTTCGGCCCGGTGCGGTAGAGGATGCAGTCGTCGGTGAATTTGCCGGCCTCGTTCAGCATGCAGGCATAGGCCGACTTGCCGGGATAGATCTTCTCCACGTCGCGCGTCGTTGCCAGGTCTATGAGGTGTGAGGCGTGCGGCCCGGTGATGTGAACCTTCTTCAGGCCCGACACATCCATCAGCCCGGCCCTGGTGCGGATGGCGGTGTATTCCTCGTCGGCGTCCTTGTCGTAGGTCCAGGCGGTGCCCATGCCGCTCCAGTCTTCGAGCTTCGAGCCTAACGCGCGATGGCGATCCGCCAGGGTCGAAAATCTCCAGGACGCCGTCATCCGCAAATCCTCCGTTCGAAAATTCTATTGTGTTCCCGGCTCCCTGCGCGGAGGCGAGAGCATTTGGGCGAATATTGATCGCAAACGTCCTGATGCCGCAATACCCGCAAGCAAATAATTTCATTGTCAGGCAAAATTCGCGGCTGGGGACAAACGGTTAACCCAACGTAAAATCGGCTTGACAATTGCTGGATTCGGCCCGAATTTATGAAAAAAATTTCACTCTGTTGAAAGAGGGCAGCGGGCGGCCAATTCGGGGTCGGGCGCTGGAAAAAGGGGAAAACCGATGTCAGACCTGCAGCAGCGCATCGAAGCGCTGTACCGTTCCGACCTGCGCGGATCCGCGCTCCTGATCATCTGCCTTTGGGCGACGATCCTCTTCGTGCTCGTCATGACATGGCCCTACATCCCGGACACCGGGATCAAGATCGTCGTCGCCCTCGCTGCCGCCGCCGTGCTGATCTTCAATACGGCCGCCATCCTGGCGATGGTCAATCACTACAAGGAAGACAAGGACTTCATCTACGGTCTCGACATCAAGAACGCCGACGCGGCCCGCAACCGCAAGTCCTGAAAACAGAACGTCCTGAGGGGTAGAAGTCATGTCGCGCTACACGCCGCCGGAACAAGGCAAGGCCGGGCAGATTTTCGATATCGTGGTCGTCGTGGTCGCCATTTTCGTGGCGCTGTGGCTGCCATTGAAACTCGGCCTGGCGGGTGCGGCGAAATCCATCGACGCGCTCGATGCCAAAACCTGGGAAGCGTTGGGACAGAACCCGACCATGGCCTCGATCTGGGAAAAGCTCGGCTATACGCCGGAGACCGCGCACGACATCATCCAGAACCGCTTCCACTACATCATCGACTGGCCGACGCTGATCATCATGGCGGCGGTGCTGATCGGCTATTTCGTCTTCCTGTTCCGCGCCTCCGACCGCGAATATCGCGACGTCATCAACGAAAAGTTCGACGACAAGTAACGCCAGAGATTTTGGGGAAGCACGCTCATGTGGGTCGCACTCTCTTACGCATCGTGGGGCATCTCGGTCGTGCTTGCGCTGTGGATGCTCTACGACTGGTTCAAGATCGACACGACCTATTCCGAGGAGGTGCTGACTTCCTCGCGCGAAGGCGAGCTTGAAGCCGCTTCCGAAAAACACCGGATCTGAGTGGGGATTGAACAATGACGATCACGCTTGAACCGGCAATACACGGCGACAGAGTTTCACTGCTACGCGTGCTCGGCCCCGCCCATGTCTGGGCGCTTGGCGTCGGCATCGTGCTGGTCGGCGAATTCACCGGCTGGAATTTCTCGGCCGACAAGGGCGGCGCACTGGCGGCGCTGATCGTCTGCTGGGTGGTCGGGCTCTTGTACACTTCGGTCGCCATGATCGACTCCGAGGTGACATCGACGGTTGCCGCCGCCGGCGGCCAATACGCGCAGGCTAAGCACATTGTCGGGCCCCTGATGGCCTTCAACGTCGCGCTGTTCCTGGTCTTTGCCTACACCATGCTGGAGGTTTCGGACGCCATCCTGCTCGGCGACACCATCGTCGCCAAGGCCGGCGTCGAAGGGCTCACCCACAACTCCTTCATTGCCGCCACCATCGTCGTGCTGGCATGGCTGAACTATCGCGGCGTGCTGATGACGCTCAACGTCAACTTCGTCATCACGGCGATAGCCTATGTCTCGATCGTTATCCTGTTCTTCTCGGTCAGCCCGTGGACGCAGGGTGCTGTGCTGAAGCTCAACGAGCTGGTCACCCCCGGCAATGCGCTGCCCTATGGCTGGATCGGCGTCATCGCGGCCTTCCAGTTCGGCATCTGGTACTATCTCGGCATCGAAGGCACCACGCAGGCCGCCGAGGAAGTGCGCTCGCCGGCGCGTTCGCTGCCTTACGGAACCATGGCCGGCATGATCACGCTTTTGATCGCCGCCGCCATGACCTGGTATGTCTGCGCCTCGCTGATGCCCTGGGAGTACCTCGGTATCACCTATTATCCCCTGTGGGACGCCGGCAAGCTGACCGGCAGCCCGCTGCTGGAAAACCTGTTGTTCATCGCCACGCTGCTCGCGGCACTGGCGTCGGCCAATGGCTGTATCAACGATGCGGCCCGCGCGTGGTTCTCGCTTGGACGCGACCGCTATCTGCCGACTTGGTTCTCGGCTGTGCACCCGAAATACCGCACGCCCTATCGCTCGATCCTGTTCCTGTTGCCGATCGCGCTCGCCTTCGCCTTCATTGCCGACCTCAACCAGGCGATCACCTTCTCGATCCTGTCGGGCGTGCTGCAATACACCTTCATGAGCATCAACATCATGATGTTCCGCAAAAAGTGGCCGCTGGGCACGATCCGCCGCGGCTATACGCACCCGTTCCACCCGATCCCGGCGATCGTGCTGTTTTGCCTCTGCGTGGTGACCTTCTTTGCGATCTTCCTCGGCTACGGCACGCAGCTGATCGCCATGGTCGCCTTCTACTTCCTGATCTCGCTGTGGTTCCACTTCTACCGTTACCGCTATGTGCGCCGCGGCGACCAGTTCACCATGCCGTGGCCGAAGCCGCAGGGCTATTGACAGGAGAGGGCCTGCCGGTCTGGGCGGGCATGGCGTGACGAGGTGTCTGACGTGACGACAGCATTGCTGGCCGGGGCGGTCGCCGTGGCTCTCGTCCTGCACCTCGCCTGGCATGCGCGCGCCAGCCGCAAAAAGGCCAAGGCTGATCTTGCAGCCGAGGCAGCCAGCAGCCGGACCGTCATCACAGATGCCGTTGATGTCTCTGA
This sequence comes from Mesorhizobium sp. M0676, assembly GCF_040320535.1. NCBI lineage: Bacteria > Pseudomonadati > Pseudomonadota > Alphaproteobacteria > Hyphomicrobiales > Phyllobacteriaceae > Mesorhizobium > Mesorhizobium sp. M0676. The sequence goes on from NZ_JAMYPU010000002.1 coordinate 251,221, forward strand.
TAACACAGCCGGCGTTGTCACCTGGGCGGGTTCGTGGAACGGACAGCGCGTGCAGCTGCGCACCATCGTCGACACGCTGGCGACGCGAAAGCTGCCGGCGCGATGGTTGAGTGTCACGATCACAGAGCCGGTTGCGGTGCCGGCGACCTTCGACATGATGATGCGGCCGGGCTCGCCGACGACCTTCTCCAATTTCGACCACCTCCAGCACACACTGCCGAAGGCACCCGGCTTCCCGGCCGAAGCGGTGCTGCGAACCAACCTCAGGGCGGCGCGCTTTCCGCAGAACCTCATCGCCAGCCATCTCGACATCTTTGCCGAAGGCCGCGCCAAGGAACTTTTAATCACCCCGAATGGCGTGCGCATCGTCTGGCTGCTGGCCGAGGCCGAGCGGGCGCGCTACGGCGTGTTCCGGCAGGCCGCATTCGGCGGCGCAAGGCTGGATCCAACGCTGGTCGAGAGACTGCTGACCTCGGCCTCAGTGCTGCGCGATGCCATCAACCGACAGGAAAGGCAGGTCGCATGAGCGCACCCGCACCGACAAACCCGTATCTGGTGCTCGGCGCTGCCCTCGTCTTACCGGCCAGCGGCCACGTCATTCTGGGCGTGCCCGTGCGCGGCCTGCAGTTCCTGTTCTTCATGGTGATCCTCGCCTGGGTGACGGCCAAGATCGCGCCGGCCGATGCCAGCTTCGTCGGCCGCCACGCCGGCGGCTTCCTGATCTATGCGCTGTCGATCCTCGATGCCTACAGAATAGCCCGCATCCGCACCGCCACATGGATTCACAGCGCCCGCGACGGCGGCGATAGTTCACAAGGCCGCATCGAGCCGGATACGTAACTACAGGAATATTTTTTTCATATGATTGAATTCGCACGACGCATTCGATACATCATCGTCTAGTGGTAACGCCGGGAGGCTGACATGTGTGGAATCGTCGGACTTTTTCTGAAAGACAAGTCGCTTGAGCCGCAGCTCGGCTCGATGCTGTCGCAGATGCTGATATCGCTCAGCGATCGCGGCCCCGACAGCGCCGGCATCGCCATCTATGGCGCGCCTTCCAGGAATGAAGCCAAGATCACCATCCAGTCGGCGAAGCCCGAGCGCGATTTCCGCGGCCTCGACGCCGAACTCGCGAAGGCCATCGGCGCGCCGGTGAGCATAGCGGTGAAGTCCACCCATGCAGTGTTGAGAACCGCGCCCGACAAGGTCGATGCCGCGCGCGAAGCGCTGCAGTCAATCTGCTCCGACGTGCGCATCATGGGCGCCGGCGAAGCGGTGGAAATCTACAAGGAAGTCGGTCTGCCGGAAGCGGTCGTCGACCGTTTCGACGTCCGCTCGATGACCGGCACGCATGGCATCGGCCATACCCGCATGGCGACGGAATCGGCCGTCACCACTATGGGCGCGCATCCGTTCTCGACCGGCGCCGACCAGTGCCTGGTGCACAATGGCTCGCTTTCCAACCACAACAATGTGCGGCGCGAGCTGGTGCGGGAGGGCATGAAATTCGAGACCGAGAACGACACCGAGGTCGCCGCCGCCTATCTCTCGTCGCAGATGGCGCATGGCAAGAACCTCGGCGAGGCGCTGGAAGGCACGCTGTCCGACCTCGACGGCTTCTTCACCTTCGTCGTCGGCACCAAGAACGGTTTCGGCGTGGTGCGCGATCCGATCGCCTGCAAGCCCGCCGTCATGGCCGAGACCGATCAGTATGTCGCCTTCGGCTCGGAATATCGCGCGCTGACCAAACTGCCCGGCATAGACAATGCGAGGGTCTGGGAACCGGAACCCGCAACCGTCTATTTCTGGGAGCATTGAGCCCATGCCGGCAACCAAACTTTCGAAGGCGGCGCAAGACCAGGCGTCCCGGGTCTTCGATCTCGATGTGTCGTCGCTGCGCGAGCTGAACCAGGCGCTGCACAATCTGACGCCCGGTTCCAACGAGACGGCGTGGGAAGTGCTGCACCCCAAGGGGAGCCATTCGGTTGCGGTCGGCGTCGACCAGCCGGTCAGCATCGATGTGCGCGGCAGCGTCGGCTATTATTGCGCCGGCATGAATGACGGCGCTGCGATCACCGTGCACGGCTCGGCCGGGCCTGGCGTCGGCGAAAACATGATGTCGGGCTCGATCGTCATCAAGGGCGACGCCAGCCAGTATGCCGGCGCCACCGGCAAGGGCGGGCTGCTCGTCATCGAGGGCAACGCATCCTCGCGCTGCGGCATCTCGATGAAGGGCATCGACATCGTCGTGCACGGCAATATCGGCCACATGTCGGCCTTCATGGCGCAGTCCGGCAATCTGGTGGTGCTGGGCGATGCCGGCGACGCACTTGGCGATTCCATCTATGAGGCGCGGCTGTTCGTGCGCGGCAAGGTCGAGAGCCTGGGTGCCGACTGTATCGCCAAGGAGATGCGGCCCGAGCATATCGCACTGCTGCAGGGCCTGCTCGACCGCGCCGGCGTCACCGGCGTCAAGCCGTCGGAATTCAAGCGCTACGGCTCGGCGCGCACGCTCTACAATTTCAATATCGACAACGCCGACGCGTATTGAGGCAGCATGACCTACAACAACCCGCCGACGACGCCGCGCAAATCCGCGACCTTCGACGACTACACGCTTTCCGAAATCCGCCGCGCCGCGGCGACCGGCATCTATGACATCAGGGGCGCCGGGGCCAAGCGCAAGCTGCCGCATTTCGACGATCTGCTGTTCCTCGGCGCCTCGATCTCGCGCTATCCGCTGGAAGGCTATCGCGAGCGGTGCGACACGTCGGTGGTGCTGGGCTCGCGCTATGCCAAGAAGCCGATCGAGCTGAAAATCCCGATCACCGTTGCCGGCATGAGCTTCGGGTCGCTGTCCGGCCCGGCCAAGGAAGCGCTCGGCCGTGGCGCCACACTCTCAGGCACGTCGACCACCACCGGCGACGGCGGCATGACCGAGGAAGAGCGCGGCCATTCCAAGCAACTGGTCTACCAGTACCTGCCGTCGCGCTACGGCATGAACCCCAGGGATTTGCGCCGCGCCGACGCCATCGAAGTGGTCGTTGGCCAGGGCGCCAAGCCGGGCGGTGGCGGCATGCTGCTTGGCCAGAAAATCTCCGACCGCGTTGCCGAAATGCGCACGCTGCCGAAAGGCATCGACCAGCGTTCGGCCTCGCGCCATCCCGACTGGACCGGGCCGGACGATCTCGAGATCAAGATCCTCGAACTACGCGAGATCACCGACTGGGAAAAGCCGATCTACGTCAAGGTCGGTGGCGCCCGCCCCTATTATGACACTGCACTTGCGGTGAAGGCCGGCGCCGATGTCGTCGTCGTCGACGGCATGCAGGGCGGCACGGCGGCGACGCAGGAAGTGTTCATCGAAAATGTCGGCCAGCCGACGCTTGCCTGTATCAGGCCGGCGGTGCAGGCGCTGCAGGATCTCGGCATGCACCGCAAGGTGCAGCTGATCGTGTCCGGCGGCATCCGCAATGGCGCCGACGTCGCCAAGGCGCTGGCGCTCGGCGTGGACGCGGTGTCGATCGGCACGGCAGCGCTGGTCGCACTCGGCGACAATGATCCGCGCTGGGAAGCGGAGTACAATGCGCTCGGCACCACCGCCGGGGCCTATGACGACTGGCACGAGGGCCGCGACCCCGCGGGCATCACCACGCAGGACCCCGAACTGATGAAGCGGGTTGATCCGGTCGCCGCGGGACGGCGTCTCGCGAACTACCTCAAGGTGATGACGCTGGAGGCGCAGACCATTGCGCGTGCCTGCGGCAAGAACAGCCTGCACAATCTCGAGCCCGAGGATCTCGTAGCCCTCACCATCGAAGCCGCCGCCATGGCCGGCGTGCCGCTGGCCGGCACCAACTGGATACCGGGGAAAAACGGCTTCTAAAAAACATATCAAAATAAGCGAGGAACTATAATGGGGAACGATCTCGCCGCATTCGCCAAAGAGAACGGCGTCAAATATTTCATGATTTCCTACACCGACCTGTTCGGCGGCCAGCGCGCCAAGCTGGTGCCGGCGCAGGCGATCGCCGACATGCAGAAGGACGGCGCCGGCTTCGCCGGTTTCGCCACTTGGCTCGACCTGACGCCGGCGCATCCTGATATGCTGGCGGTGCCGGATCCGGATTCGGTGATCCAGCTGCCGTGGAAGCGCGATGTCGCCTGGGTCGCCGCCAACTGCATCATGGACGACAAGGAAGTCGAGCAGGCGCCACGCAACACGCTGCGCCGGCTGATCGCGGAAGCCGCCACTGACGGCATGCATGTCAAGACCGGCGTCGAGGCAGAGTTCTTCCTGATCTCGCCGGACGGCAGCGTCATCTCCGACAAATACGACACGGCTTCAAAACCCTGCTACGACCAGCAAGCGGTGATGCGCCGCTACGATGTCATCGCCGAGATTTGCGACCACATGTTGGCGCTGGGCTGGAGCCCCTACCAGAACGACCATGAGGACGCCAACGGCCAGTTCGAGATGAACTGGGCCTTCGACGATGTGCTCGCCACCGCCGACAAGCACTCCTTCTTCAAGTTCATGGTCAAGTCGGTGGCCGAGAAACACGGCCTGCGCGCGACCTTCATGCCAAAGCCTTTCCAGGGCCTGACCGGCAATGGCTGCCACGCCCATATTTCGGTCTGGGACAAGGCCGGCAAGGTCAACGTCTTTGCCGATAACGCGATGGAACTCGGCCTGTCGGCCAAGGGCAAGAATTTCCTCGGCGGCATCATGAAACATGCCTCGGCGCTGGCCGCCATCACCAACCCGACGGTGAACTCCTACAAACGCATCAACGCGCCGCGCACCATTTCGGGCGCCACCTGGGCGCCGAACACGGTGACCTGGACCGGAAACAACCGCACCCACATGGTGCGCGTGCCCGGCCCCGGCCGCTTCGAGCTGCGGTTGCCGGACGGCGCCGCAAACCCTTATCTGCTGCAGGCCGTCATCATTGCCGCCGGTCTCGACGGCATCCGCTCCAAGGCCGATCCCGGCAAGCGCTACGACATCGACATGTACCAGAACGGCCACACGGTGAAAGGCGCGCCGAAGCTGCCGCTCAATCTGCTCGACGCGCTTCGCGAATACGACAAGGACAAATCGCTCAAGGCGGCGCTGGGTGAGGAATTCTCGTCGGCTTATCTAAAGCTGAAGCACCAGGAATGGAATTCCTATGCTTCGCACTTCACGCAATGGGAGCGCGACCACACGCTGGACATATAATCGTCCTAGCGGTGCGAGCGACCTCGGAATGACCTGATGAAATATTCGATCTTCTCGCTCGCCCGTGCTGCCCTTTCCGGCCACAAGAATTGGCAGCGCACCTGGCGCGATGCGGCGCCCAAGGACCACTACGATGTGGTGATCATCGGCGGCGGCGGCCATGGGCTCGCCACCGCCTGGTTCCTCGCCAGCGAGTTCGGCATCAGAAACGTCGCCGTGCTGGAAAAGGGCTGGATCGGCTCCGGCAATGCCGGCCGCAACACCACCATCATCCGTTCCAATTACGGCCTGCCCGGCAATACCGGCTTCTACGAGCTTTCGATGAAGCTTTGGGAGCGGATGGAGCAGGACCTCAACTATAACGCCATGGTCAGCCAGCGCGGCGTCCTCAACCTCTATCATTCCGATGCGCAGCGCGACGCTTATGCGCGGCGCGGCAACACCATGCGCATCAATGGCATCGATGCCGAACTGCTCGACCAGGCAGCGCTGAAGAAGATGCTGCCGTTCCTGAATTTCGACCATGCGCGCTTTCCCGTGCAGGGCGGCCTCCTGCAGCGCCGCGGCGGCACCGCGCGGCATGACGCGGTGGTCTGGGGCTATGCCCATGCGGCGAGCGAACTCGGCGTCGACATCATCCAGAACTGCGAGGTCACCGGCTTTGTCCGGGACGGCAACGGCAAGGTGACTGGCGTCGAGACGTCGCGCGGCAAGATCGGCGCCGGCAAGGTCGGCATGGCAGTCGCCGGGTCATCGTCGCGTGTCGCAGCGATGGCGGGCATGCGCCTGCCGATCGAAAGCCATGTGCTGCAGGCTTTCGTCTCGGAGGCGATCAAGCCGCTCATTCCTGGCGTCATGACCTTCGGCGCCGGGCATTTCTATGTCAGCCAGTCCGACAAGGGCGGGCTGGTCTTCGGCGGCGACATCGACGGCTACAATTCCTACGCCCAGCGCGGCAATCTGCCTGTCATGGAAGATGTCTGCGAGGGCGGCATGGCGCTGATCCCTATGATCGGCCGCGTGCGGCTTCTGCGCCAGTGGGGCGGCATCATGGACATGTCGATGGATGGCTCGCCGATCATCGACAAGACGCCGGTCGACGGGCTCTACCTCAACGCCGGCTGGTGTTATGGCGGCTTCAAGGCGACGCCCGGTTCCGGCTTCGTCTTTGCCCATCTTCTGGCGCGTGACGAAACGCACAAGGAGGCGGCGCTGTTTCGGCTCGACCGCTTCCGGACTGGCGCCATGATCGACGAAAAGGGCCAGGGCGCCCAACCGAACCTGCACTGAGGCTGGCGAGATGCGTATTGTCTGTCCCTTCTGCGGCGAACGCGAACTCGGCGAGTTCAGCTATCTCGGCGACGCCAAGCCGGCGCGGCCGGCGGCGGGTGCCGGCGAGGATGCTGTCTACGACTACGTCTATCTGCGCGACAATGTCGCCGGCGTGATGGCTGAGAACTGGTATCACGGCGGCGGCTGCCGGGCCTGGCTGAAGGTCACCCGCAACACGCTGACGCACGAGATCTCGGCGGTGGAGCCGGCGGCGGGCGCCGGGGCGAGGCAGGTGGCGAAATGAGCTATCCTGTCGAAATCGTAGCCGTCGCGAAAAGCGCCAGCCCCCTACCTCCCCCTTGTGGGGAGGTCGGACCGCAGGTCCGGGTGGGGGTCGGTGCCGCACCCCCACCCCGCTGCTGCGCAGCGACCCTCCCCACAAGGGGGAGGGTAAGGGGCGGCGCCATCCTTCGCCATGACACCATATGGATCAGAGGCTGGACATCGTGACCTCTCATCGTCTCTCATCCGGCGGTCTCATCGACCGTTCCACCCCCCTCACCTTCCGCTTCGACGGCACGACATTTTCCGGCTTCCAGGGCGACACGCTGGCGTCGGCGCTGGTCGCCAATGGCGTCAAGCTGGTCGGCCGCTCGTTCAAATACCATCGTCCGCGCGGCATTCTGACTGCGGGCTCGGAAGAACCCAACGCGCTGGTCGAACTGCGCACCGGCGCACGGCGCGAGGCCAACACCAAGGCCACGACGGCCGAACTCTATGAAGGCCTCGAAGCGGCCAGCCAGAACCGCTGGCCGTCGCTGCGCCACGATGTGATGTCGGTGAACCAGCTGTTCGCACCGATCTTCGTCGCCGGCTTCTACTACAAAACCTTCATGTGGCCGGCAAAATTCTGGGAAATGGTCTACGAGCCGGCGATCCGACGCGCCGCGGGTCTGGGTCGCGCGGCGGTCACCCCCGATCCGGATCACTACGACAAGGCCTGGGCGCATTGCGATGTGGTGATCGCCGGCTCCGGTCCGGCCGGTCTCGCCGCCGCACTCGCTGCAGGCCGCAGCGGTGCGCGCGTCATCCTGTGCGAAGAAGATTTTGCGCCCGGCGGCCGTCTGTTGTCGGATGGCGGCACGATCGACGGTCTGCCGGCCGCGGAGTGGCTGTCGCGCACACTGGCCGAGCTCAGCTCGATGCCGGATGTCCGCATCATGACCCGCACGACCCTGTTCGGCGTCTATGACGGCGGTACCTATGGCGCGATCGAGCGGGTCAACGATCATCTGCCGGTGCCGCCCGAGCATCAGGTGCGCCAGCGCCTGTGGCGCATCGTGGCCAAGCGCTGCGTCGTCGCCGCCGGCGCGATTGAGCGTCCCATCGTCTTTGCCGGCAATGACACGCCCGGCGTGATGATGGCGTCCGCCATCCGCACCTACGTCACACGTTATGCGGCGACGCCGGCAAAGCGGATCGCGCTGTTCACCAACAATGAGGATGGCTGGCGCACGGTCGAGACGGCACTCGGCGCCGGGCTGCAGATCGCGGCGGTGATCGACGCGCGGCCTGACGTCTCGCCTGCCCATCGTTCTCTCGCTTCCAGGAACGGCTTCACCGTGCTGCATGGTTCGGTCAGCGGCGTCGACGGCGGCAAGGACGGCGTAAGAAAAATAGCGGTGTCGCTGACCGGCGGCGCGCGCGCCGAGGTCGAGGCCGACGGGCTTGCCGTTTCCGGCGGCTGGAATCCGGCGGTCGGGCTCACCTCTTACCATCGCGGTCGGCCGAAATGGCGAGACGACATCGCCGCCTTCGTGCCGGACGGCGCGCCGCCCGGTATGGTCGCCGCAGGTGCGGCTAACGGCGACTTCGGGCTAGGCGCCTGCCTGCGCGCAGGTTTCGAGGCCGGCGCCGCAGCGGCGCGGGACGCGGGACGCAATGGCAATCCGGGCTCTGCAGCTGTTGCCGGCGACGAGTCCTTCTCACTGACCCCGCTCTGGCACGTCGCCGGCAAAGGCAAGGCCTTTGTAGACCAGCAGCATGACGTCACCGCCTCCGACATCGAGCTGGCGCAGCGCGAGGGTTTTGAATCGGTCGAGCATCTGAAGCGCTACACCACGCTCGGCATGGCGACCGACCAGGGCAAGACGTCCAATGTCGCCGGCCTCGCCATCATGGCGGCGGTGTCGGGCAAATCCATTCCCGAGGCCGGCACGACCATCTATCGGCCGCCTTACGTGCCTGTCGCCATCGGCGCCTTTGCCGGCCATCATCGCGACGAGACTTTCCATGCCACACGGCTGACGCCGTCGCATCACTGGGCGGCCGAACAGGGCGCGATCTTTGTCGACACCGGCCTGTGGAAGCGCGCGCAATGGTATCCGCGCGCGGGCGAGAAGGACTGGCTGGAATCCGTGACCCGCGAGGTCAAGGCGGTGCGCTCGGGCGTCGGCTTCTGCGATGTCTCGACGCTGGGGAAGATCGATGTGCACGGCCCCGATGCCGGCGCCTTCCTCGACCGCGTCTACATCAACACCTTCTCAAACCTTGCCGTGGGAAAAGCCCGCTACGGGCTGATGCTGCGCGAGGATGGCCTCGTCTATGATGACGGCACGACCTCGCGGCTGGCCGAAGACCATTATTTCCTCACCACGACCACGGCGAAGGCCGGGCTGGTGATGCAGCATCTCGAATTCTGCCGGCAGGTGCTGTTCCCGGAACTCGATGTGCAGCTGACCTCGGTCTCCGACCAGTGGGCGCAGTTCTCGATTGCCGGGCCGAAGACGCGTGACCTGCTCAGGGAAATCGTCGATCCGGCCGAAGACCTGTCCAACGAAGGTTTTCCGTTCATGGGTGCGCGCGAAGTGGCGCTGCGCGGCGGCATCAATGCGCGGCTGTTCCGCATCTCCTTCTCCGGCGAAATGGCGTTCGAGATTTCGGTGCCGGCCCGCTTTGGCGAGGCGATGGCGCGCAATCTGATGCTGGCGGGAAAGCCGTTCGGCGTGACGCCTTACGGCACCGAGGCGCTTGGTGTCATGCGGGTCGAAAAAGGCCATATCGCCGGACCGGAACTGAGCGGCACGACGACCGCCGCCGATCTCGGCCTCGGCAAGATGATGTCGACCAAGAAGGATTTCATCGGCCGCGTCATGGCCGGCCGCGAGGCGCTGGTGGCGCCGGACCGGCAGGTCGTGGTCGGCATCAAGCCCGTCGACATTGCGCGCCGCCTACGCTCCGGCGCGCACATCATCCCGAAGGGCCAGACGCCCGGGCCTGATAACGACCAAGGCTACGTCACCTCGGTCTGCTTCTCGCCGACGCTCGACCAGTGGATCGGTCTCGGCCTTGTCGAGCGCGGCCGCGAACGCATCGGCGAGATCGTCCATGCGCACGACCCGTTGCGCGGCGAAGACTACGATGTCGAACTCTGCAATCCCGTCTTTTACGATCCGGATGGAGGGCGCCAGCGTGGCTGAGTTTTCCTGGGATGTTCGTAGTCCAATCGAGCGGGCACTTGTTGTCGGGCCTTACGGCGCGAACGGCAATGTCGGCGTGTTGCTGACCGAAATCCGCAATTTCGACCTGATCCAGGTGATGGCGCGGCGCGGCAAGGCGGGAGATTTGGCCAACGCCGCGAAGGCAAGCTTCGGTGTTGCGGCTCCTGAGACACCCAAGGCGGTGCAGACTTCGGATGCGACGCTGATCTGGTCGGGACCGGACCAGTTCTTCGTGCTGTTGAAGGGCGGCAAGCATGGGACTGAAGCACTCGCCCAGACGTTCGCGTCTTCCGCTTCGCTATCGGACCAGTCGCATGCGCGAGTGCTGATCAGTATCTCCGGTACCAAGGCGCGGGCGATGCTGGGCAAGCTGTCGTCGATCGATCTGCATCCCGATGCATTTCTGGTTGGGGCGGCTGCCGCGACCTCGATGGATCACACCAGCGTCACGCTCTGGCGCGGGAATGACCGGCCGGATGGGCAGGCGGTGTTCAACGTGCTGATGTTTGCGACATTTGCTGAAAGTCTGTGGCACACGATGCTGGATTCGGCGGCGGAGTATGGTGTCGAGATCGGGCATTCCGAGGATTTGGCGTAGCGCTTGTGCGCTTCTTCCTTCTCCCCTTGTGGGAGAAGGAAGATCGGCGCGTTAGTGCCGAGACGGATGAGGGGTGTTCCAGGGTACGCCAACGTCTCACCGCTGGAACACCCCTCATCCGTCGCCTGCGGCGACACCTTCTCCCACAGAGGGAGAAGGGGGAGCCAGCCTTGCCAAACGCAACTGCGCTGCTATTCTTGCAGCTAAAGTAATTTTACACACAGGCAAACTTGTTTCTCGAACCGCAAGGCTGAGATGAGCCAGTCGCCCTACCCCACAGTGACAGCCGGGCCGCCCCGGCCAAGCCTCATCCTGCGGCCCGGCCAGATCGCGCTGCCGCCGGGCATGGAGCGGTATGCGGCCCCCGGTAACGGCGCGGTGCTGATCGATATCGAGGCCGGCGATACATTTGCCATCCGCAATGTCGAGGGCGGCCAGGCCTGCGAGCTTTTGGCCTGGGACAAGTCAGGCGCCACCGACCCCGCCATCTTCGGCGAAAAGTCCAATAGCAATGCCGCCGGGATCAAGGCGCTATTGGCCGAGGGCGACGATAGCCTCGCTTCCGTGCGCCGCGGACTCGAGCGCCGCCAGGTGCAGCTTGACCAGGCCAAGGCGGTGCGCGTCTTCGGCGGCGCCACGCCGGCAGGCACCGAGCAGGCCTTCACCGTCGCGCGCGATGGCGGCTTGCTGATTGCAGCGCCTAGCGGGCCGATGCTGGTCGACGGCCACGACACGGCAACGCCGCTCACCGTCATCGTCCGCCGTGCCACGGTGCGCCTGAAATCGAAATCGCAGCTCGCCGATCCGCTCGCCGATCCGGTGCTCGATTTGCGCGTCCATTCGGCAACCGCCGAATCCTATTTCGTCAAGGCCGGCGACTATCTGCAGATCATCGACGTCGATGGTCGCCAGTGCACCGACTTCCAGTGCTTTTCTGCGCGCAAGCTGGACAAGGGGCTGGACCATCCGCTCGACGTAACGACGACGCGCACGCTGATGGGGTCGAGCTACCCGATGCCCGGCCTTCACTCGAAATATTACGACCAGGACATGGAGCCGTTGGTCGAGGTTATCCAGGACACATGCGGCCGGCATGACGCGTTCGCGCTGGCGTGTGCCGCCAAATATTACGACGACATCGGCTATCCCGGCCACACCAACTGCTCGGAGAATTTCAACCGCGCGCTGGCCGACAAGGGTGTCACCCCACGTGCCGGCTGGATGGCGATCAACTTCTTCTTTAACACGGCGATCGACGCCCATGGCGTCATGGTGTCGGATGAGCCGTGGTCGCGCGCCGGCGACTATGTCCTGCTCAGGGCGCTCACCGACATTGTCTGCGTCTCCTCCGCCTGTCCCGACGACACGACACCGGCCAATGGCTGGAACCCGACCGACATCCATGTGCGAACCTATTCCGGCCAACACAAATTCTCGCGAGCGATCGCCAGACGCATGACGCCCGATTCGGAACCGAAAATGACCCGCGAGACCGCCTTCCATTCCAGCTTCGCCAAGCACACCCGCAACTTCGTGGAATACCGGGGTTATTGGCTGGCCAATTCTTTCGCCAAAGAGGGGCCGATCGCCGAGTACTGGGCCTGCCGGCAGGACGCGGTGATCATGGACCTGTCGCCGCTGCGCAAGTTCGAGGTCACCGGTCCCGATTCCGAAGCGCTGCTGCAATACACGCTGACCCGCGACGTCAAGAAGCTCGGCGTCGGCCAGGTCGTCTATTCCGCCATGTGCTACGAGCATGGCGGCATGATCGACGACGGCACGCTGCTGCGGCTCGGCAAGGACAATTTCCGCTGGGTCGGCGGCGATGACCTGTCCGGCGAATGGCTGCGCGAGACGGCAAAGAAGCTTGGCCTCAACGTGCTGGTGCGCTCGTCCACCGACCAGATGCACAATGTCGCTGTCCAAGGGCCGAAGAGCCGTGACATTTTGCGAGAGGTGGTCTGGACCTCGCCGCTGCAACCGTCGATCGACGAACTCGAATGGTTCCGCTTCGCTGTCGCGCGCATCGGCGGCGGCAATGGCATTCCGGTCGTGGTGTCGCGCACCGGTTATACCGGGGAGCTCGGCTACGAAATCTGGTGCCACCCACGCGACGCCGAAAAAGTGTTCGATGCCATCTGGGAGGCCGGCCAGCCGCACGGGCTGAAGCCGATGGGCCTGCAGGCACTCGACATGGTGCGCATCGAAGCCGGGCTGATCTTCGCCGGTTACGAATTCTCCGACCAGACCGACCCGTTCGAGGCGGGCATTGGCTTCACCGTACCGTTGAAGGCCAAGACCGACGATTTCATCGGCCGCGAGGCTCTGATAAGGCGCAAGGAACATCCGCAGCACAAGCTCGTTGGCCTCGACATCGACAGCAATGTCGCCGTCGGCCATGGGGATTGCGTCCATATCGGCCGCGCCCAGATCGGTGTCGTCACCTCGGGCATGCGCTCGCCGGTGCTGAACAAAAACATCGCTCTGGCGAGGCTTGACGTCACCCACGCGGCAATCGGCACAGAGGTGGAGATCGGCAAGCTCGACGGTCATGCCAAGCGGCTGCCGGCGCGGGTGGTGGCCTTCGCTCACTACGATCCGCAAAAGACCAGGCCGCGATCCTGAGGGTTGCACCCCGGCCCTTCGCAGGCTCAGGGCGTTCGAAGCTCGAAAGCAATTGGCTTTCCGTCCGCTACCGCGGACCGCTTCTCACCCCACAAGGGGAGAAGGACAAAGCGAGCGTTTCGCAACCGTGATGTGCACGACGCCACAAATCACTTGACGTGAAAGCGCGCCGGATCAATCTTCACTGTTAAGAAAAAAATACGACTGAGTGGAAACACTGGAGTCGTGCGGTCATGTACCGGGGAACAAGCTTCGCGAAGCCGAGGCATCACCGGCCGGGAACACAAAATGGGGAATTCAGACAGATGAGCACGATTACCACTGCCCTAGAGCAGCCCTCTGAAGGCAAGCTGCTCCGCAACATCGACTGGCGCGGCGCCTTCTGGGTGGCGAGCGGCGTTCCTGCCCTTGTCCTGTTTTCGATCGGCGGCATTGCCGGAACGACGGGAACGCTGGCCTTCGGGATCTGGATCGCTTCCATGATCATGGGCTTCCTGCAATCCTTCACCTATGCCGAGATCGCCGGCCTGTTCCCGAACAAGTCGGGCGGCGCCTCGATCTACGGCGCCACCGCCTGGCTGCGTTATTCCAAGTTCATCGCGCCGCTGTCGGTGTGGTGCAACTGGTTCGCCTGGTCGCCGGTGCTGTCGCTGGGCTGCTCGATCGCCGCCGCCTATATTCTCAACGCGCTGGCGCCGGTGCCGCTGTTCACCGAGGCGTCGCCGGACGTCGTCGCCTATATCGCGGCGCATGCCGGAACGGTGCCTGCCGACGCCATCGCCGCGGTGACCGCGGCGGCCACGCCGGCGATCCGCAACTGGACGCTGTTCAGCCACACGCTAGGTCCTGTCTCCTTCACCCTCAATGCCACTTTCTTCATCGGCGCGGTGCTGATGCTGATCATCTTCTCGATCCAGCATCGCGGCATTCTCGGCACCGCCAATGTGCAGAAGTATATCGGCCTCCTGGTCATCATCCCGATGCTGATCGTCGGTGTCGTGCCGATCGTCACCGGCCAGATCAACTGGGCGAACTTTTCGCCGCTGGTGCCGCTGGCGGCGGCTTACGCGCCGGAGCCCGGCTCGTGGAACATTGCCGGCTGGACGCTGGTGCTGGGCGGCATGTTCATCGCCGCATGGTCGACCTATGGCTTTGAGACCGCCGTCTGCTACACATCGGAGTTCAAGAACCCGGGCACCGACACGTTCAAGGCGATTTTCTATTCCGGCCTGCTCTGCATGCTTCTGTTCATCCTGGTGCCCTTCACCTTCCAGGGCGTGCTGGGCCTCAACGGCATGCTGGCGACGCCGATCGTCGACGGCTCGGGTGTCGCCGATGCACTGGCCGGCATGGTCGGGGGTGGCGCATTGATCCACAGCCTCTTGGTGATGCTGATGATCCTGGCGCTGGTGCTGTGCATCATGACGGCAATGGCCGGCTCGTCGCGCACGCTCTACCAGGGCTCGGTCGATGGCTGGCTGCCGCGCTATCTCAGCCACGTCAACGAGCATGGCGCGCCGACGCGCGCCATGTGGACCGATCTCGTCTTCAACCTGATCGTGCTGGCCATCGCCTCGGCCGACGCGACGAGCTTCTTCTTCATCCTCGCCGTGTCGAACTGCGGCTACATCATCTTCAACTTCCTCAACCTCAATGCCGGCTGGATCCACCGCATCGACAACGGCCACATCAACCGGCCTTGGAAGGCGCCGAGCTGGCTGCTCGGCCTCGGCGCCATCTTCGCCTATGTAAACGCCATCTTCATGGGCGCCGGCGCCAAGGTGTGGAACCCGATGGCGCTCTGGGCCGGCCTGATCACAGCCGCCTTGATCATCCCGGTGTTCTGCTACCGGCACTACGTCCAAGACAAGGGCAAGTTCCCCGACCACATGCTGGCCGACCTCGGCATGGCGGGCGCAGACCTCTCGGTCAAAAAGGCAGGCATGCTGCCCTACCTGACGCTGGTCGCCGGCCTGGTGGTGATGCTGCTCGCCAACTGGTACTTCGTCATCTGAAAGTGATGGCTTGAAAAGAATGGGCGCGCTTCGGCGCGCCCGTTTCTTTTTGTGGCAGACGTCAGCCGGCCTTGCGGATGACCGCTTCGGAGCCTTCGAAGAACCGGTTCGGCGGACGCTTCAGGCCGAGATTCTCGCGCAAGGTGGTGCCCTCATACTCGCGCCGGAAGAGCTTTCGCCGCTGCAGCTCGGGCACCACCTTCTCGGAGAAGTCGTCGAGCCCGGCTGGCAGATAGGGGAACATGACGTTGAAGCCGTCTGACCCTTCGGCAAACAGCCATTCCTCCATCGAATCGGCGATGGTTTTCGGCGTGCCGACGAAAGCAAGGCCGGAATAGCCGCCGAGCCGCTGCGCCAACTGGCGGACGGTCAAATTCTCCCGGCGCGCCAGCTCGATGACGCGCTCGCGGCCGCTCTTCGAGGCATTGGTTTCGGGGATTTCGGGCAAGGGCGCGTCGGGATCAAAGCCGGATGCGTCGTGCCCCAGCGCGATCGATAGCGAGGCAATGCCGCTCTCGTAATAGACCAGGCTGTCGAGCTTGGCGCGTTTGGCCTGTGCTTCCTCGACACTGTCGCCGACGATGACGAAGGCGCCGGGCAGGATCTTGATGTCGTCGCGCGAACGGCCAAGCTTCTCGGCCCTGCCTTTGACATCGGCGAAGAAGCGCTGTCCGGCTGCGAGATCGGAGTGGGCGGCGAAGATCACCTCCGCCGTTTCGGCTGCCAGCTGCCGCCCGGCCTCAGACGCGCCGGCCTGGACGATGACCGGCCAGCCCTGCACGGGGCGCGCAATGTTGAGCGGGCCGCGCACCGAGAGATGCTCACCCTTATGGTCGAGCACATGCAGCCTCGCGGGATCGAAATAGAGCCCGCTCTCGGGGTCGCGGATGAAGGCGTCGTCGGCAAAGCTGTCCCAGAGGCCGGTCACCACATCGTAGAATTCCCGCGCATTGTGATAGCGCTCGTCGTGCTCGACATGCTCGTCGAGGCCGAAGTTCAGCGCGGCGTCGGGATTGGATGTGGTGACGATGTTCCAGCCGGCGCGGCCGCCGCTGATATGGTCGAGCGAGGCGAAGCGGCGGGCAATGTGATAGGGCGCGTCGAAGGTTGTCGATGCGGTGGCGACAAGGCCGATATGATCAGTGACGGCGGCGAGCGCCGACAGCAGCGTGAACGGCTCGAACGAGGTCACCGTGTGGCTGCGCCGTAGCGCCTCGATCGGCATGTTGAGAACGGCCAGATGGTCGGCCATGAAGAAGGCGTCGAACTTCGCCGCCTCAAGCGTCTGCGCGAAGCGCTTCAGATGGGCGAAGTTGAAGTTGGCATCGGGATATGAGCCGGGATAGCGCCAGGCCCCGGTGTGAAGACTGACCGGACGCATGAAGGCGCCGAGCCGCAATTGCTTGTTGTCTGCCATGGGATGATCACCTGATGCGAATGAGCGTTGCCGCTCCGATATGTAAGCAGGATCGGACGGCTTTGTTGTCCTGGAAAGGAATTCTGTTTTGCAAAACCGGCGCCGCGAAGCATTTTCATACAGGTGGCCGTTCAACCTATTTTGATGAACCCGCCTGGTGTTGAGATACTTGCCGAGGTGCTCGGTGCCACCGGCAACGAGAAAGCCAGAACGCCGCACGTCAAGCGTACGGCGTTCCAGCCTTTTCCAAGGTGCATCCTGTGCGCCGGCAGCGCTTACTCGGCGGCCAGGGCAAGTGGCGGCCTGTCATTGTCCTGCACCGCCTCATCAGCTGGCTTCTTGCCTTGCTTCGGCTCGCGGCCGAAGAACAGCGCGTAGCCTGCCGGCAGCACCAGGATGGTGAGTACGGTGGCGACGAGGATGCCGCCCATCATGGCGTAGGCGAGCGGTCCCCAGAACACCGCACGCGAGATCGGGATCAGCGCCAGCACCGCCGTCATCGCCGTCAGCACGATCGGCCGGAAACGGCGCACGGCCGAGCCGATGATGGCCTCCGATCGGTCCATCCCCCTGGCGATGTCCTGATCGATCTGGTCGACCAGGATGATCGAGTTGCGCATGATGATTCCGAGCAGCGCGATGACACCGAGGATGGCGACGAAGCCGAACGGCGCGCCGCTGATCAACAGAGCCGCCGCCGCACCGATGATGCCGAGCGGACCGGTGGCCAGCACGAGCATCGCCTTGCCGAAATGCTGCAGCTGGATCATCAGGAGCACGACGATGACGGCCAGCATGATCGGCGCCTTGGCGGCAATCGAGGCCTGGCTTTCGGCGGAATCTTCCGCACCGCCCTGGATCTCGATCTTGTAGCCGGGCGCCAGGCCGGCGCGCATGCCCTGCATGTCATTGTAGAGCTTGGTGACGACGTCGTTCGACTGCACGCCATCCGGCAGCGTGGCGCGCACCGAGATGGTCGGCAGGCGGTCGCGCCGCCATTCGACGCCCTGCTCGAGCACCGGCACCACCTTGGCCACCTGCGACAGCGGCACGAAGCCGCCGAAATCGGTCGGGATATAGACCGAGTCGACCGAGGACAGCAGGCTGCGGCTGGCGTCCGGTTCGCGGGCGACGATGGAAACCGTCTCCTCGCCATCACGGAAGTCATCGAGCGGCGCGCCGGACATCGCTGCCTGCAGCATCTGGCGGATGCGCTGCGAGGTGACGCCAAGAGCACGGGCGCGGTCCTGGTCGATGATCAGCTTCATCGCCGGTACCGGCTCCAGCCAGTCGTCATGGACGGCGCCGAGCAGCGGATTTTCGGCGAATTTCGCCTTCACCTGGTCGGCGATGCGGCGCACCTCCTGGCGGTCCGGACCCATGATGCGCATCTGCACCGGCCAGCCGGTCGGCGGGCCGAGGAACAGACGGTCGACCTTGGAACGGATCGAGGGGAAATCCTGCGCCAGGATTGAGCGCAGCTTGAGGGTCAGCCGCTCGCGTGCCGGCTCGTCATTGGCCATCACCAGAAGCTGCGCATAGTTCGGATTGCGCAATTGCTGGTCGAGCGGCAGGAAGAAGCGCGGCGCGCCTTCGCCGATATAGGTGGCGATGAAGCGCTTGTCCTTGTCGTCCATCATCCGGGCTTCCAGCGCCTTGGCCTGCGTCTCGACTTCCTTGATCGAGGTTCCCTCAGGCAACCAGAGATCGACGAGGATTTCCGGCCGCGAGGATTGCGGGAAGAAGTTTTGTGGGATGAACTGGAACGCCCACAGGCTGGTGGCGAAGGTGACCAGCGTCATCACCAGAACGATGATGCGGTGGCGCACCGCCCAGAAGACCGTGGCGCGCAGCCGCCGGTAGAAGCCGGTGTCGAAGGCGTCATGATGGTTGCCGGCATGCTTGCGCTGCTTGAGGATCATGTAGCCCAGCCACGGCGTGAAATAGACGGCGACGAACCACGACACGACGAGCGCGATGCCGACAACATAGAACAGCGTGCGCACATATTCGCCTGCGGTCGAGGCGGCGAAGCCGACCGGGATGAAGCCGGCGATGGTGATCAGCGTGCCGCTCAGCATCGGGAAGGCGGTCGAGGAATAGGCGAAGCTCGCCGCCTCGATCTTGACCAGCCCCTCCTCCAGCTTGCGCTCCATCATCTCGACGACGATCATGGCGTCGTCGACCAACAGCCCGAGCGCGATGATCAGGGCGCCGAGCGAAATGCGCTGCAGATCGATGCCGAGCTCGTACATGATGGCGAAGGTGGCGGCCAGCACCAGCGGAATGGCAATGGCGATGACCAGGCCGGAACGCCAGCCGATCGACAGCAGCGAGACAGCAAGCACGATCAGCAGCGCCTCGCCGAGCGCCTCCATGAACTCGTTGACGGCGTCCTTGACAACCTCGGGCTGGTTGGAGATCTGGTCAACCGCAACGCCGTAGGGCAGCGCTTCCTCAAAGCGCTTGTAGGTCGCCTCGACATCCGTGCCGACGTCCCTGACGTTAAAACCCTTGGCCATGACGACGCCGACCTGG
Source organism: Mesorhizobium sp. M0676 (assembly GCF_040320535.1). NCBI lineage: Bacteria > Pseudomonadati > Pseudomonadota > Alphaproteobacteria > Hyphomicrobiales > Phyllobacteriaceae > Mesorhizobium > Mesorhizobium sp. M0676. The sequence goes on from NZ_JAMYPU010000002.1 coordinate 270,413, forward strand.
ACGCTTTCGTGGCCGTTGAAGCGGTACTTGCGCTGATAGGGATCTTCGAGACCGGAACTCACGGTGGCAATATCGCCAAGACGTGTCACCTGACCACCGGCGCGCAGGCGCAATTCCCTGATGTCGGCAGCCCTGGTGACATCGCCCTCGACCGAGATGCGCACCGAGCGCAGGCCGGTGTCGACGGAGCCCGCCGGATCGACATTGTTCTGGCCCTTGATGGCGTTCTGCAGGTCGGTCAGCGTCAGGCCGCGTTCGGCCAGGGCCTTGGACGAGACGTCGATATAAAGCTTCTCCGGCTGGTCGCCGATGATGACGGCCTTCTCGACGCCCGGCGTCGTCAGCAGCATGTCGCGAGCCTGGGTGGCGAATTTCTTCAGCTCCGGATAGCTGTAGCCGTCGCCGCCGATCGAGTGCAGGGTGATGAAGGTGTCGCCGAACTCGTCGTTGAAATAGGGCCCGAGCAGGCCTTGCGGCAGGTCGCCGGAGATGTCGCCAACCTTCTTGCGCACCTGGTAGAAGGCGTCCTTCACCTCCTCTGCATTGGTGTCGCCCTTGATCTGGACGGTGATGATGGCGCTGCCGGCGCGGGTGTAAGAACGGACGAAGTCGAGGTGCGGCGTTTCCTGCAGCTTGCGCTCGATCTTGTTGACGACCTGGTCTTCCATCTCCTGGATCGAGGAGCCCGGCCAGATCGCCTGGACGACCATGACGCGGAAAGTGAAATCGGGGTCTTCCTTCTGGCCCATGCGCATCAGGCCGAGCGCGCCGGCAATGATGATCAGACCGAACAGGAAGCGCGCGATCGAGGGATGGCCGATGGCCCAGCGCGAAAGATTGAAAGGCTGCTTTTCAGTGCTGTCGGTGGTGGTCATCGGCGTCAGTCCAATTCGTTGATCGTGCGCGCATGCGCTTTGCATGCAGCTAGGATATTCCGATGCTGGCTTCCGGGCGGCGAGGCTTTCCGAGCGGAGAGACACTCATCGCGGTGGGACGCGCGGATCGATGCGGGGGAACTCGATCTTGGCGTCTCGACCATCGGGCGCTCGCCGCCCGGAAACCCTGAATTCGCTTGCCCAGCCCTTTCGCCGAAGCGACGATCAAGCCGGCTTCATGCCTGCGGTCAGCGCAGGGCCTTTGCGGCATCGCCTTCCGCAGAGGCGGCCTGGACCGCATCGCCGGTCAGCTTGACTTTGAGATTCTCGGTCATGAACTGGGTGCCGGCGGCAACGACGACATCCCCCGGCTTGAGCCCGTCGGCGACGCTGACGCCGTCGGCGGTGAACTCCGCAACCTTGACCAGGCGCTCGTGCACCGTCTCGCCGGCGCGGTCGACGGTCCAGACAATCTTGCGACCATCCTTTTCCGCAAGCGCGCTAAGCGGGATCGACACCATCTCCTGCTTCTTGGCCACCGAGGCCTCGATGTTGGCGGTCATGCCGAGCAGCACGCGCGGGTCGTCGGGCAGCGAGACGCGGACGGCAAAGGTGCGCGACTGCTGGTCGGCGCTGCCGGCGACTTCACGCACTTTGCCGGAGAGCGCCAGCGCGTCATCGGACCAGAAGCTGGCCTTGACGTCCTTTCCCGGCTTGAAGGCGGCGATGTCCATTTCGGGAACCGCGATCAGCACTTCCTTTTCGCCGTCGACGGCAACGGTCATCACAGGCGTTCCGGCGCCGACCACCTGGCCGACATCGGCCGAGACCGCCGTGACGATGCCGTTCTCGCTCGCCTTGAGATCGGTGTAGACGACCTGGTTCTGCGCCTGGGCAAGGGTAGAGCGGGCGGCATCGCGCGTCGCTACCGCCTGGTTGTAGCTCAGCGTCGCCTGTTCGAGCTGCGACTTGGAGGTGAAGTTCTTGGCAAAAAGCTGTTCGGCGCGCTTGCGGGACAGATCGACCGTCTCGACCTGCCGCTCGGCGGCGTCGAGGCTGGCCTTGGCGCTCTTGACCGACAACTCATAGTCCGTGGGATCGATACGGGCTAGCACATCGCCTGTCGTCACATGCTGGCCGATGTCGACCAGACGCTCAGTGACCTTGCCCGAGATGCGAAAGCCGAGGTTCATTTCGGTACGGGCTCGCACCGAGCCGGAATAGGTGAGTTCGCGACTCTTTTCGGCCTGGCCGATCTCGACCACCTTGACCGGACGGATGATGTCCTGGACCTCGGTCTTCTCCTGGCTGCAGGCGGCGAGCCCGAGCGTGGCGACGATCAGGCCGGCGACCGGCAGCTTGCGGATGATGGAACTGGACAAAGACACTTTCGTACTCCCGACTGGAGATGAACGGTCGACACCGGCGCCCGGCGGGCGGCGGCTGTTACTTCAGAGCCTTGATCGCGTAATCGATGAGATCGTCGGGCATCGCCCGATTGGTCTTGGCAAGGCACTGCGCCACCATTTGCGGGTGGCACAGAATGACGGTGGCGGCGCCGAAGCAGCGCGATGCGATGACCGGATCCTGGTCGGCAAACTCGCCGGCCTCGATGCCCTCGCGGATGACCTCGGCAAACAGGTCGTGAATGCTGTCGATATGCTTGTCGATGACGCCCCAGTCGCGCTCGAGCGCGACGATGACCATTTCGTGGACCTTCTGGTCGTCGAGCATGACTTCCAGTGTCATCTTGTACTGCGCATGCACGTAGCGGCGCAGCCGCTCCTCGGCGCTGATCGGCAACCGGGAAATCTCGTAGGCCATGTTGTAGCTGGCGAGGAGCATGCGGCCGCAGACGGCCTGGTGGATTTCGACCTTGGAGGCGAAGAAACGGTAGATGTTGGCCGGCGACATGCCGAGTTCGCGGGCGATGTCGGCGACATTGGTCTTGCCGTAACCATAGTGCCGGAACAGGCGTTCGGCGCAGTCGAGAATGCGGGTGACATTCTCCTGGCGGGTGGCGTCGGCCATTATGCTGGCGGCTTCGGACATGGCTCTCTGTCGATTAATGAGTGACGAATTTCAACTTTCGTCAGTTGTAAATCGAAAAGAGGGAAGTGTCAATGCGAATTCGACGTACGCGTACAATTTGGTGACAGATGGTGACAGAGGGTGTGCGCGAACTCGACCTTACGTGCCGTTGCGCTCTGGAACTAAGATCCCTTCGCCATTTCCCGCAGCTGAAACTTCTGGATCTTCCCCGTCGATGTCTTCGGGATCTCGGCAAAAATCACCGCCTTCGGCACCTTGAAGCGGGCGAGCAGCGCGCGGCAGTGTTCGATGATCTCGGTCTCGCTTGCCGCCTTGCCGGGCTTCAACTCGACATAGGCGACCGGCACCTCGCCCCATTTGTCGTCTGCCTTGGCGACTACGCCGCAGGACGCCACGGACGGGTGTTTGTAGAGGGCCTCCTCGACCTCGATCGATGAAATGTTCTCGCCGCCGGAGATGATGATGTCCTTGGAGCGGTCCTTGAGCTGGATGTAGCCGTCGGGATGCATGACGCCGAGGTCGCCCGAGTGGAACCAGCCGCCGGCAAAGGCCTCTTCGGTCGCCTTCCTGTTCTTCAGATAGCCCTTCATGACGATGTTGCCGCGAAACATGACCTCACCGATGGTCTCGCCGTCGGCCGGCGTCTTCTGCATCGTCTCCGGGTCCATCACGGTCAGGCCTTCGAGTGCGGCATAGCGCACCCCCTGCCTTGCCTTCTTCTGCGCCTTCGATCCCTTGTCTAGATCGTCCCAGGCGCCGTGCCATTCGTTGACGACCGCCGGGCCATAGGTCTCGGTCAGCCCGTAGAGATGGGTGACGGCAAAGCCGGCATCGGCCATGCCCGACAGCACCGCTTCCGGCGGAGGTGCTGCCGCCGTATTGAAGGTCACCGTCTGGGGGAACGTCCGCTTGTCCTCGTCCCTGGCGTTGATCAGCACCGACATGACGACCGGCGCACCGCACAGATGCGTCACGCCGTGGTCGGCGATGGCATCGTAGATCGGCTTCGGCCGCACCCATCGCAGGCAGACATGGGTGCCGGCCTGGACCGCCATCGTCCACGGAAAGCACCAGCCATTGCAGTGGAACATCGGCAGCGTCCAGAGATAGACGGCGTGCTTGGCCATGCCGGCATGGATGGTGTTGGTGTAGGCCATCAGGGCAGCGCCGCGATGGTGGTAGACGACGCCCTTCGGGTTGCCTGTCGTGCCCGAGGTGTAGTTGAGCGAGATGGCGTCCCATTCGTCGTCGGGCATCGACCAGGCGTAGCCCTCGTCACCGCCGGCGACGAACCCCTCATAGTCGATCGCGCCGATGCGCTCGCCCTTGGGATAGGGTGCATCGATGGCATAGTCGGGATCGTCATAGTCGATGACCAGCGGCTTCACCTTGGTCAGCGCCAGCGCCTGTTTGACGACAGCGGAAAATTCACGATCGACGATCAGCACCTTGGTTTCGGCATGGTCGAGCTGGAAGGCGATGACAGCTGCATCAAGGCGGGTGTTGAGCGAATGCAGCACCGCTTTGGTCATCGGCACGCCGAAATGCGCCTCCAGCATCGGCGGCGTGTTCGACAGCATCACCGTGACGGTATCGCCCTTGCCGATGCCGCGCTTCGACAGCGCCGAGGCGAGCTTCAGCGAGCGCTGCCAGAAGGTGCGATAGGTGATGCGCTGGCTGCCATGGATGATGGCGACATGATCGGGATAGGTGCTTGCCGCCCGCTCCAGATATGTGAGCGGCGTCAGCGGCTGGTGGTTGGCGGCGTTCTTGCCGAGATCGTGCTCGTAGGGACTGCCCATCCCGTGCTCCCCGAATTTTCATTGTTGAGAACTTCTAACCACAGCTTCCCGCCACGTCACCATCGGCGATTCCCGACCGGGCACATTTGGCGCAATGATCGTCCAGATTCGATGGGCAAAGAGGTATCGTATACCCACGCCAGTTTGACTTTTGTCGAGAGCCGTGAATAATGTCAGCCGAGGAGACGGCATGGCGATCCGACCGGCAGAACAGCTTATTCACAAGGCCGCATGGCTCTATTATGCCCATGGCCTGCGCCAGGACCAGGTCGCCAGCCAGCTTAACATTTCCCGCGCCTCGGTCGCCATGTATTTGCGCAAGGCGCGCGAGACCGGCATCGTCAACATCTCGACCTCGACGCAACTGTTCACCGACGACGTGCTGGCGCGCCAGCTCGAGGACGCGCTCAAGCTTGATGCGGTGTGGATCGCGCCGGAGAATGCCTATGTCGTCGACCCTTCGACGGACGTTGCGGTGCTGGCGGCGGGCGTCTTTCTTGAACTGGTCAAGAAGGGCGACCGGATCGGCGTCGCCTGGGGCCGCACAGTCTACACCATCGCCGACGTCATGTCCTATGCCGACCTGCAGGACGTCACCGTTGTGCAGCTCTGCGGCAATCTCGGCGCGCCCTACTCCTACCGTCCCGACCAGTGTACGATGGAGATCGCCCGGCGGCTCAACGCCAAGGGCCTCAATTTCTACGCGCCGCTGGTGCTGACGACGGAATTGCTGGCGCATGGGCTGCGCGCCGAACCGGTGATCCGCGAACAACTGGCCGATATTGCCAACTGCGATCTGGCGCTCTATTCGGTCGGCACTGTCGATGGCGACAGCCATGTCGTCAAATGCGGCGCGCTCAGCCCCGGCGAGATGGGGCTGTTGCGCGAAGCGGGCGCCGCCGGAGTCGTTGCCGGCCAGATCATCGATGCCGCCGGCAAGGCGCTCGACTGCAGCTACAACCGCCGCGTCATCTCGGCCTCGCTGTCGTCACTGCGCCAGATCGAAAAGCGGCTGATGGTGGTGCAGGAAGACAGCAAGTTCGAACCGCTGCTCGCAGCACTCGCCGGCGGACTCTGCACGCATCTGGTCGTCGGCGCCGGCATGGCGCGGCGGCTGCTCGAATATGCCGGAGCCAGCGCGGGGGCAAAAAAGGCTTCCTGACAAACGAAATCCCAGCAGCCGGCGCATTGTCATCAAGGCGTCGCGGCACTCCTGTTCACAGCAACATCAAAGACAGCAAAGCGGACATAGCGACATGAAGAACCTTTGGAATGACGACGACGCGGAAAGACTGGTGGCCGATTATGCGAAAAAGGGCGTGGCCCCCGACCTCGCGTTGCGCGTCTACACCACCCGGCTGCTCGGCGGCGAGCCGCGGCTGGTGCTGCATGGCGGCGGCAACACTTCCTGCAAGACCAAGGTCACAGACCTCGTCGGCGACGAATGGGACGTGCTGTGCGTCAAGGGCAGCGGCTGGGACATGGGCGTCATCGAACCGCAGGGCCTGCCGGCGGTGAAGATGGGCCCGCTCTTGAAGGCGCGCGCGCTGGCCAGCCTCGCCGACGAAGATATGGTGGCGCTGCAGCGCGCAAACCTCATCGATCCCGCCTCGCCCAACCCGTCGGTCGAAACGCTGCTGCACGCCTTCCTGCCGCACAAATTCGTCGACCATACGCATTCGACCGCGATCCTCGCCATCGTCGACCAGGCGGACAGCAAGGCGCTGATCAAGACCGTGTTCGGCGACAAGATGGGATACGTGCCCTATATCAAGCCCGGCTTCGACCTCGCCAAGGTGGCCGCCGATGTCTACGACGCCGACCCCAGCGTCGAAGGCCTGATCCTCGACAAGCATGGCATCTTCACCTTCGGCGACGATGCGAAGCAGGCTTACGACCGCATGATCCACTATGTGAACGTGGCCGAGGACTATGTCGCCAAGCACGGCAAGCCGAAGCCAGCGAAAGCCGCACTGCCGGACAAGCTCGCAACGCCGGCAGCGATCGCGCCGATGCTGCGTGGCGCGGTGGCGGTATCGCGTGGCGAAGGCCGCTTCGATCGCATGATCAGCGACTTTCGCACCTCGGATGCCATTGTCGATTTCATCAATTCGGCCGGCATTGCAGACTATGCCGGACGCGGCGTGTCGACACCCGATCTGTCGATCCGCATCAAGACCGGACCGATGGCGGTTCCGGCGCCAGACGCCGACAAGGCCGGCGACTACAAGGCCGTCATCAAGAGCCATGTCGACGCCTTCGCCAACGACTACCGCGCCTATTTCGAAACCAATGACGCGCTGGACGACGTCCAGCGCACCATGCTCGACCCGATGCCGCGGCTGACGCTGGTGCCGGGCCTCGGCATGTTCGGCCATGGCCGCACGCTGAAGGATGCGAAGATCGCATCTGATGTCGGCGAGATGTGGATAGAGGCGGTGCGCGGCGCCGAGGCCGTCGGCAGTTTCCATCCTCTATCGAAGGCCGATCTCTTCCCGCTGGAGTACTGGTCGCTTGAGCAGGCCAAGCTCGCCTCCAACAAGCCGAAGCCGCTGACCGGCCAGGTGGTGCTGATCACCGGCGGCGCCGGCGCGATCGGTGCTGCGACGGCAAAACTGTTCGCCGCCAATGGCGCGCATGCCGTCGTCGTCGATCTCGATGCGGCCAGGGCGGCCGAGGCGGCAAAGGCAGCCGGCAACAATTCGATCGGCGTCGGCGCCGACATCACCAACCCGGCCGAGCTGCGCGCCGCCTTCGACAAAGCTGTCGCTGTCTATGGCGGCGTCGACATTCTGGTCTCCAACGCCGGTGCCGCCTGGGAAGGCCGCATCGGCGAGCTCGACGATGCCCTGCTGCGCAAGAGTTTCGAGCTCAACTTCTTCGCCCACCAGTCGGCGGCGCAGAACGCGGTGCGCATCATGCTGGAACAGGGCACCGGCGGTGTGTTGTTGTTCAACACCTCCAAGCAGGCGGTCAACCCGGGTCCGAAATTCGGCGCCTATGGTGTGCCGAAGGCGGCGACGCTATTCCTGTCCCGGCAATATGCGCTCGATTACGGCTCGCACGGCATCCGCTCCAATGCGGTCAACGCCGACCGCATCCGCTCCGGCCTGTTGACCGACGCCATGATCGCCAGCCGTTCCGGCGCGCGCGGCGTGTCGGAGAAGGAATACATGTCGGGCAATCTGCTCGGACAGGAGGTGACGGCAGAAGACGTGGCGCAGGCCTTCCTGCACCAAGCATTGGCCGAACGCACCACCGCCGATGTGACGACGGTCGACGGTGGCAACATCGCCGCAGCGCTGCGCTAGACATAGACCTGGAGGTTCATCGTTCACCAAAACGACGAACCGCTCTCCCACCTGAAGGACTCCAGGCGGAGAACTGCTTTTGCAGGTCGTGCTGAAAAACTGCTCGAACTGGTCAAAATCCACTCCAATCCTTGGCCTATTGCTCGACCACTTTAGGGCGCGCCTTGTGTTTCGCATGCGAGCTCCGACCCTGATCCTTGGTGGAGTTGTCGATGGCTGCGAAGAGACTTCGTGTCGGCTTGCTGTTCGGCGGGCGCTCCGCCGAGCATGAGGTGTCGCTGCTTTCGGCAACCAACGTCATAGCCGCGCTGGACCCGGCGAAATACGACGCCGTTCCCATCTTCGTCACCCGCGAAGGCCAATAGCTGCTGAGCAATTCAAGGACGGCGCGCTGGCGACACCGTCTGATGGGACGCAGCTTTGCCTGGCGCCGGGCGGGCATGGGCGGATGCTGGCGATCCCCGCCAAGGGTGCGCCGCACGACCTGCCTGCCATCGAATATGGTGTTCCGGTACTGCACGCCTGCATGGCGAGGACGGCGCGGTGGCTGGTGCGAGTCGGGCGGTCATGATGCAGGGGCAGATTCCTAACAGATATTGTTAGACCTTGTTGGATGCATTATAATGTGGGTATGAAAAACGAACCTATGCGCACCCTCACCATATCCCTCACCGCGCAGCAGATAGCTCGCCTGCAAAGCGCTATCGAAGGTGGCGGTTATGCTTCCAACAGCGAGATTGTCCGCGACGCCCTGCGCTTATGGGAGCAGCGCGAGGAATTGCGCACGCTCGAACTCCAGCACTTGAAGCGGGCCTATGCCGACGGGATGGGCAGCGGCAAGCCAGTGGCTGTCGACCCCACCGAGTTCATCGGCAGCCTGAAGGCAGAACGCCGCGCCCGTGGCTAGCTATAGGCTCACACCGCGCGCTTCGCAGGATTTGCGAGACGTCTGGCACACCATCGCCGCCGACAATGAAAAGGCAGCAGACAGACTGTTGATGCGCATTTTCGAAAGACTGGAGCCGGCGGCGCAGCACCCCAAGATGGGCAGCGCACGGCCCGAGTTAAGCGCAACGGCCCGCGTGCTCGTCGAAGGCCGCTATATCATCATCTACGAGCCGCAGCCCGATGGTGTTATCGCTGTGGCGATTGTCCACGGGATGCGCGATCCAGACCATTGGTTGTAGGCCGGCAGGCTTACGATCAATATGAAAAGAGCGGCCCATGCCGCCCTTCGCATCTATCAGATGTCCGATCCTACTTCGCGTTCGGGTTCGGCATCCAGGCCGGCATGGCGACATCGGCATGGGCGAATTGCGGCAGCTTGGCCGACAGGTCCTCCATGTTCTTGATGTCCTTGTCGATCAGGTCCTTCTGGGTGATCAGCGTCGGCGGCACGATGACGTTGTGGCCGGGGTCCTCGCCGGCGAGCAGCTGCGCCAGCGCGCGCACCGAGACCTGGCCGACGACGGCAGGGTTGGTGGCGGCGGTGGCGGCCCAGGCGCTGTCGGTCTCGCGCATGGCCGCGATGTCCGAGGTAGAGATGTCGGCGGAGTAGATCTTGATCTTCTTGTTCAGCCCCGCCTCGTCGACGGCGATCTTCACACCCTTGGCGAACTCGTCATAGGGCGCGAACATCACATTGATGTCGGGATGCGCCTGCAGCACCGAGCGCGCCTGGTTGGCGACCGAGTTGGCGATCGGGTTGTCGAGCGTGCCGAACATCGCGACTTCCTTGATGCCGGCATGTTTCTTCTTCACGTCGACCCAGGTCTCGTTGCGGCGGTCGAGCGGCGCGATGCCAGCGACATAGACATAGCCGGCGTTCCAGCTCTCGCCATTGTCCTTGACCGCCTGCTCGAGCGCCAGGCGCGCAAGGTCCTTGTCGGACTGTTCGATCTGCGGGATCTTGGGGTTTTCGACATTGACGTCGAAGGCGACGACCTTGATGCCGGCATCGACCGCGCGCTGGGCGGCGTCCTTCATCGATTCCGTCAGCCCGTGCTGGATGATGATGCCCTGCACGCCGAGTGCGATGGCCTGGTCGACCATGTCGGATTGAAGGGCGGCGTCCTGGCGGCTGTCGAGCACACGCAGATCGATGCCGAGCGCCTTGGACTGGGACTCGACGCCCGAGAGATAGGCCTGGAAGAAATCGCCGGTCGAGAGATAGCGCACCAGCGCGATCTTGACGCCGGGCTTGTCGAACGGCGCCGGCTTGTCGGCGGCAAAGGCCGGGACCTGCATCAGCATTGTTGCGCCGGCCAATCCGAGCGCGACCTTCCCCAAAAGTCGTCTTGTGATGTTCACGTTGTTTCCTCCGTTTGTTGAACCCAAAACTGTCCCGGCAGCCATTCTATCTCCTGCCCCGGCCGGAAAGGGCGAAGGTAAAGACAAGGGCGACGACGAGAACCACGCCCTTGACGAAATCCTGCGTGTAGTAAGGCGCGTTCATCATCGTCAGGCCTTGCAGCAGGATGCCGACGAACAGCGCGCCGATGGCGGTGCCGAAGGCGTTCGGCTTGGCGGCGCCGAGCACCGCGTAGCCGATCAGCGCCGCGGCAACCGCATCGAGCAGCAGATTATTACCCGACGCGATGTCACCGCGTCCAAGCCGTGCGGCCAGCAAAATCCCGCCGATCGAGGCAAAAACTCCTGAAATGACGTAGGCCCAGATTTTGTATGCCTTGACAGGCGCGCCGGCGAGTTCGGCGGCCCGTTCATTGCTGCCCACGGCATACATCATGCGGCCGAAGCGTGTGTATTCGAGGAAGAACCAGATCAGCACGGCGAGCACGATCAGCACGACCACCGAGACCGGAATGAGGTTCGGGATGAAGAAGTCGAAGCGGTGGCGGCCGAGCGCCAGGAAGGCGTCGGAGAACTTGCCGTTGGCGACCGAGCCGTCCGGCATTGTCATACCGGTGGCGATGGAGCGTCCTTCAGTCGGGATGCGCTGCAGGCCGACGAGCAGGAACATCATGCCGAGCGTCGCCAGCAGATCGGGCACGCGCATATAGACGATCAGCCAGCCATTGATGAGGCCGACAAGGGCGCCGATGAGCAGGCAGATGAGGACAGCGACGACAACGTTCTGCTCCAGCACCACCATGACATAGGCAGCCGCCATCATGGCCGATGTGGCAACCGAGCCGATCGAGAGATCGAAGCCGCCGACGACCAGTGTGGCGGTGACGCCCAGCGCCAGCACGCCGGTGATGGCGACCGACTGGAAAATGAAGACGGCACTTTGCGGCGAGACGAACCCGTCGGCGGCGATGGCGAAATACGCGATCAGCCCGAACAGAAGCACGATGAACCCGTAGCGGATAGCGTAATCGCGCAGCGTCATTCAGCGCCCGCCGTCAATACCCAACTCAAACCCGTGCACTCCATTCCAACCCTCAGTTCTTCAATCATCGTGGCTCAGGCCGCACTGTGCAACGGCCCGCCCGCGACTTCGGCCAGCAGACGGTCGAGATCGACATCGGCGTTGCGGTGTTCGCCGACGATGGTCTGCTCGGACATCACCAATATGCGATCGGCCGTCTCCAGTGCCTCGTCGAGTTCGGTGACGAACAGCAGCGTGGCGCGGCCATTGGCGCTGGCCCTCAGCTTGGCGGCGATGTCGCGCCTGGCGGAGATATCGACGCCCTGGAACGGTTCGTCGAGAATGAACAATCGGGCGTCCTGCGCCATCCAGCGGGCCACCATCACCTTCTGCTGGTTGCCGCCCGACAGAGTGGTCATCTCGTCCTTCTCCGAGCGGCAGACGATGCCGAGATCCTCGATCTCCCGGCGGGCAATAGTGCGTTCAAGGCCGCGTTTGAGAACTGAAAAGCGCGACATGCGCTTGTGGAAGGGCAGGCTGATGTTTTCCTGGATGTTGAAGCCGCCGACGATGCCGTTTTCGCCACGGTCCTTGGCGACCAGAAACACGCCGGCGGCGATGGCTTCGCCGGTCGACGCGGGCGCATAGGGCTTGCCACATAAAGTCATCGTGCCGGACAGCGGCTTGCGCAGGCCGAACAGCGTCTCGGCGAGCGCCGTCTTGCCGACGCCGACGAGGCCGGTGATGGCAACGACCTCGCCGTCGCCGAGCGTCAGCGAGAATGGCCGGGCACCAGGGGCGATGCGCAAGGCATCGACGGTCAGGATCGGCTTGGCAGAACTCCTGGCTTCGATGCGGTCAAGATGGATCTTGCGGCCGAGCATGGCGTTAACGGCACCCTCATAGTCGAGAGGCTTGCTGTCGAAGACGCCTGAGATGACGCCATCGCGCATCGAGACGATGCGGTCGGCCAGCCGCCTGATATCCGACATGCGATGCGAGATGTAGAGGATGGCGACGCCCTGCTCGCGCAAGCGGTCGAGCAGCGCAAACAGCCGGTCGGCCTCGGCGCTGGACAGCGACGAGGTCGGCTCGTCGAGGATCAGCACTTTCGGCTGGTGCGCCATGGCGCGCGCGATGGCCACCATCTGGCGATCGGCCAGCGACAGGTCGCTGATGCGGGCCTTGAGGTCGATGGCGAGCCCCATGCGGTCGGCCACCGCTTTGGCTTCGCGGCGCACCCGGCCGGGGTTGAACAGCAGCGGCGCGCCCTTGCCGCTCAGCCGGTCGAGCGTCAGATTGGTGGCGACATCGAGATCGGCGACGACGCCGTCATTGATGTTTTGGTGCACGGTAACGACACCGGCGCGGATCGCCTCTGCCGGCGTGTTCGCCGCAAAGTTGCCGCCAGCGAGGTGCATGATGCCGCCCTCATGGTCGTAGACGCCGCTGATGATTTTGACGAGGGTGGACTTGCCGGCGCCGTTGGCGCCCATCAGCACAGTGATCTCACCGGCATGCAATTCGAGCGAGACGCCGCCAAGCACCTCGATATGGCCGAAGGATTTCCTCAGCCCGTCCACGCGGAACACGGCATCATTGCCCATTCGTTCCTCCCTAACGATGACGCTATGGGCTACGTCATCAATTGTCAACTCGATTGACAATTGCCAGTCAGCTTCCTAGCTTGGCCTCACCGCCATCGCTCCACTATGATTGGAGCGAGCAAGCGGGAGGGTTAGGAATGACTGCGAAATTGCCGTTTGAAGCACTGTCGGTGGAGACGCTTGCAACGCGCCTCGGTACGAACGAAGCGCTGTGCGCCAAAATCGGCAAGGGCCCTTGGAAGGTGCGCGAGGTCGGCGACGGCAATCTGAACCTCGTCTTCATCGTCGAGGGCGTGTCGGGTGCGGCCGTGGTTAAGCAGGCCCTGCCCTATGTTCGCCTCGTCGGCGACAGCTGGCCGTTGCCGCTCAAACGCTCCTTCTTCGAGTATCACGCGCTGACGCGGCAAGAGGCGCGCGCGCCGGGCTCGGTGCCGGCGATCCTCCATTTCGACGAAGCCCAGGCGCTGATCATCATGGAATATCTGGCGCCGCCGCACATCATCCTGCGCCGTGCCCTGATCGACGGCCGCGAGTTGCCAAATATCCCCCGCGACATCGGCCTGTTCATGGCCCGCACTTTGTTCCGCGGCTCTGATCTCTCCATGCCCACCAAGGACCGCAAGGCCGACCTGGCGCTGTTTGCCGACAATGTCGAGCTCTGCGGCATCACCGAAGACCTGGTGTTTTCCGACCCATATTTCGATGCCAAGCTGAACCGGCACACCTCGCCGCAGCTCGACGGCCTGGTTGCCGAACTGCGCGCCGACCGCGACCTCAAGGTCGAAGCGCAGCGGCTGAAGCATATCTTCGCCGCCAACGCCGAGACGCTGCTGCATGGCGACCTGCATTCGGGCTCGATCATGGTCACCGACACCGAGACGCGGATGATCGATCCGGAGTTCGCCTTCTACGGTCCGATGGCCTTCGATGTAGGCATGCTGCTCGCCAATTTCTGGATGTCCTACTTCTCGCAGCGCGGCCATGAACAGAAGGGCAAGCGTGACGCCATGCGTGCCTATCTGCTCGGGGTGACCAACGACACCTGGACGGTGTTCCGCGCCGAGTTCTCGCATCTATGGCGCACCGAGCGCACCGGCATGCTTTACCAGAAGAGCCTGTTCGAGGATCAGGGCGACATTCTCGCCTCGGAGCAGGCGCTCGACCATGTGCTGCACCAGATCTGGACTGACCTCTTGGGCTTTGCCGGCATCGAGGTGCACCGGCGCATCCTCGGCCTCGCCCACAATGCCGATTTCGAGACCATCGAGGACGAGGATCTGCGAGCCTCCTGCGAGGCCAAGGCGCTGAAATTCGGCCGTCACATCGCCGTCAACCGGCGCCAGATTCACGGCATGGACGAGGTCAATAATCTGGCCGCTTTGATCGAACGGGAGAGCAGGATTTGAACGTCGGCGAGCGCCACTACCGCACCATCTGGCTGAGCGACGACCAGCGTTCGGTCGAGATCATCGACCAGCGCTGGCTGCCGCACGAGTTCCGGGTCGAGACGATCGGGAGCGTTGCCGGCATCGCCACCGCGATCCGTGACATGTGGGTTCGTGGCGCACCGCTGATCGGCGTCACCGCGGCCTACGGCGTCGCCATCCAGATGGCGGACGATCCGTCTGACGAAGCGCTCGACGCGGTCTGGGAGACGCTGCACAAGACGCGGCCGACTGCGATCAATCTACGCTGGGCACTGGACGAGATGCGGCGGTTCCTCAGGCCGATCGTATTGGGACAGCGCGCGGAGGCGGCCTATAAGCGCGCTGCCGAAATCGCAGACGAGGATGTCGATCTCAATCGCGCCATCGGCGAGAACGGGCTTGCCATCATCAAGGAGATCGCGGCACGCAAGCAGCCGGGCGAGCCGGTCAACATCCTCACCCATTGCAACGCCGGTTGGCTGGCGACGGTCGATTACGGCACCGCCACGTCGCCGATCTATCTCGCCGTCGAGGCCGGCATTCCGGTCCATGTGTATGTCGACGAGACGCGCCCGCGCAACCAGGGCGCCCAGTTGACCGCCTGGGAGATGGCCGGCCAGGGCGTGCCGCACACGCTGATCGTCGACAATGCCGGCGGCCATCTGATGCAGCGTGGCGCGGTCGACATGGTGATCGTGGGCACCGACCGCACCACGGCCAATGGCGACGTCTGCAACAAGATCGGCACCTATCTCAAGGCGCTCGCCGCCTCCGATAATGAGGTGCCCTTCTACGTCGCTCTGCCCTCGCCGACCATCGACTGGACGGTGGGTGATGGCCTGACCGAAATCCCGATCGAGGAACGCTCCGGTGACGAGGTGTCGCTGGTCTGGGGCAAGACGCCGGACGGCAAGATCGCGCAGGTGCGGGTTTCGCCCGAAGCGACGCCGGCGGCAAATCCGGCATTTGACGTGACGCCGGCACGGCTGGTGACGGGGCTGATCACCGAGCGCGGTGTGGCCAAGGCTTCGCGCGAAGGATTGAAGGCGATGTTCCCCGAACGCGGATAATCTCCCCCTTGAGGGTCCCTTGAGGGGGAGATGTCGCCAAAGGCGACAGAGGGGGTCGGCGCGTCCTGACGCGAACTCCCAGCACCGACAGATGACGCTAGCGCTCCAGTCGAACCGACCCCCTCTGGCCTGCCGGCCATCTCCCCCTCAATGGGGGAGATTAGCGCCTCACCGGCTGGCTACCGGATTTCAGCCCTGCAACAAGAATTGCGGCCCCGATGGCCGCTGACGGTTGCGGTTCTGGCGAAATCCGGCCAGAAGCATCTAGGCCGGCAACCGGCCGGCCCGCGACGTTGCGCGTGAAACCAGATACGGGAGACTATTGGGTGGCTCGCATAACACTGAGACAATTGCTCGATCACGCCGCCGAGTACGGCTACGGCGTACCCGCTTTCAACATGAACAATATGGAACAGGGCCTCGCCATTATGGAGGCGGCCGAGGAGACCAAGTCGCCGGTCATCCTGCAGGCAAGCCGCGGCGCCCGCGCCTACGCCAATGACGTGGTGCTGGCCAAGCTGATCGACGCGCTGGTCGAAATCCACCCCGACATCCCGGTCTGCATGCATCTCGACCATGGCAACAACGAAGCCACCTGCGTCACCGCCATCCAGTACGGCTTCACCTCGGTGATGATGGACGGCTCGCTGAAAGAGGACGGCAAGACGCCGGCCGACTATGCCTACAATTCCGGCATCACCCGGCGCGTCGTCGACATGGCGCATTGGGGCGGCGTGTCGGTGGAAGGCGAGATCGGTGTGCTCGGTTCGCTTGAGAGCGGCGGCGGCGAGCAGGAAGACGGCCACGGCGTCGAAGGCGCCATCAGCCACGACCAGCTCTTGACCGACCCAGTGCAGGCGGTCGAATTCGTCAAGGACACCCATGTCGATGCGCTGGCTGTCGCCATGGGCACCAGCCACGGCGCCTACAAATTCTCGCGCAAGCCGGACGGCGCGGTGCTGGCGATGAATGTCATCGAGGAAATCCACCGCCGCCTGCCCAACATGCATCTGGTCATGCACGGCTCGTCCTCGGTGCCCGAGGACCTGCAGGAGATCATCAACAAATATGGCGGCCAGATGAAGCCGACCTGGGGCGTGCCGGTGGAAGAGATCCAGCGCGGCATCAAGCACGGCGTGCGCAAGATCAACATCGACACCGACAACCGCATGGCGCTGACCGGCGCCATCCGCAAGGTGCTGACCGAAAACCCGAGCGAGTTCGATCCGCGCAAATATCTGACGCCGGCGATGGCGGCGATGCGCAAGCTGTGCAAGGAGCGCTTCGAGCAGTTCGGCACCGCCGGCAATGCCCAGAAGATCAAGCCGCTGCCGGTAGCCGAGATGGCCAAGCGGTACAAGTCGGGCAGCCTTGATCCGAAGTTTGGGTGAAGTACCTGGCGCCTCTTCCTTCTCCCCTTGTGGGGAAGAAAGAAGAGCTCTTGACATAAAAAAGGCCGGGCGCGAAAGCGGCCCGGCCAAAAGAAGGTCAAGAACCTTCAGAGGGGAACACCGCTCGGTGGAATGGGAGGAAACCGCCGAACGATAATTCCTATATGCGCGTATTCGCGGCAGATGGCGACGAACGGCTTTCTAAAACAACGCGAGATTCGGAAATTTCGTTCTCGTTTTGAAAGATTTCAGCCGGTGAGGCGTCGGTTTCCAGAAGATCGGCATAGTGCCGGCGCGCCACGTCGGGATGCGAGCGCAGGCGGCTCTTCAGCACATTGGTGCCGACATTGCGAAACAGCGGGTTGTCGGGGTCGCTGGCCGGCCCGCGCGCCTCGGCCGCCAGATTCTCGGGCAGGTGGAGCAGCGGAATCGTGGCGTCGAGCCGGGCGCTGAAGAAGAACGGGACCGAGACGCGCTCGACGCCGGCTGGCGGTGTCACCACACGGTGGACTGTCGCCCGGAGATAGCCGTTCGACGCCAGTTCGAGCAGTTCGCCGATGTTGACCACCAGCGTGTCGGGCAGCGGATCGACGTCGACCCAGGCACCGTCATATTCGACCTGCAGGCCCTTGCTCTCGTCCTGCAGCAGAAGCGTCAGGAAACCGCCATCCTTGTGCGCGCCGACGCCCTGGTTGTCGCCGGTGGCGTCGCGGCCGGGGTAGCGCACGATCTTCATGCGGTGGTTGGGCTCGGCCCGGTAGATCGGATCGAAGGCATCCTCGGTCTGGTCGAGCGACAAAGCGAAGGCCCTGAGCAGCCGGATCGCTACCGCTGTCGCCTTGGTCTGCCATGCCAGCAGAGCCGGCTTCAGCTCGGGCAGTGCCCCCGGCCACTGGTTCGGCCCTTGCAGCCGCGTCCAGGCGGGCACGCCGGGGCCTTGTTCGATGGCCGGGCGTTCGACGCCGATGTCGAGCTGTTCGCGCCAGTCGGCCTTGCCTTTGGTCAGCTCGCCGCCGGCGCGCGTGTAGCCGCGGAACTGCGAGGACTTCACCATTTCGATCGCCAGTTTGTCGGCTTCCGGCAAGGCAAAGAACCGGCGCGAGGCGTCGAGCACTTCTGCGGTATCCGTAGCCGATATGCCGTGGCCGGTCAAATAGAAGAAGCCGACATCGCGCGCGGCCGTGCGCAGGTCGAAGAGAAACGTTCGCCGTTCCGAAGCGCCCTGTTCGAGGCGGCCGAGATCAAGCACGGGTACGATCCTGGGCATGGTCAAGCTCCTTGTTCCGCTGTCACGGTGGCACGCAGGCCGGTCCGATCAAAGCAACGCGCAATCCAATCTCGGCGCCGATGGAGAAAGCCGGCGCTGCGTTTGGCAGCCTGCCGGCAAATAACGTTCGTGGCCGCTTATCCGCGCCGGTCCAGCCTGGCGACCAGCCGGTCGCCGACCCACTGGATGCCGCAAACGAGGATGATCAGCACAATGACCACGGCGACCATGACGCTGGTCTCAAAACGCTGGTAGCCGTAGCGGATGGCGAGGTCGCCAAGCCCGCCGGCACCGATGGCGCCGGCCATGGCCGAGGCGCCGATCAGCGTTACCAGCGTCACCGTGAAACCAGCAACGATGCCGGGCAAAGCTTCGGGCACCAGCACCTCGCGGATGATCGTCCAGCGGTTGCCGCCCATGGCGCGCGCCGCCTCGATCAGGCCGCGATCGACCTCGCGCAGCGACACTTCGGCGATGCGGGCATAGTAGGGCGTCGCCGCAATCGACAACGGCACGATCGCCGCCCAGGTGCCGATCGAGGTGCCGACGATCAGCCGCGTCACCGGGATCAGCGCCACCAGAAGGATGATGAAAGGCACCGAGCGGAAGCCGTTGATGACGGCGCCGAGCGCGCGGTTCACCCACAGGCTTTCGGCAATGCCGCCGCGCTCGGTGGCAATCAATGCCAGGCCGAGCGGCAGCCCGAAGACGAGCGAGATGAGGCCCGATGCCGCCGTCATCAGGACCGTCTCCCAGATCGAGCGCAGCAGAAGTTCAAACAGAACCGGCGACATGGCCAAGCACCTCCACCCGTGCGTCGCGGGCCTTCAGGAATGCGATTACTTTCGACAGATGTTTCGGATCGTTGCCCGCGACCGCAAGGAACAGCGTGCCGACCGGCTGCTGCTGGACATGGTCGATGCCACCATGGACGAGGCGGAACGGCCCCGGCACCGCCACCGCAAGATCGGACAGCAGCGGACCGCGCGCGGCCTCACCTGCGACGTCGACCCTGAGGATGAGCTCGGCGCCGCCTCCGGGAGCAAGCCGGCCGGCAATCTCGGCCGGCAGTTGCGGGCGGATGCCGCCGAGCAGGCTCCTGGTGATTTCGGAACGCGGCTCGGCAAAGACCGACCACACCGGGCCTTGCTCGACGATGCGCCCGGCATCGATCACCGCGACGCGGTCGGCGATCGAGCGGATCACCTCCATCTCGTGGGTGATGAGCAGGATGGTCAGGCCGAGCTGCCGGTTGATGTCTTTCAGCAAGGCCAGGATGGAGCGCGTCGTCTCCGGATCGAGCGCTGAGGTCGCCTCGTCGGACAGCAGCAGCGCTGGCCGCGCGGCCAGCGCCCTGGCGATGCCGACGCGCTGCTTCTGGCCGCCCGACAGCGAGGACGGATAGGCCTTCGCCTTCTCCGACAGGCCGACGAGGTGGAGCAATTCGGCGGCGCGCGCCAGCCGTTCGGCCTTTGGGCGGCCCTCGATCTTCAGCGGCAGCGCGACATTGTCCTCCGCGGTCTTGGCCGACAGCAGATTGAAGTGCTGGAAGATCATGCCGATGCGACGCCGCAGCGGCTGCAATTCACGCTCGCCGAGCCGGCCGATCTCGCGGCCCTCGATGAAGACGTCGCCGGAGTCCGGCCGCTCCAGCCCGTTGAGGCAGCGGATCAGCGTCGACTTGCCGGCTCCGCTGCGGCCGATGATGCCGAGGATCTCGCCCTTCTTCACCGTCAGCGAGACGCCGTCGAGCGCAGGCGTCGCGCCAAAGCGGCGCTTGAGGTCGACGAGGCGTACGACATCTTCTTGCCCGGCCGATATATTGACCGGACCGGATGCCTCGGCCGTGACGTGCTGGTTCATCTCACTGTCCGTTTCAACGCTCGACAAATGCGACAGCGGCCCGCTCAACAGCGGGCCGCCTGCTCCTGACAACCAGGCGCCAATCAATAGGCGCTGATCCCGGTGCCCTTGTAGACCTTGTCGAACTCGGCCTTGACCGCCTCGTTCTGGTAGGACGCGACCAGCGTCTTCACCCACGCCTCGTTCTCGTTGCCGGATTTCACGGCGATGAAGTTGCGGTAGGGGTTGTCGGCCACTGGCTCCTGGGCGATGCGGTTGTCCGGGCCGAGACCGCTCTTCAGCGCCCAGTCGGTGTTGACGACAGCCGCGTCGAGATCCTCGACCGAGCGGCCGACAATGCCGGCGTCCAGTTCCTTGATGACGACCTTCTTAGGGTTCTCGGCAATGTCGGCGGTGGTCGCCAGGATGCCGGTGCCGTCCTTCAGCTTGATCACGCCTTCGTTCTGCAGAACGCGCAACGCGCGGCCCTCATTCGAGGGGTCGTTGGGCAAGCCGATGACGGCGCCTTCGGGCAGGTCGGCAACCTTGGTGTATTTCTTGGAGTAGAGGCCGATCGGCCAGACGCCGGTGTAGCCGACGCGCACGATGTGGTACCCTTGGGTCTTGATCTGGTTGTCGAGATAGGGCTGGTGCTGGAAGGCGTTGGCGTCGATCTCGCCGCGCTCGAGCGCCTCGTTGGGCTGGGTGTAGTCGTTGAACACCACGGTCTCGACGGTCAGGCCTTTTTCGGCGGCCTGGGCGACGACGACGCGCCAGACATCCTCATCCTCGCCGCTGATGATGCCGACCTTGATAGACTTCTTGTCCTCGGCGAAGGACGGCGTCGGCTGAGCCAGACCGGCAAGCGTGACGGCCGAGGCAAAAAGTGCCGCAAGGGCAGCTCGCCGGCTGATGGCTGAAAAAAGAAGAGAGCTGGAAGCGTTTCCGCGTTCGGACATTGTCGATCCCTCGTAATCCTGAAGTCATTGCGGCGAGGTGGAATACCAAGCCTTGACGACATCATCGGCAATGCTGCTTGCCGGATCAAAGAACCGCATTTCTTCTCAAACACGAAGCCGGGAATATTCTCTCAAAGATTTCGCAATTGCGAGAACGGTCACGCCGGACCGGTCAGAATGTCTCGACAAAGGGCCGCAGCTCGACCTCGAAGCTCCAGGCGCTGCGATGCTGGCGATGGGTCGCGAGATAGGTCTGCGCGATCGCATCGGGCGACAGCTGGCTGTCCGGTCGCTCGGGCTTCGTCCCGACCGGCTCGATCTGGCCATCGATAATGAAATGGGCGACATGGATGTTCTTCGGGAAGAGTTCGCGCGCCATCGACTGAGCCAGACCGCGCAGGCCGAATTTCGGCATGGCAAAGCCGGCGGAGTTGGGAAAGCCCTTGATGCTGGCGGAGGCGCCGGTGAAAAGAATCGAACCGGAGCCGCGCGCAAGCAGCCGCCGCGCCGCTTGCTGGCCGACCAGGAAGCCGCCATAGGCGCCGACAAGCAAGGCTTGTTTGACCGCATCGGGATCGACCTCGGCGATCGGGCCGCGCGTGCGGCCGCTGGCATTGAAGACGGCAAGGGCCAGCGGGCCTTGCTTGTCGGCGGCGTCAAACAGGCCGGCGACGGAGGCCGGATCGGCGACGTCGGTTTCGACGGCCAGCGCGCCGGTTTCCCCGACCAGCGCCGCGAGTTTGGCCGTGTTGCGGGCGGCCAGCACCACGCGATAGCCTTCCGTGGTGAGAAGGCGTGCCAAAGAGGCGCTCAGGCCCGCACCCGCGCCGGCGATCACTGCGACTTCGGATGCCATGTCGTTTCTCCTTGGCGATGACGTGTTCGTCTCATAGCTGGCGTCTTGAGCGGCGAGACGCAAGAACGGCGTTGCTCGATTTTCGCTGTTCGGTGAAAAACCCTGCCGGCAGGTTCGGAGCAATCGACCGCGGCCAGGGTCTTGCCTGGCGAGACAATCCGTCCGACAGGTGATTGCGTTGGAATCGCAAACGGTGTCGCAAGGGAGTCGACCGTGGAACCAATCTGGGCCGTCGGCCTGATGACCGGCACCGTGCTTGACGGCAATATCGACGTGGCGCTGATCAAGACCGATGGCGAGCGGATCGCCGATTTCGGCACCTATACGCTGGCCCCCTACCCCGCAGCGATCCGTGCCTTGCTGGAGGAGACGCTGCGTCAGGCCCGGGTGTGGAATTTCGACGGGCCGGAGCCGGCGATCTTTGCCGAAGCCGAGGAGGCGCTGACGCGGGCGCAGTCGGCGGCGGTGAAGGACCTTGTCGAAAGCTACGGCCTGACCATGGGCGATATCGGCGTGGTCGGTTTTCACGGCCAAACCGTGCTGCATCGTGCCCCGCAACCCGGGCGGCGCGGCGATACGCGCCAGTTGGGCGATGGCGCGCTGATGCATTCCATTTTGGGCGCCAAGGTCGCCTATGATTTCCGCTCGGACGATGTGCGCGCCGGCGGCCAGGGCGCACCACTGGCGGCTGCCTACCACGCGGCGCTTTTGAGGGAAGCCGACGCCAGCGGGGACACCGCTGTGCTCAATCTCGGCGGTGTCGGCAACGTCACTTGGTGGGACGGCAAGGACAACATCGTCGCCTTCGACACTGGCCCGGCCAACGCGCCGCTCAACGATTTCATCAAGGCAAACGGCCTCGGCGAGATGGACCGCGACGGCGCACTGGGCGCGGCCGGCACCGTCGATGAAGTGCGGCTGGCCAAATTGCTCCAGCATCCGTATCTGACCAAGCCCTATCCGAAATCGCTCGACCGTTTCGACTTCGGCGCCGCCATGGCCGACGGCCTCGGCGCAGAGGATGGGGCGGCGACGCTGACGGCCTTCACCGTCTCGGCCGTCGGCAAGGCGCTCGATTTGTTGCCGCGCCGGCCGAAGCGGCTGGCGGTCAGTGGCGGCGGCCGCCGCAACCCGACGATGATGGCGATGCTGGCGAGGCGCGCCAACGTCGAGGTTGTGCAGGCCGAGACACTGGGCTGGAAAGGCGATGCGGTGGAGGCCGAATGCTTTGCCTTCCTTGCCGTGCGCGTGCTGCGCGGCCTGCCGATCAGCTTTCCCAGCACCACCGGCGTGCCGCGGCCGATGCAAGGCGGGCGGCTGGCAGGTTAGAGCTTCTTCTGCAGGAAGATGCGGCTGCGGCCGACGGGAAAGTCAGGCAGTTCGCCGAAGCGCCGGTAGCCTTGCCGCTCATAGACTTTGGCCGCTGTCGGATTGAACGTATCAATCCAGGCGTTTTGGCAGCCGCGCTTGACCGCTTCCTCCTCGGCAGCGCCCAGCATGTCGCCGGCCATATGCCGGCCGCGCAGGCGTTCGTCGACCCACAGCCACTGCACATAGAGCCAGCCCCAGGCGGTGTATCCCGAAATGCCGGCGACGACAGCGCCGTGCTCATCACGAACGAAGACGGCGATCGGCTTGCGGCCGGAGGGGCCGACATCGCCGTCATTGAACGCCGTCAGCCGCTCGGCCAGGAAGGCGAGGTCGTCTGACGAGGGGTCGGCAGTGGTTTCAAGCGTCGTCTTCATCCGGGCGGGGCTCGCATGGCAAGCCAAGCTCTAGCGAAGGACGGGATGAGAACGCAAGCTTTACGGCTTGATGGGCAGCGGCGATCGCCATGACCCCGCTGCTGCCGCAACCAGCATCAGCACGGCGGCGACGATGGCGCAGATGGCAAAGCCGAACGATGAATAAAGCGGCCCGAAGCTGGTGGTGCCGATGAAGACGGCGAGGTAGGTGACCGAGCTGTTCAGGCCCATGATGGTGCCACGGCGCGACGGATCGAGCGCGGTAAGGCGCATCACCAGCACGTTCAGGCCGAAATGATTGGCAAGGCCCCAGATGGCGATCATAGCCAGGATCAGCACGAAATTGCTGCTTGCGAGCGCGATCGCGACATAGACGACGGCGACCAGCAGATAGGCGAAAGGCATGACGCGCCGTGCGCCGATGCGGTCGATGACGCCGTCGAGGAAGGCCGCGGCGCCGAAGCCGGCGCCGTAGGCGAGTGCGGCCAGCGCATTGGCGCTGACGGGCTCGCCCAGATCCTGGTGCAGATGATCGCCGAGATAGCCGTAGACGCCGTAAAAAGCGGTCATGAAGGCGGTGCAGGCGATGAGCAGCGGCACGATGCCCGGAATGGCCAGCGCAACGAACGGCGACGGCGCCGGGCCGCTCTTCCTGACGTCGCTGAGCGAGGTCATCGACAAGGCAGCAAGCGCAATGGCGGAAAGCACCGCGACGGCGGCGAAGACGGCGCGCCAGTGCACGAGATCGGCAAGCACGGCCGACAGCGACACGCCGGCCACCATGGAGACCGTCCAGCCGGTCAGCACGACGCCGATCGTGCCGCTTTCGCGGCCGGGCGGCGCAATTGCCGCTGCACTGGCATAGATGGCCGGCATGGCGACGCCGGCGGCGATGCCGGCGACGGCCTGGGCCGCGACCAGCATGATCACCGTCGGCGCCAGCGCGCTGGCGAGAAGCCCGACCGCCAGCAACAGCAGAGCGCCCTGCAGCATGCGGCGGGCGCCGACGCCGTCGATATAGCGGGCGAGGAACAAAGCGCTGGCGGAAGTGCCGAGACCGAAGGCAGCCGACGCGGCCATCACCGCCGGCACGCTGGTGCCGAAGGATGCGGCGACTGCCGGAGCAATTGGACCCAGGACCAGCGAGTTCGAGCCGATGACGGCGATGCAGCCGGTCAGGAGGTAGGCCAGCGCCGGGATCGGCTGATGGAGCGTTGCAGCTTGATGCGCGTTCGTCATCGGGTCATAATGGCCGAACTGGATTCCGCGACAACAAGGAATTTCGATATGGACGAAGAAACAGATGGGGTTCTGCAGAACAAGGTAGCTCCCCGCGAGCTCGACGCAATCGACCGAAAAATATTAGGCGTGCTGGTCGAGGATGCGACGATCAGCTACGCCGAACTTGGCGAACGCGTCTGCCTTTCGCCGCCTGCGGCGCATGAGCGGGTCAAGCGCCTGCGGCGCAGCGGCGCCATCCGCGGCACCGCTGTGATCATCGACCCGAAGGCGGTGAAGAAGCCGCTGCTCACCTTCGTGCATATCGATACCAAGGGCTGGGGCAAGACACCGGAGCTGATGGCCGTCTCCCAATATCCTGAGGTCGAGGAAATCCATTCGGTGGCCGGCGACACCTGCATGCTTCTGAAGGTCCGCACCGAGGACACCAGGGCGCTCGAAGGCCTGCTGGCGCGTCTCTACGAAACGCCCGGCGTCACCTCGACGCGAAGCTATGTCGTGCTGTCGACCTATCTCGAGCGCCCGGTGCAGCCCGAGATCACGGCGCAATGGCCGACGCCCCGGCATATGGCCACGCCGTTGTACTGATCTGCGCTATCTTCGTCTTGCCGGGGCCACAACAATCCTTCACAAACGGCACCCTATATTGATGCCAGGCATTGATTTGGGGTGACGAGAGGCGCGGCTTGCAATTCGAACTGAAAACCATCGAGGCGCTGGCCCCCGATCAGGCGTCGCTAAGCGCCGCCTCGAAGCTCACCAAGCGCTCGAACTGGCCGCGGCTGGAGAAGAACGAGCAGCAGGCGCTGATCTGGGGCGAATGCCAGGGCTCGGGATCCAACCCCTATCGCACCGTCGTCGACACCGGCGACCACGGCTACAAATGCACCTGCCCGTCGCGAAAATTTCCCTGCAAGCACACGCTGGCGCTGATGTGGATCGCCGCCACGGCGCCGGCCAGCTTCACATCAGCCGAAACAACGCCGGAATGGGTCAATGACTGGCTTGGCCGGCGCAGGAAGACTGCGCCCCCGCCGGTCGACGCAAAGCCTGGCAGGGGCGCGTCTGGCAAGAGCATTGGCGAGGCCTCGCAGGCGGAGGAAAGCACCGTCGATGACGCCGCCGCGACGGAGCGCCGCGAGACGGCGCAGCGCAAGCGGGCGGAAGATACGCGCACCGCGGTGGCAGGCGCGCTGGACGAACTCGACCAGTGGATTGCCGACCAGCTGCGGCTCGGCCTTTCCGCCTTTGCCGACGCCAGCAGCGAGCGCTGCCGCCGCATTGCCGCGCGGCTTGTCGACATGAAGGCGACGGCGCTTGCCGGACGCATCGACGAAATCCCGGCCCGGCTAATGGCGCTGCGCAGCGAGGAACGGCCGGACGCGGCGATCCGCGAACTCGGCAAGCTGGTGCTGCTGGCCAAAGCCTGGCGCTCGGCGCCCGACGATCCCGAGCTGAAGCGACTGGTGTCGGCGTCCGAAACCCGCGACCAGGTTCTGTCCAGTCCCGACGCGAAGCAGGTCGACAGCCATTGGGAGGTCGTCGGCGAGAAGATCGAGACCCGCCGCGACGGTCTCGTCAGCCATTCGACCTGGCTGCTCGATCTGAAAAGCCCGACGCCGCAGTTTGGGCTGCTGCTCGATTTCTTTCCGGCTTCGGCCGGCCGCCGCTCGGCGGCGTTCACGCCCGGTGACCGGTTCCACGCCCGCCTGGTATTCTACCCGTCGCGCCAGCCACTGCGGGCCTTGGTGGCGGAGCGCAAGGGCGACGTCGTGTCGGGCGCCTGGCCGGATTTCGGCCTCGACGCTGTCAAGGACCCGCTCGCGGCGCATGCGGCGCACCAGGACGCAGCGCCCTGGTCGACCGATAGCCCGCTGATGCTGCCTGCCGGCGCGATCCTGCTCGATGAGCGCGGCACCGCCTGGTGGCAAGCGGCGCACGACCCGCAAGGGATCGCCCTGCCTGTTAGCGGGACCGTCGATCAGACCGTGCTTGGCCTCGACCTCGGGGCCACGGCGGCACTCTGGAACGGCGCGCGGCTCGATCTGCTGGCCGCGCAAAGCGGCTTCGGGAGGCTCGATCTGTCATGAACGAGCTCGAACTAACCGGCCTGGCGACGATGCGCGACTGCTGGATCACCGGCGGAACCGCGTTCGATCTGGCGCCAACCGCATGGAAGGAGATCGCGCGTGGCGCAAGCCCGGACGAACGGGAGCGACGTCTGCTGGCGATCGCGGCGCAGGCGCTCGATGTCGGCCTGCGGCCGTCGGCGCCGAAGACGCTGAAGCGGCGCCCGCCGCTGCCGAGGCTTGGCCTGCCACTGCTGCCGGAGCGGTTGCGGCCGCTGTTGCGGGCGGCCCTGAAGAACGCCGCCGATGCGCGGCGCAAGTCGCGCGTCGCGACGCTCGTCGCCAGCCGCGGCTACGTGCTGCATCCGATGGACTGGATGCCGTCGGCATCAGACCAGAACAGCCCTGACATCTATGCGCCGTGGATCGACTGGCAGGCCAGCGTCGAGGGGCTGAAGATTGCCCCGCAGGAGCAGCTGACGGCGCAGAACTGGGATGACTTTTACCCCGCCGCGCGCCGTATCGCGTTGGCCGAGATGCGCCGTCGCGATCCGGCCACGGCCCGCAGCCTGATGGAAGCCAAGGCGACGGGCGAGCCGGCTGAAGTCCGGCTGGCGCTCATCGAACTCATGCATTTCAACCTGACGCCCACGGACGCGCCATTCCTGAAAAGCCTGGCCACCGACCGCTCCGGCAAGGTGCGGGAGCTGGCGGGCCGGCTGCTGGCAAGGCTGGGCGAGCATGGCCGGCCGGGCAACGACGGAGCCGACGACCCCGTTGCCGAACTCGCCGCCTTCATCACAGAAGGCAAATCCGGCTTCATCCGCCGCCGCACCACCTACACGCCGGCAAAGCTCAAATCGCCGGCGCAGGAAAAGCGCCGCGCCGAATTGTTCGAGACCTGCAACCTGGTCGACCTCGCTTCCCGATTTGGGGTCAGCGAACCCGATTTCATTGCAGCCTGGCAATTCGGTGCCGACAAAAATGCGGACATCCAGATCTCACGAATGGTCGCAGCGTCGGGCAGCGACGCTGCCGTAACGCAGATGGCCGACACACTAGTCGCCGGGGGAGGCAAGCCGGCACTATTCGTGCTGCACCTGACACCGCGCCTGGATAGCCGCAGGAAGCGTGTCCTGGTCAGACTGATCCTGAAAGATACGCCGCAGTATATTGGCGCGCTCACCCTTGCCGAGGGCTTCGAAGCCAACTGGCTGGAATGGCCCGACCTGACGAACGGCCAGGGCTTGGCGGCATTGCGTTCGGCTGTCGCCCGCGATGATGACGCTATGAAGCGAACCGCCGACGACCTGCTGGAAACGATGGGCTTTCTGGCCACTGCGGCGACAGCGGAAAAATTGATCGAGCATGTCGTTGCGGCTGGCATGCCGCCGGCGGCAGCCTCGCTCGCTTTCCTGCGCCTCAACGCGGCCCTGACGGGAACCAACACATGACAATCCGGAGAACAGCACCATGAACGCAGCCATCCGCCTCCCTGTCGAGCAGGCCTATGCCGCTGAACTGCAGGCGCTGGCGCGCAATGACGAACGCCAGAAGCCGGCCGGATGGAGCCTGTCGCCGAAGGCCGTGCTGACCTATCTGCTCGGCGGCAAGGCAAGCGACGGCACCGTGATATCGCCGAAATATGTTGGCCGCCGCCGGCTGATGGAAACCGCGGTGGCGACACTCGCTACCGACCGCGCGCTGCTGTTGCTCGGCGTTCCCGGCACCGCCAAGTCCTGGGTGTCGGAACATCTCGCCGCCGCCATCATGGGCAACTCGACGCTGATCGTGCAGTGCACGGCCGGCACCGACGAGAACCAGATCCGCTACGGCTGGAACTATGCGCAGCTTTTGGCCAAAGGGCCGAGCCAGGAGGCGCTGGTGCCGACGCCGCTCTACCGCGCCATGGAGAGCGGCAAGCTATGCCGCCTGGAAGAGTTGACGCGCATGGGCTCCGATGTACAGGATACGCTGATCACCGTGCTGTCGGAAAAGATGATGCCGATCCCGGAACTCAACACGTCGCTCTATGCCCAGCGCGGCTTCAACATCATCGCCACCGCAAACAACCGCGACAAGGGCGTCAACGAGCTGTCCTCGGCGCTGAAACGCCGCTTCAATGTGGTGGTGCTGCCGCTGCCCGAGGACATGGCGGAAGAGGTGGCGATCGTCTCCAAGCGGGTCGACGAGATGGCCGGCGGGCTCGACCTGCCGGTGCCGAAAAATGTCGGCGAGGAGATCGCTCGCGTGTTGACCATTTTCCGCGAGCTGCGCTCGGGCGCAACCGCCGACGGCAAGGTGACGCTGAAGACGCCTTCGGGTTCGCTCTCGACCGCCGAGGCGATCGCCACCATGGTCGGCGGCCTCAGCCAGGCGGCGTGGTTCGACAGCGGCAAGCTCGGCGCCGAAGGCCTCGCCGCCAGCCTTGTCGGCGCCATCGTCAAGGACCCGGTGCAGGACAAGGTGGTGCTGGAGGAATATCTCGAAACGGTGCTCAAGAAGCGGCCGGACTATGCCGGCTATTACGCGGCGCTGAACGCAGCGATCTGAGGTCATGAGCGACGTCGCCTATTTCGGCATCCGCCATCACGGGCCGGGCTCCGCCGACAGCCTGGTGCAGGCGCTGCGGGACTTGCAGCCGGTCGCGGTGCTGATCGAAGGGCCGAGCGACGCGTCCGCCCTGCTGCCATTGCTGGCGCGCCCGCAGATGCAGCCGCCGGTGGCGCTGCTCTGCTACCCCGAGGACGATCCGGCCGCGACAAGTTTCTGGCCGTTCGCCGAGTTCTCGCCGGAATACCAGGCGGCGGTGTGGGCGGTGGAGAACAAGGCGGCATTGCGGTTCATCGACCTGCCGTCATCGGCACGGTTCGCGGCACCGGCAACCGACGACACCGACAAAACGGCTGACGCCGACAAGCCCGAACCCAAGGACGAAACCGGTGAGGATGGCGGGCCCGCATCGCATCGCGACCCGATCGGCACGCTGGCTGCGGCCGCCGGCTATGAAGATGGCGAAAGCTGGTGGGCCGACATTATCGAGCAGAATCCGCAGCCGGGTCCAATCTTCGCTGCCATCACCGATGCGATGACGACGCTGCGCGACGGCGAAGGTGCGATCGCGCCGTTCGAGGCCAAGCGTGAAGCGCATATGCGATTGGAAATCGCCGCCGCGCGCAAGGAATTCGCCGGACCGATCGCCGTCGTCTGCGGCGCATGGCATGTGCCGGCCCTGCAGGCCGCGCACACGCAGAAGAACGACCAGGCGCTGATCAAGGGAATTGCCCGGCGCAAAGGCATCATGACATGGGCGCCATGGACCGGGCCGCGTCTTGCGCTGGGCTATGGTTATGGCGCTGGCGTCGTCGCGCCCGGCTGGTGCAAGCATCTGTGGCGCACACGAGGGCGGCGCGACGCCGCGACGCTGTGGCTGGCGACGATCGCGGCGGTGCTGCGGGCGAAGGGCCATCTGGTGTCGACCGCGTCGCTGATCGAGGCCGAGCGGCTTGCGCGCACACTGGCTGCCATTCGCGAGCGGCCGAAGCCCGGCTTCGAGGAATTGCGCGATGCCGCGATCGCGGCGCTGTTCAACGGCGAAGCGGTGCTGTGGGCGCTGGTCGAGGCCGAGCTGCTTTTGGGCGCGGATGTCGGCGAGATTCCGCCCGACACGCCGCTGGCGCCGCTGATCGAGGACCTGCAGCGCAACCAGAAGGCGGCGCGGCTGAAGCCGGAGGCGCTGGAACGCGAGCTGTCGGTCGATCTGCGCAGCGAAAGCGGACTGTTTCGTTCGACATTGCTGCACCGGCTGAACGTGCTTGGCGTGCAATGGGGCAGGCTGGCCGACGCCGGCCGCAGCCGCGGCACCTTTCGCGAAAAATGGACGCTGGCCTGGGAGCCGGAATATGCCGTGCGCCTGGTCGAGAACCTGATCTACGGCCCGACTATCGAAAAGGCCGCCAATGGCCGCCTGATCCAGATGCTCGGTGCGGCCGCGAGCCTCGACACGCTTGCCGCCCTTGTCCAGAGCGCCATTACGGCGGATCTGTCGGAGGCCGCGAGCGCCGGCCTTGTAGCGTTGGAGGCGCGCGCAGCGCACAGCAGCGAATGCCTGGAGATGCTGGCCTCGGTGCCGCCGCTTGCCGACATCATCCGTTACGGCGAGGCGCGCAAGACCGAAACCAACCGGCTGTCCGGTTTGTTGGAACGGTTGATCGTCGAAGGCGCGATCGCGCTGCCCTATGCGGTGCGCGACCTGGACGAGCAGGCCGCCACCACGCTGGTCGGTGCTGTGCGCAAGGCCGACGCGGCGATCCGGCTGGTCGAGCCCGGCGAAGACGTGCTCGATGCATGGCGCAACGGCCTAACCGGCGTGCTGCAAGGTCCGCGCTCGACGGCGCTGCTCGCCGGCTGCGCCGCGCATCTGCTCTATGAAGCCGGCCAACTCTCGGCCGAGGACGCCGCCGGGCTGCTCGGACGCAGGCTGTCGCCGGGGACGCCGGTCGCCCAGGCAGCAGGGTTCTTCGAAGGTTTTTTCAGCACTGCCGGCCAGAGGCTGATCTATGACGAGGGTCTGCGCGGCGCCGTCGATGCGTGGCTGAAATCCCTCGACGAAGACGCCTTCATCGCGCATCTGCCGTTGCTGCGCCGTGTCTTCTCCAATCTGGACTCGATGGAGCGGCGGCGGTTGATCGAGGCCGTGCTCGGCCGCACCGCAAGGTTGCCGGCCGGCCTGACGCCGGCGCCTGATGGCGGCGAGGGCTGGCGCAGGCACCTGGAGCGAGTTGGGCCATTGCTGGCGGGCGGAGTGTGACAATGGATGACGAAGCCGAAGTGCCCGAACCCGGCCCAGCATCCTCCGATAGCGGGCGCGAGCGCCGCTGGCGGCTGGCGATCGGCGCCGATGACGAGGCTTCCTCCGCCCTTTCCAGTGATGACAAAAAACTGTCTTCGGCGCTCGATGCGCTTTACGGCGACGGCGCCAATGCCGATGCCGACCCGCGCAAGCGGCGCGGCGGGCTCGGCCGCTCGGCGCCACGCGTGGCGCAATGGATGGGCGATATCCGCTCCTTCTTTCCCGCCCAGGTGGTCCAGATCGTCCAGAAGGATGCCTTTGAGCGGCTGAACCTGAAGCAGATGCTGATGGAGCCGGAATTCCTCAAGGCGATCGAGGCCGACGTCAACCTCGTCGCCGACCTGATCTCGCTGCGTTCGGTGATGCCGGCCAAGACCAAGGACATTGCCCGCACCATCATCGCCGACATCGTCGCCAAGCTGATGCAGCGGCTGGAGCAGAAGACCGCCGAGGCGATCCGTGGCGCGCTCGACAAGTCGCGACGCACCAACCGGCCGCGCCAACGCGACATCGACTGGCCGCGCACCATCTCGGCCAATCTTCGCCACTACCAGCCTGAGCACAAAACCGTCGTGCCGGAAAAACTGGTCGGCTTCATGCGCAAGCAACGCCGGCTAGTCGATCTCGACGAAGTGGTGCTGTGCGTCGACCAGTCCGGCTCGATGGCGAGTTCGGTGATCTACGCCTCGATTTTCGCCGCGGTGATGGCGTCGCTGCCGGTCGTGCGCACCAAGCTGGTCTGTTTCGACACGGCCATCGTCGACCTGACCGAAGAGCTCAGCGACCCGGTCGAGGTGCTGTTTGGCGTGCAGCTCGGCGGCGGCACCGACATCAACCAGGCGGTCGCCTATTGCGCCGACCGCATCGAGCGGCCGACCAAATCCCACTTCGTGCTGATCACCGACCTCTATGAGGGCGGCAACGGCCAGGACTTGCTGCGGCGGCTTGCGGCGCTGGTCCGGTCCGGCGTCAATGTCATCGTGCTGCTGGCGCTGACCGATCAGGGCCGGCCGGGCTATGATCCGGCGATGTCGGCTTCGGTCGCGGCACTTGGCATACCGGTCTTCGCCTGCACGCCGGACCTGTTTCCCGACATGATGGCGGCGGCGTTGCGGCGCGAGGATATCGGCGCCTGGGCAGCCGGCGCCGACATCAAGCTGATCCGCGCCGAGACGGAGCCGAGCAGTCAGGCCTGACTATTCGAACGAATAGGCAAACCCGTCAGTGGAAGCGCTGACGGTCACCTTGGTCATCTTCTCGCCGTCGAGCGACCGGTTCAGCACGCCGCGGCTGAGTTCCGGCAACAGCGTGTTGGTTAGGATGGCGTCGATCATGCGGCCACCGGACTCGATTTCGGTGCAGCGCGCCTTGACCAGCGCCATGACGCCGTCGCCGATCACCAGTTCGGCGTCGTGGCTGGCGCGCAGCCGCCGCGCGATCTTGCCGAACTGATGGCGCGTGATGGCCTCGATCATCGAATCCGAGAGCGGATAGTAAGGGATGGTCACGACGCGGCCGAGGAACGCTGCCGGAAAGACTTTCAGCAGTGGAGCGCGCAAGGCTGCATCGAGGCCGTCGAGCCCCGCCCTCACCGTGCCGTTTTGCGTCCGCTCCATGATGACTTCGGAGCCGACATTCGATGTCAGCAGGATCAGCGTGTTCTTGAAGTCGATGCGTCTTCCCTCGCTGTCATCCATCATGCCCTTGTCGAAGACCTGGAAAAAGATTTCGTGGACGTCGGGATGCGCCTTCTCGACCTCGTCGAGCAGGATCACCGAATAGGGTTTTCTGCGCACGGCCTCGGTGAGAATGCCGCCTTTGCCGTAGCCGACATAGCCGGGAGGCGCGCCCTTGAGCGTCGAGACGGTGTGGGCTTCCTGGAACTCGGACATGTTGATCGAGATCAGGTTCTGTTCGCCGCCATAGAGCGTCTCGGCCAAGGCCAGGGCCGTCTCGGTCTTGCCGACGCCGGAGGGGCCGCAGAGCAGGAACACGCCGACGGGCTTTTCCGGCGCTCCGAGCCCGGCGCGGCTGGTCTGCACGCGCTTGGCGATCATCTCCATGGCGTGATCCTGGCCGACGACTCGTTCGGACAAAGTGTCGGCGAGCTTGAGCGCCTTTTCGGTCTGGCTGGACAGCATCCGTCCCGTCGGGATGCCGGTCCAGTCCTGGACCACGGCAGCTACCGCATTGCGGTCGACCGACGGCAGGATCAGCGGCGTCTCGCCTTGCGCCGTGGCAAGCTCGGCCATGAGTTCACGCAGCCGCGCCAGATCGGCGACAGGATCTGACGGCGCAGCTTCGGCAGCCGGCGCTTCGGTCTCGGACGCTTTGGCCTTCGGCTTTTCAGGCTCGGACGTTTCGGCCTTGGGCGGTTCAGCCTTGGGGACCTTGGTCTTTTCCGGCGCTGCTGGTTCGGCATCGGCCTCAGCTGCCGCCACCGCATCTAGCGGGACGCCGTCGCCGCGCAGCCGCGCGCGCAGTTCGAGGATCTCGGCAACCAGCGCCTTTTCGCGCTCCCAGCGCTCCTCGGCGGCGGCGAGCATGGTCCCGGTCTCAGTGAGCCCGGCCTCGACCCGCGCCTGCCGGTCAGTTACTTCGATGCCGATCGCTGCCTCGCGGCCGATGATGCCGCTTTCGACCTCGAGCGCCTGGCGGCGCCGCAAAATGTCCTCGACCTCGGCCGGCGTCGCATGCTGCGAGATCGCGACCCTGGCGCAAGCCGTGTCGAGCAGGCTGACCGCCTTGTCGGGCAATTGCCGCGCCGGGATGTAGCGATGCGACAGGCCGACCGCCGCCTCGATCGCCTCGTCCAGGATCTGCACCTCGTGATGCTGTTCGAGCACGCCGGCTACACCGCGCAGCATGAGCACGGCCACCGCTTCCGACGGCTCGTCGATCTTGACCACCTGGAAACGGCGGGTCAGCGCCGGGTCCTTTTCGATGTGCTGCTTGTATTCGGCCCAGGTGGTTGCGGCGATGGTGCGCAGTTCGCCACGTGCCAGCGCCGGCTTCAGCAGATTGGCGGCATCGCCGGTTCCCGCTGCACCGCCGGCGCCGATCAGCGTGTGCGCCTCGTCGATGAACAGGATGACCGGCGTTTCGGATGACTGAACTTCGTCGATCACCGCCTTCAGGCGCTTCTCGAACTCGCCCTTGACGCTGGCGCCGGCCTGCATCAGGCCGACGTCGAGCATGCGCACGCTGATGCCTTGCAGGGGCGGCGGCACGTCGCCCTGGGCGATGCGCAGGGCAAACCCCTCGACCACCGCGGTCTTGCCGACACCGGCCTCGCCGGTCAGGATCGGGTTGTTCTGCCGGCGCCGCATCAGGATATCGATGATCTGCCGGATCTCCGGGTCTCGGCCGACGACCGGGTCGATCTTGCCGTCATGGGCGCGCTGGGTGAGGTCTGTGGCGTATTTGGCCAGCGCGGAATCCCCGCCCGGAGCTCGCCGCGGCGCCTCCGCGGTGGGAGCCACTGCTGCCGTGGCGCCGGCTTCGAGCGAACCGTCCACCACCTCGGCAAAGCGGGCGATGACCCCGTCGGCGTCGATCTTGTCGAATTCGCCGCTGATCTTCGCCACCAGGCCTTCCAGCACCGGCGTCTTCAGGCAGGCGAGCACGATATGGGCGCTGCGGACCTCCTCCATGCCGAATTCCAGCGTCGCCAGATTCCAGGCTTCCTGGATGGCGTGGAAGATGTGGTCGGAAAATTCCTCGATCGAGGTGGCGCCGTAGGGCAGCTTGTCGACGGCGCGGGTCATTTCGCTGGTAAGCCGGCTGGCATCGACGCCGGCATCGGCAATGATCATCTGCACATCCGAACGCTCGGACAGCACCAGTTGTTCTATGAAATGGACGAGTTCGACGTAAGGATTGCCGCGCAGCTTGGCGCTGTCGGCGGCGGCCTTGAAGGCGCGCAGGCAGACCGGATTGAGCTTGCCAACCAGTTCCTTGCGTTTGAACCCCTGCGACGACCGGCGCTGTTCCATCGAACGTGCTCCTGCAATCTGCCCGTCGACAGCCTGCCACATAAGCAGCCGCTTGACAAAGCGCTTGATGCAGCCGGCCTTTCTCTTTGTGGAGAGTCCCGCGCCGCCAAATGCAGACAACCACGATTTTTTATAATCCTATGCGATGCGCTTCACATACGAGGTCGGGCAGGCGCGCCATGAATTGCGCCATCCGAGACGCAGTTGCACCGACATTCATTAGCGCTCGTTAACTTTTGAGCGGATGGCGAATTGTGGGAATATGCAACCGTGTGCTAACGTTGGGTCACGTACGGTTTTAGAGCCGGTCGCCGGGGGTATCTGTGATCGATCTCGCACTCTGGCTTGCTCCGCTGGACGGTGAAAATCCGTCAGGCGAAGACTTGCGCAACGATCCGGCTTTTCATGAGCTGGAGCGGCTCACGGAGCCGCAGGTCAAGGTCGTCCATGACGGGCGCAACAAGCCAGCCGCGCAATCGACCATTCCGGTCGACTGGCCTGCCGTGCTCGGCAAGGCCGAGGAGTTGCGTTCGCATGGCCGCGACCTGCGCTTGCTTGTCATTGTCGCCCGGGCGTTGGCCAATGAAGAGGGATTGGCCGGACTGGCACAGGGCCTGACCCTGATTGCAAGGACCTTCCAGACGCATTGGGAGACGATGCACCCGGCGCTGCGTCCCGGCGGCCAGCCGCGCGACGCCGCCTTGCGCCGCCTCAACGCGCTGGCCGACCTGCAGAACGGCCAGGAAGGCCTGCTGGCGAACCTTAGGCAGATGGTCTTCTTCGCGCCGCGTCCCATCGGGCCGATCAGCGGACGCGATCTCGAACAGGGTGCGCTCGACGATCGCGTCATGCTTCAGGAAGCGGCGTCGGGATTGAATGCCACGGAGAAGGCAGCACTGGTCAGCGCGCACGGACAGCTCCTGAACCGGGTGGGCAGCGGTTGTGCCGCCCATCAGGACCAGGCCGGTGAACAGATGACGGCGCTCATCGCCGGGGCGCACGCAGCGATCGAGGCGCTCGACGCGGTCGATGCGGCGCTGAATGCCCGCCTTGACAGCAACGGGGCCGCCGTCCCGGACCTGAAACGATTTTTGCAGCGCGTGCTGACGACGCTGGAACGCAATACGGCGGTCGAGACCACGGAAGAGGCAGCGACGAAGGGGGCGGCCAGCCCGGCTGCTGCCCCGGCAAGCCCGGCCGCGCCGGTCAGAAACGGTCATGGAGCCGAGACGATGGCAAGCTACGCGGAGACCGGTGCGGGGCTCCCGGACAGGATTTCCTCGCGCGACGATGTGGTGAAGTGCCTCGACCTTGTGGTCGCGTTCTACGACCGCACCGAGCCGTCGAGCCCGATCCCGCATCTCGCCCGCCGGGTGCGCAGGATGGTGCACATGGATTTCGTTGAACTGATGGAAGACCTCGCCCCGTCGGGGCTCAAGGAATTCCGGCTGCTCGCCGGCGTTCCCGACGCCAAGAAGACTGCCCAGAAGGATGAAAGGTAGCAACACATGCCAGCCGAAAGCAAAGCGAAGGTCATCGAGCGAAATCGCGCCCCGCGCGTGCAGATCGCCTACGATGTCGAAACCTACGGCAGCCCGACGACGATCGAACTGCCGTTCGTCATGGGCGTGATGGCCGACCTGTCGGGCGCATCGCAGACCAGGGAAGCGTCCAAGACGGTGCTCGACCGTTCCTTTGTCGAGACCGATGCCAACCGTTTCCCCAAATTCATGGAAGCGCTGGGACCCAGGGTCAAGGCGCGGGTGAAGAACACGCTGCCGCAGGCCGAGGGACAGGAGCGCGACGAAGAACTGGCGCTCGACCTGACCTTCACCAAGATGGGCGATTTCGCCCCCGACAAGATCGCCGAACAGGTCCCGCAACTGGCCGAAATCCTCAAGATGCGGCGCCAGCTCGAGGAGCTGCTCGGCTTCATGGACGGCCGCGTCGATGCCGAAAAGCGCATCGCCCAATTGCTGAACAACCAGCCGCTGCTTGGCCAGATCGCCGCCCAGGCGCTGTCCGACGACAAGGGTGAGGAATAGATCATGGCCGAACAGCAAAAGACCGCAGTATCCGTCGCCGAGGCCGAGGCCGTCGATCTCGGCGAATTCAGCCAGCTCTTGGAGAAGGACTTCAAGGTCAAGAAGGACGACAGCGAGAAGCTGCAGCAGCTGGTGCGCAACCTGGCTCTGGCGGCTCAGTCGCGCTCCGAGACGACGACGATTTCGTCCAACTCGATCAAGTCGATCAAGTCGTTGATCGCCGGTATCGACAAGATGCTGACGACCCAGGTCAACGAAATCCTGCACGCGCCGGAAGTGCGGCAGATGGAAGGCACCTGGCGCGGCCTCTGGTACCTCATCAACAACACCGAGACGGATCAGAAGCTGAAGATCCGGGTGATGAACATTTCCAAGGAGCAGCTGGCCGATACGCTCGAAGACTATGAAGGCCAGATGTGGGACCAGAGCCCGATCTTCAAGAAGGTCTACACCGACGAGTATTCGATGCTCGGCGGCGAACCGATCGGCTGCGTCATCGGTGCCTACGAGTTCTCCAACCACCCACGCGACGTCGGCCTGTTGCGCAACATCTCCGGCATCTGCGCTTCGGCGCACACGCCGTTCATCGCCGCCGCCTCGCCACGGCTGTTCCGCATGGACAGCTGGCAAGAACTGCCCAACCCGCAGGACCTGCAGCAGATCGTCTCCAATCCTGCCTACGCCTCGTGGCAATCGCTGCGCGA
Organism: Mesorhizobium sp. M0676; assembly: GCF_040320535.1. Classification (NCBI taxonomy): domain Bacteria; kingdom Pseudomonadati; phylum Pseudomonadota; class Alphaproteobacteria; order Hyphomicrobiales; family Phyllobacteriaceae; genus Mesorhizobium; species Mesorhizobium sp. M0676. The sequence continues at coordinate 308,852 of NZ_JAMYPU010000002.1, forward strand.
GAGCGAGGATGCGCGCTATATCGGGCTGACCATGCCGCGCGTGCTGGCGCGGCTGCCGTACGGCTCCGAGACCGTGCCGGTCAAGGGCTTCTCCTTCGAGGAGGAAGTGCAGGGCGACCACAACAAATATGTCTGGATGAACGCTGCCTTCCCGATGGGCGTCAACATCAACCGCAGCCACAAGCTCTATGGCTGGGGCACCCAGATCCGCGGCGTCGAGAATGGCGGCACGGTGCTTAACCTGCCGGTGCACTCGTTCCCGACCGATGACGGCTCGATCGCGATGAAATGCCCGACGGAAGTCGCCATCGACGACCGGCGCGAGGCGGAACTGGCCAAGCTCGGGCTGATGCCGATCCTGCACCGCAAGAACACCGATCTCGCGGCCTTCATCGGCGCCCACTCGCTGCAGGATGACGAGACGCGGGCGGGACGCCTGGTCGACCCCGACGCCCAGTCCAACGAGCGGCTCTCCGCCAACCTGCCCTATCTGTTCCCGGTCTCGCGCTTTGCGCACTACCTCAAGGCGATTGCGCGCGACAAGGTCGGATCGTTCAAGGAACGCACCGACATGCAGATCTGGTTGACCGAATGGATCAACCGGTACGTGCTGGCCAACCCGGCCTTCGCCGACGACAAGGCGCGCGCCAAGCGTCCGCTTGCCGCCGCCGAGGTGCAGGTCGACAGCGTGGAGGGCCGGCCGGGCTACTACAACGCCCGCTTCTATCTGCGCCCGCACTACCAGCTGGAGGGCATCAATGCCTCGCTCAGGCTGGTGTCGGAATTGCCGTCCGTGAAGACCTGATTGCAGCAACCAAACCTTTGTTTGAAAGCGGTGGAGAACGAAAATGCCCACAATGAAGATCGACGGTTTTCTGAAAGTTCCGGATATCAAGGGGCCCAGCACGCGCGACGGCCATGACGACGAGATCGAAATCCATGGCGTCGATTACAAGATGGTCGCGCCCTACGACCCCAATTCCCTCTCGCGCCGAGGCCGCGTGTCGATGGGCATGATCAAGTTCACCAAGCACTACGACAAGGCCTCACCCTATCTGGCCAAGGCCCTGTTCGAAAACAAGGCGCTGGACGAGGTCAAATTCTCCGCTCGGCGGACCATCGACGGCGAGAGCAAGGACTATCTGGTCGTTACCCTGACCGACGCCTCGATCATGGAATACGACATGTCGCAGGCCGATGATGAAGCCGACCTGATCCAGGAGGAAGTCTCCTTCGCCTACAAGAAGATCAAGTTCGTCTATGACGACAATGACGAAGCCGAAATGGATGTCTATGTCGGCAAGTGAGGGGCGAGCAAAGCGCCCTGCCGCCGACAAGGTACAGGCGGGCGGTTCACGGGCCAAGCGCGAGGCGGTACAGCCTTCGCTGTGGGACCGCCTCGTCAACGACCTGCCGGGCCTGAGCTCGGAGATAGACGGGCTCAGGCAGGCTCTGCAGGAGGAGCTTGGCGCAGAGCGCCTGGACGAGCTGCTGGCAGACGGACCGAGGCGCATCGACGCCGATGACGCATTGAACCCCGATCAGAAGCGCCGGCTGCACCGGCTGGCGTTTCAGAACCGGCACCGTGGCGAGCTTGAAAGCCGAGGCATCGTGGTGTCGCCCGATGTGCTGCGCGAGGCCGTGCGGCGCGACATCGAGGCGCTGTTCAACACCGAGCGTTTCGAATCCGCGCCGCTGCTATCCGATCTCGAGGCCGAGCAGATGACCGACAGTCCGACATCGCTGGCCGACTTTCCGGAGGTGCGCCGCAGCGTTGTCAATTATGGCGTGCCGTCCTTCTCCGGCCGGTCGTCGCGCGACTTCGATCGCGATGTTCTGGCACGCGAGATCCGCGCCGTGCTCGCCGCATTCGAGCCGCGGCTGAAGGAGAGCGCGACGAAAGTCACGGTCAACCTCGGCGACAAGACCGGCCTGAAGATCGAGATCGACGCCGTGCTGATCATGACGCCGACGCCCGAGCGCATGCGCCTGCGCACGACGATCAATCTCGACAACGGACTGGCGCGCACCGAGTTCAGGGAAGCCTGAGAGATGGACCGGGTCTTCGTAGAATATTACGAGGAGGAACTGTCCCACATACGCGGGCTGGCGGCGGAGTTCGCCGACATGCATCCGGCGGTTGCCCGCAATTTGTCGCTGGATACGGTGCCGTGTCCCGACCCCTATGTCGAGCGGCTGCTCGACGGCGTCGCCTTCCTCGCCGCGCGCACGCGCCTGAAGGTGGATGCCGAGCGCTCGCGGTTTTCGCGCAGCATCCTCGACGTGCTTTATCCCGATCTCGTCACGCCGGTGCCGGCAACCGCCATGGTGGTGCTGAAGCCCGGCCAGCAGGTGCAGACAATGCTTGCCGGCCACGTCGTCAAGCGCGGCACGCGGCTGGTCTCCAGCCTGCAGGCCGGCCTGTCGACACGCTGCACCTTCACCACCGCGCAGGACATGACGCTGTTTCCGATCGCGATCAGTTCGGTCGGCTATTTCCAGGACCGCAGCGCGCTTGCCGCCGCCGGCATCGGCCCGATCAGCGGCAAGGGTGGCGAAGCGGCACTTCGCATCACGCTTGCCCGGACCGGAAAGGGCAAGCTCGACGAACTGGCGCTCGACCGGCTCGACTTCTATTTCGCCAACCGCACCAAGGCGCCGCTGATCTTCGACGCCATCTTCGGAGTCTGCTCCGGTGTCGGCGCTCGACCGGAAGGCAAGACCAATCCATTGTCGCCGCTACCGCCGCCGGAGATGGTCGGCATTGCCGATGCCGAGGCGCTGATGCCGCGCACGCGGCCGACCTTCGAAGGCTACCGCCTGCTGCGCGAATATTTCATGATGCCCGAGCGCTTCCATTATGGGCGCGTCGCCGGCTTGCTGCCGGTCGTGCGTAAATGCCAGGCCGGGCTCGAAATCGTCTTTTTGTTCAGGCGTCCCGTGCCCGAGCTCGCCGAGCTGACGCCGGCGGATTTCGATCTCTTCGCCACCCCGATCATCAATCTCTTCGAGCGCGAGTGCAACATCGTCGAGCTCGACCAGCGCAAGACGCGCCAGGTGCTGCATGCCGACCGTACGCGGGCGCGCGATTTTGAAATCTACCGGGTCATCCGCGTCGAGGACGCCGATGCCGAGGGGCCCGATGCCGAGATACCGGAGCTGTTCAGCCTCGGGCAAAACCGCGGCAGCGGCTGGGTCTATTCGACCGAGCGGCGGCCGCGCCGGCCAACCGAGGACGAGCGGCGCCAGGGGGTGACCCGCACCTCCTATGCCGGCGACGACGTCTTCCTGGCGATCTCGCGCCCGGTCCACAGCCAGGCCAACAGGCCGCTCAAGCGCGTCGATATCATGGCGCTTTGCACCAATCGCGACCTGGCCATCCTCGACGACACGCCGACCCTGACGCTGGAAGCCGGCGACCCTGTGGAGACGGTCCGGCTGCTCGGCGCATTGCGTTCGCCGCAGCCGGCGATCCCGGCAGCGCTGCCGACCGGCGCCGACGGCGAGTCGCGCGCCGACGACCTGGCCTGGCGGCTGGTGTCACAGCTGGCGCTCAACTTCCTCAGCCTGGCCAAGGAAGGCCGCGGCGTCGATCCGCTGCACGCGCTGCTCGATCTCTATGCCGAGCGCGGCGACCCCGGGCTCGCCCGCAATGTGCGCTCGATCGTGCGCATCGACTCGCGCGCGGTGATCGAAAGGCTGGCGATCGAAGGGCCGATGTGCTTCGGCCGCGGCACGGAAGTGACGCTGCATGTCGACCAGTCGGTGCTGGCGGGACAGAGCACTCTGCTGCTGTCGGGCCTGCTGTCGCGGCTGTTTGCCCGCCATGCCGGCATTAACGGGTTCGTGCGCACTCGCACGCGGTTGCTCCAGAAACAGGAGGATGTGCCATGGCCGATGACGCCCGGCAATCGCTACCTGATCTAGAGCGAGCCGCAACCCTGTCCGAGAGTTTCGACTTTTTCGAACTGCTGCGCCGGCTCGAACGGCAAGGCGGCCTGTTCGGCCATTCCGGCCGGCCGGACCGCGAGCCGGCAAGGCTCGGCCAGAATGTGCGGCTGTCCTTCGCAGTGCAGGACGTGGTGGATTTCCGCGAGCCGACGGACAAGTCGCCGGCACGCGTCACGGTCAACAATCTCGGCCTGCTCGGACCCGAAGGGCCGATGCCACTGCATCTGACGCGCTGGGTGCTCGATCGCCTGTCGCAACGCTGGTATGCCGGCGCCGAGGCGCGGCAGACGAGCGACACGACCTTCGTCGATTTTGTCAATATCCTGCAGCACAGGATGATCGCGCTCTACTATCGGGCCTGGGCGGATGCGCATCCGGCCGTGCAGGTCGAACGCGGTGTCGGCGGCCGCGTCCGTTCCATGCTGGAAGCGATGGCCGGCATCGGGCTGCCGGGCACGCAGGATGCCGAACTCGATACAGTAAAACTTCGCCAGGCCGCCTCGCTCGCTGCCCAAGTCGACGGCCCCGAGCGACTGACGCTGTTCCTGGCCGAAGCCTTCAAAGTGCCGGTGGTGCTGAAGGAGTTCGTCGCGGCCTGGATGACCATCCCCAAGGCGCTGCAGACGCGGCTTGCCGGCAGCTATGCCACGCTCGGCCGCAGCGCCACCATCGGCCCGCGCAGCTTCAGCCGGCAGAGCCGCATCGAGCTGCGCATCGGCGCGCTCAGCTATATCGATTACAAGGCCTTCCTGCCGGGCGGTGAGCGGCTGAAGCTGTTGAAGCAGGCGGTGCGCGACCTGATCGGCGAGACCATCGATGTCGATCTCAGGATCGTGCTTGCGGCAAAGGCAGTGCCGCCGGCGAAGCTCGGCACCGTCCAGCTTGCCCGCACCACCTGGCTGGCGCGACCGGTCGAAAAGGGGGACGCCGACGACATGCGGTTGCGGACCATCGTCGGCTGGCGGGAAGAGGTGGCGGCATGAGCCTGCTTCTGACTCTCGAACAGGGACCACGCGCGCAAGTCACGCGGCAGGCGCGGCTGGACGAGGGCGAGCTGGTAATCGGCCGCAGCGCCGACGCCGACTGGCAGATCAACGATCCCGACATGTTCGTCTCGCGCGCCCACTGCAAGATCACCAGCAAGCAGGGCGGCTATTTCGTCACCGATACCTCCAGCAGCGGGTTGTTCATCGACGATGCCGCCAGCCCGCTCGGCGCGGGAAATACCGCGCGCCTGCAAAGCGGCATGCGACTGCGACTGGGCGACTATGTGGTGTGGGTCGATTTGCAGACGGCGAAGACCGAGGCGCCGGCCTCCAGGCCTTCAGCGCCTGCCAGTAAGCCGGCGGCGTCGCGGGCGCCGGTCAGCCTCGGCGGCGACGATTTCTTTTCGTCCACCACGGAAGAAGAGCCGGGACGGCCACGCCCTGCCAACCTGCCCGATCCATTCGAAAAGCCGGTGCCCGGCGCATTCGCGCGTGCGCGGTCCGATGAACGCAGCTCGCAGGCGTTCGACGATCCGTTCAGCCTCGACCCTGTGGCAACGCCGGTGGCCGAGCCCACTGACAGAAACGGCGCCAAGCCATCGTTCGACGATCCCTTCGGCCTCGACTCCGCGCCGCTGTCGAGAGAGCCGAGCAGATCCAATCCTGAGAAGCTGCCGGCCTACGATGACGGGTTTGGTTTCGGCCCTGCCGGGTCCACTAGCCTCGACGCCGGCGTGACGGATGGCGGTGCGATCGATGCGGCCTCGCCTGCTCCCTCCGCCGCACCTTGGGAGCTGCCGGCTCGCGCGGCCGAGCCATCGCCAAAGCCAACCCCGCAACCACCGCCCCGCCCTCCTGTACGGCAAGCTGCAGCGCGGCCGTCGGCCGGACAATCGGACGCGGACCTTCGCGCTGCTTTCCTGCGCGGCATGGGTGTGGACGAGCCCGGCTTTCCCGGCCGCGATCCGGTTGCCGACATGGAGAAATTCGGCCGCGAGTACCGGCTGATGATGGAAGGGCTGATGCAGCTTTTGCGCAAGCGCGCCGAAGAGAAGGGCAACGCCCGCGTTGCCCAGACCGTGGTTGGCGCGTCCGAGGTCAACCCGCTCAAATTCCTGCCTTCGGTCGACGATGCTCTGGTGACCATGCTGGCCGAGCGCAGCCCCGGTTTCCTCGACGCCGAAGCGGCGATCAAGGACGCGGTGCGCGATCTGGCGCAGCATCACGTTCGCGCCTGGCGCGGCGTGCAAGGCGCGCTCAAGCGCATGATCGACCGCTTCGATCCGGCGGCGATCGAGCAGGAACTGAAGTCAAGTTCGGCGATCGGCAATCTGCTGACCGGCGGGCGCGGCGCCAAGCTCTGGGAATTGTACCAGAAACGCCACCGTGAAATCGCTCACAGCGCCGAGACGCGTTTTCTGGGCGAGATCGGCGCTGATTTTCGTGATGCATATGAGGAGGACTGAGACATGATCGACAGACGCGAATTTATTTTTGCCATCGGAGCGACGGGACTGCTGACGGCTTGCCAGAGCGGCCCGCCGAAACCATCCGTCATCACCGTAAACCTCGCCGGCGGCGCCGGCATGAACCCCGGACCGGGCGGCGGCGACAGACCGGTGACTGTAATGATCCTGCGCCTGAAGAGCACCGGCGCTTTCAATTCGGCCGACTACTTCGCCCTGCAGGGCGGCGCCGGCGCGGCACTTGGCGGCGATCTCATCGGCTCCGACACGATTTCGGTCGGACCCGGCAAGACCGCATCGAAGACCATCACGGTCGAACCGGAAGTGGCCGCGCTCGGCTTCGTCGCGCTGATCAGGGAACCCACCGGACGCAACTGGCGTACCACCAAATCGGTTTCGTCGGGATCGAAGTTCACCGTCAATGTGAAGCTCGGCAGCAGCGGGATTTCCGCCTAGAGCGCGTCGCGTTTGAACGGATCCAGGCGACGCGCTTTAGGTCTTTGTTTTTATGCATCGTTCTCTCAAAACCGTGACCACATTTGAGCGCACATGCATTGGCGGCAAAAGTCCGCAAGCCGCGCAACATGATGAGCAGGAAGCAGAGAGTGCCGGCATGAGCGATGCAAACAGGGTGCTGTGGTCGGAGGGGCTTTTCCTTCGCACCCAGCATTTCCAGCAACAGGACCGCTTCTTCGAAGCGACGGTGCGCGGCGCCTTGCAGGCCGGGCATCTGCATACGTTCGGCTTTCGAACGCTGACGCTCGATCAGGCACAGCTCGATGCCGGCCAGATTTCGGTGCTCTCGGCACGCGGCATCTTTCCAGACGGGACGCCGTTCGCGATCCCCGAGACGATGGATGCGCCGCGGCCGCTGGCGGTGACGCCGGAGATGGGCGCTGGACCGGTGCTGATAGCGCTGCCGCTCGAGCCGCCAGGCGGCGTCGGCTTCGACCCTGCTCACGCCGAGCCGTCCGGCGCGCGCTATCGCGGCCGGATCGTGTCGGTGCGCGACGCCGTGCATGGCGGCTCCGATCCCGAGGAAATCGAGATCGCACGGCCGCAGGCGCTGTTGCTGGCGCCGGGCACGGCCGTCGGCGGCTACACCGCGCTGCCGGTGGCCGAACTCAAGGGCGTGCGCGCCGATGGCGGCGTGGCCCTGGACGACACCTTCCTGCCGCCGACCTTGGTCATCGGCGCGGCGTCCTGGTACAGCCGCCTGCTGCAGGAAGTGGTCACCGGCCTCGACCAGATCGCCGAGGCGCATGGCAAGATGGTGCTGGGCGGCCCCGGCCGCAGCGTCGAGGATCTTCTGATCCTCAATTTGGTCAACGCCGCGCGGCCGCGGCTGGCGCACATGCTGGCGCAGGACGTGTTCCATCCGGCCGAGGTCTATATGGAGCTGGCCGGTCTCGCCGGCTCGATGGCGACCTATGGCTCGAGTGCAAGGCGGCTCGGCGAACTGCCTGTCTACGACCACATGGCGCCAGGCCCGGCCTATTCGGCGCTGGCCGACGCGCTGCGTTCGCTGATCCTCAGCCTGCGCTACATCGAGCCGAAATCCCGCGCCCTGCCGGTCATGCGCCATGCGACCAATGTGTGGAAGATCCGCATCGACAACCCGAAACTTCTGGTGGCGAGCCGCATCGTGGTGCGGATCGGCTCCGAACTCTCGGAGGATGCCTTGCGCAAGATTTTCGTCAACCAGGCGACCGTCGGCTCGGCCAGCGAATTCGAAGGGCTGTGGAAATCACGCCTGCCCGGCATTCCGCTGAAGCCCCTGCATTCGCAGCCGCGCGAAATTCCCTATGACGGCGACCGGCTGTGCCTCGAACTGGACCAGAAAAGCGAGCACTGGGCCTCGCTGCTCGAAGCGCCCGGGTTTGTGATCGGCGTTTCGGGCGTGCTGCCCAGCGAACCGCAGGTCGACTGCTACTCGGTCAACAGGTGAGATGATGAGCAGGGACGATCCATTCGGACTGTCCGAGGATCGGGAGCGGACGCGCATTCGGCTGAGCGGAGCGCCAACGCCGCGCGCCATGCCGCTGCCGGCGTCAGGGGTGACCGCGAAACGCTCCGCGCGCGCGCATCCGAACGTGCTCGTCAACGCGTTCTCGCCGCTGCTGGAATTTGCACCCGAACTCGAAAACGCGCAGCCGCCTGAGAACCCGGAAGCCCTGCGCACCAGGCTGCTCGACGAACTCGTGCGCTGCCGCGACGCCACCATGGCACAGGGATCGTCACTTGAGCGCGCCGACCAGGCCGCGTGGCTGGTGGCCGCGTTGCTCGATGATCTGGCGCTGAACACGCCGTGGGGCGGCGCCAGCGCATGGCCACGCCAGCCGCTGGTGGTGATGCTGCGCGGCGACGTCGATGCCGGCGCGCAGTTCTTCGCCCGTCTTGAAGAGCTGGAGCGCCATCCCAATCGCGACCGCGAAATGCTGGAGTTGCAATATCATTGCATGGCGCTCGGCTTCCGCGGCAAATATCGCGTGCCGGGCCGCTCCGGCGACCGTTCGCTCAATGCCGTGCGTGTGGCCGCGGCGCGCTTCCTGCGCGACAGCGACGCCGAAGGCGCACAGCTTTCGCCCAACTGGAAGGGCGTGATCGCCTCCGACGAGCCGCAGCGCTTCATCGTGCCGATCTGGGTGATGGTTGCGGCAGCGGCGGTGATCGCCACCGCCATCCATATCGGCCTGTCGATGAGCCTGAGCAGCCAGGCGGTCGAGCTTTCGGCGCTGGTTCGCGCCTTGCCGCCGCCGACGCGTACGGATGTCACCCGCGCTTCGCCGAAGGTCGACGCGCCGCCGCCGGTGGCGGTGGATTTCGCGCTGCTGCCGGAATTCCAGGCGGCAGCACCCGACGAGCTCAAGAGAGCGCTGAGCGGCACGGAGAGCGTGTCGCTGGCGCGGCTGGTCATCCAGGCCTCCAATCCCGAACTCTTCCAGTCGTCGCGCGCGCAGCTGACAGACGGCTTCGATCCGCTCATCGCCTCGGTCGCCAAGGTGATCCTCGAGAACCAGGAGCTGATCGGCGATATCACCGTGGTCGGCCACACCGACGGCGTTCCGTTGCAGAAGACCAACCCACTGTCCACCAACCAGCGGCTGTCGGAAGCCCGCGCCGCGGAAATTGCCGATATCCTGATTCAGAACGGCGTGCCGAAGGAGCGCGTGCGCTCCGAAGGCCGGGCCGCCACCGATCCGGTGGCCGACGACGGCACACGCGAAGGCCGGGCCTTGAACCGCCGCGTCGAAGTGCTGGTCGAAAAGAGGCTGTGACATGTTCATCCTGCGCTTCCTCTGGGCGGTCCTGACTTCGCGTTTCCTGTGGACGCTGATCGGCCTGGCGCTGCTGTCGCTGATCATCTGGGTATTCGGCCCGATCGTACGGGTCGGCGACTATGTGCCGATGGCGTCGGAGACGGTGCGCATCGTCATCATCGCTCTTCTGGTGATCTTCTGGCTGATCTGGCTGATCGTCGCGCAGCGCCGCGCGATCCGCGCCAACCGCATGTTCGTCGCCGAGATTTCCGCCCCGGTCGAGGAAAAGCGGCTCAGCCCGGGCGAGGAAAACGTCGCCGCGGTCGGCGCCAAGTTCCAGGACGTCATGGTCGAGTTGAAGCGCCGCAAGCTCGGCGGCCGCAAGTTCCTGCGCGAGATGCCGTGGTATGTGATCGTCGGCCCCCCGGCGACCGGCAAGACGACGGCATTGCGCCAATCCGGCCTCAACTTTCCGATCGACCTCACCGACGATCTGCAGGGCATCGGCGGTACCCGCAACTGCGACTGGTTCTTCTCCGAAAACGCAGTGATGATCGACACCGCCGGGCGCTATGTCCAGCAGGAAAGCCAGCCCGATGTCGACGCCGTGGAATGGCTGGGTTTCCTCGATCTGTTGAAGAAGCATCGTGGCCGTCGTGCGCTGAACGGCGTCATCGTTGCGCTTGGGATCGACGCGCTGTCCGAGGGCGACGAAGCCGTCAAGGCGCATGGCCGCAAGATCCGCAGGCGCCTGGCCGAGCTCGAAGAGCGGCTGGAAATCCGCCTGCCAGTCTATCTGATGCTGACCAAGGCCGATCTGATCAGAGGCTTCGAGGCCTTCTTCGGCGGCCTGTCGACGGCGGCGCGCGAACAGGTATGGGGGACGACCTTCCCGCTCGATGCACGCGTCGACGCCAAGACGATCGCGGGCGAAATCACGACGCTGTCGAGGGAGCTGGAAAAGCGACTGGTGCCGCGGCTGGAAGACGAGGATAAGCTGGCCGAACGGGCCGAGATCTTCCGCTTTCCCGCACAGCTGCAAAGCCTGTCCGAGCCCATCCAGGTGCTGGTCGAGGCGATGTTCGGCGAGAGCCGCTACGAGGAGGCAGCCTGGCTGCGCGGCCTCTATCTGACCTCGGCGACCCAGGAAGGCGCGCCGATCGACCGGCTGACCGCGGCGCTCGCCTCCTCCTTCGGCCTGCCGGCACGACGCACGATGCCGGCGCAGCGCTTCGAGAAGCGCAGCTTCTTCCTCAAGAACCTTTTGACCGAGGTGATCTTCAAGGAGGCCGGGCTCGGCACCTTCGATCCGCTGGCGCAGCGCCGCCGCAGCTGGGTCTGGCGCGGTGCCGCCGCTGCCAGCGCGGCTGCGGCCATACTCGCCGGCGGCCTGTTCACCTGGTCCTACTACGACAATCGCAACGCCATCGCCGCGCAAGCCGGCCAGTTCGAAGCGCTGCAGGCGCCGCTGACGTCGACCGCCGCGACGCCCGCCTCGGTGCTGCAGCCGGCTATGGACGTTGCCCTGACCGCCATGGACGAAGTCGCCAATGCCAGGACTGCGCCTCCGAACAAGGCACAGGACCTGCTCGGACCATCGGCTTCGGCCGAGATGATGCGGGCGCAGACCGACACCTATGACCACGCTCTGCGCAACGTGCTGGAGCCGCGGATGGTGGCGTTGCTCGAAGCGACCATGTGGCGGCAGATCCGCGATCCGGACTTCATGCTGGGGGCGCTCAAGACCTACCGCATGATGACCGGCCTGTCTCAGATGGACTCCGACTTCGTCGAGAATTGGTGGGTGAACGACCTGCCCGAATTCGCGCCGGCCGCGCCCTTCCCGACAGCCGATGCGGAAGAACACCAGCTGGCAGCGATCCGCCGCATGGCGGTCGACGACAGCTACATCGCGCCCGACCAGGCGCTGGTCGCCGAAGCGCTGAAAACGGTCTGCACGATCTCGCTGCCGGCGCGGGCCTACAAGCAATTGCTGGCCGATCCGGCGGTGGCCGGATTGAAGGAATGGATCCCCGCCAATTTCGCCGGGCCGAACGGCGCCAAGGTGTTTTCGCGACGCTCCGACAAGACGCTGCGCGTCGGCATATCAGGCGCCTTCACATATGACGGCTTCCACGATGCGATCCTCGACCGGGTCGAGGATGTCGCCGCCCAGGCGGCACTCGACCGCGCCGTGTTTGCCGGCGGCTGCTCGGAAAATTCCGAGACGTCGGTGTCGGCGCTGTCGGAAGATATCCTGAAGCTCTACTATGACGATTACATCGCGCAGTGGGACAGTTTTTTGCGCGACATGCGGCTGGCGCCGCTCAGCGACCTCAACATTGCCAGCGAGAATCTGAAGGACCTTTCCAGCGCCGATTCCGCGCTGAAGCGGCTGTTGACGGCGGTGGTCCAGGAGGTCGACCTCACCCGCTCGGACGAGGCGCCGACCGACGACAAGGCGGCGGCGAAGGGCGGCTCGAAACTGCTGGGCAAACTCGGCAAGCTGGGCAAGATCGTCAAGACCGGCGCCAAGCTGTTGCCGCGCGCAGGCTCGGCGAGCGAAGTCGACCTGACCGGCACGCTGGTGGCCGAGCACTTCAAGCCGCTCAAGAGCACGATTGCCGAGGTCGACGGCCAGCCGCCGGCGCTCGATGCCGCGGTCGTCGCGCTGACGGCGCTGTCCAACGTGCTGCAGACGGTGACCGCCAATCCCGACCCGCAGGACGCGATCAAGAAACAGGGCGGGCTTGCCGAACTGACCGGCGCCGTCGCCCGCCAGGCGCAAATCCTGCCCGACCCGGTCAACACCTGGCTTAGCGGCATTGCCGGCGACACCAGCGGGTTGACGCAGAAGGCCGTGGCCTCCGAGCTCAACGCCATCTGGCGCGCCGACATCCTGCCCTTCTGCCAGGCCGCGCTCAACGACCGCTATCCGTTCAGCCCCGACAGCGCGGTCGACGTCAACGTGCGCGACTTCGCCCGCTTGTTTGGGCCGGCAGGGATGATCGACGGCTTCATCAACGACCATCTCATCAGCTATGTCGACACCTCTGCGCAGCCATGGAAATGGCGTGCCGATTTCGGCCTCGACCCGTCCGCACTTGCCGCCTTCGAGCAGGCCCGGCGCATTCGCGACGATCTCTTTCCCGGCGGCCAGGGCCCGGTGATGGCCTTCACACTCGAGCCGACCGACCTGTCGCCCAACATCACCCGCGTCACCCTCAACCTCGACGGCCAGAACCTGGTCTACTTCAACAATGCGACGCGGCCGCAGCCGATGACCTGGCCCGGCAAGGACGGCACCGGCGTTATCTCGCTCGCCTTCCAGCCGATCGACGGCTCGCCCGAAATCATGCTCAACGAGACGGGAAGCTGGGCGTGGCTGAGGATGCTGCGCGGCGGCCGCTTCACCGGGACGTCGCTGTCCGATGTCTACAGCCTGCGGCTGGGGACGAAAGGCATGTACGCCGATTTCAAGCTCAAGGCGGCGAGTGTCGAAAATCCCTACAACCTCCAGATGTTCAAGAAATTCTCATGTCCGCCGCAGATATGAACACCGGCTTCTTCGGCAAGATTCCGGCGACCGGAGATTTCGTCGCCGTAAACCTGCCGCGGACCTTCATCGACCGCTGGGACCGCTGGATGTCGATGGAGTTGCGTGAGAGGCCCGACGAGGGGGAATTGGATTCGCGTGTTTGGCGCTTCATCGTCAAGAGCGGCATTTTCGGCGACCGGCCCTGTGCCGGCGCATGGCGCATGAGCGAGGACCGCGTGGGACGCCGCTATCCGTTCGCGATCATCGGGATTGGGGCTACACCGGCACCTGACGATGCATGGTTCGACGGCGTTGCGTCAATCGTTGATGAAGCGGTCGAATTGCAGAGGACGCAGTCCTGGATAGCCGAAGGCTTGGCCAACCTTGCCGCGCCCAGCAACAGCCATGGCGATCCGAACCGGATTGGCTTCTGGCTCGACGACTGGTCGGTGCATGAGTTCGCGTTCTCGGATATTCACGACCTGGCGGCCAACGCCCTGCCGAAAATGCGCGCCCCGCGCCCTGAGACGGAATAGCTCTGATGGGCAGCACAGTCTTTGCTGAAGGCATGGGCTTCTTCCACAAAGGAAGCGGCGGCAAGGGCGTGGCGCCGGGAGATGTGTGCTTGAGCCCGCCTTCCCCGCCGGCAGGCCCGGTTCCGGTTCCATACGTCAACATGCTGTCTTCCAGCGATCTCACCAAAGGCAGTAAGAGCGTCAAGATCGAAGGCAATCCGACCGCGCTCGAAAGCTCGTCGGAGGTTGCGACCAGCACCGGCAACGAGCCGGCCACCCAAGGCCTCGGCGCGGGGGTCATAACGCACAAGATCAAGGGCAAGGGAGTGTTCAAGCTCTGGTCGTTCGTCGTCAAGGTGGAGGGTAAGGGTGTCTGCCGCCATGGCGACACCATGGAGCAGAACACGGCAAGTCCACTCCCGAACACCATCGATACCGCCGCCTTGGTCAACTTCCGCAATGCTCTTCTGGTGAAAGAGAAGAAGAAATGCACGACCGATTATTGCTACGACGATCATTACACCCAGCCAACAGGCCCGCAGAAAGCCAAGGTTCAGAACCGGCCATGCTGGGAATGCAAACGTAACCTTGACAGGTTGAAGAAACGCACGACCGGCAAGAACAAGACCGCGATCAAGCGACTGGAGGCCAAGGTCAACCGGCAAATTTCGGGGAAGGAAGCCCCGCTGATCGCCGATCACCAGCCGACGCAGAAGGCAGCGTGGTACGCGGGTGGATGCAATATAGAGATCGTCCCACAAGGCTTCAAGGATGCGATGAAAGCGCTTTACGTCAGGCCGCATTGCTCCAGCCACAGCAACAGCCAGCCGGGCCGGCAGTCGAAGGTGGACAACAAGGCGATTAGGAAGTTCATGAACGCTCGGGGGATCTAGGCGATGAGTGCAACGGGTTTTGCCGATCTCGACGCTGACTATACGGCGATAATCGATGCGTGGACCGCAGAGCTCCACGCCGTCATGCCGGCGATCGAGGAATGGTGGGGCGCACTGCAGCAGCGCCTGAACGCCTCCGGTGAGAACATAGCCAATCTGCATTGGCCCGCCGGGCTGGTGGCCCATCCACGGATTCTGGCGATCTACCGCAAGCACTACTTCAAGGTTCACGGCCTGAACCTTGAACGGTACGCCCGACAGACCGATGATGACGACGAGGACGATGAATCGAACTGGGGTGAGGATGGCGACGAAGCGGACGCCAGCGGTCCCGTGCCGCCCAATCTGCTGCTGGTCGAAATGATGTCCGAATACGACACGGAACTATTCAAGTACTTCAAGTACTTCGTCTATGTCCCGATCGGCGAGGATCCATCTCTCGAAATGTGCTGAGGCTAGAAGAAGATGGCAATGCGGATTGATCATAGTGTCGAACTCGGCCTGAACCGGCTTCTCAACGCACCCCAGGACGTTGTCGGTCCCGATCATGGAATCCGCCTTTCGCGCCGCGAGGCCTCTGCTGCCTATAGGTCCCTGTTCAAGGCCTACCTCGCTGACTTGCAGGAGACGTTCGAGGTGGCTTCCGAGATCTGGGAAGCTGGCCTCGACGAACTGGTCGATGGCGGCCTGACCGTCAATCAAGCGATCACGGCCCAGCTGGATGATGCAGCGGCCGGCCCGGCGAATCATCCGGCGGTGGTGTGGCTCGTGCGGGAATACTGGCTGCGATGCGTTGCGGTGGGGGAAACGCTGCCCGCGGCCGACCGCCTCGCGCCTGAGGTGTTCCTGCTGCAATGGGTCGTCGATGAAGGCAACAAGGAATATGTAGAACTGCTGACGGCCATGCCCTATTGGCCGATCGGGCTTGATGAAAACGGCCGGTGGTGCTGAACGATGGCCTTCGATGTCTGGCTGGAAAACAGGACACCCTTCGCCGCCGCGACGCACGTCCAATTGAATGCTGACGGCCAAGAAACTCTGATTGTCATGCTGTCGGCAAGTTTCACGGCGACGGATGAAGGAAAGGAATTCCAGCCAGCGGCCGAACAGGTGCCGGTGATCTTTGGCGATGAGCCTTTTGGCGATCCGGCCCTTTCATCGACCCGCTACGAAGCGGACATCGCGCCCGTCAAGCCTGGCGCCGAGGTGATCGTGAATGGCGTCGCGCACGCGCCGGATGGAAGGCCGGTACGCGAGATGCAGGTTGGCCTGCGTGTCGGTAACTCGATCCGCAAGGTATTGCAGGTCGTCGGGGACCGGATCTACGACTCCGGCGGCTACAGCGCACCGGCGCCTTTCCGGACCATGCCGATCGTCTATGAACGCACCTATGGCGGCACTTTGGAAGACTTGCGCACGGACCAGCGCAATCCAGTCGGCGTGGGGTACCATAACGCCCGGTCTGCAGATCCTGCGGTCAGAACCGAGGCGCCCAACGTCATGTATCCGGGCGAAGCGCAAGCCCGACCTGGGGAATCCCTGAGGCCGGCGGGATTCGGGACGATTGGCCGGGGCTGGCAACCGCGCCTGGCTTTCGCCGGAACCTACGACAAGGCTTGGCTCGAATCCCAATGGCCGCTCGCTCCCAAAGACTTCGACACGCGGCATTATATGTGCGCCCCAGCCGATCAGCAGATGGCCGGCATCGGCAACGGCGAGGATATCACGGTGATCGGCCTGACGGCTTCGGGCAGATGGGATTTCCGCCTGCCGCGCATCACGGCCCCGCTTCGGCTCATTTATGACGATCGTGTAGAAGAAAACGCGTTCAAGCCTGACACCGTGCTCATCGAGCCTGACTTGAAGCGCGTGACCCTTAAGGCTCGTTTGGCAGTGGTAATCCGGCGCAACGTGCCGGCGCTGCGGGAAATCGCCTTCGGCCACATTTCTCCTGTTTGGATCAATGCGCGCCGCAAGCGAAAACTCTATCTCAATCTTCTCGGCGGCGACGGGGCCCTGCGCGATCGCTCGGCGTGGCAGCCGTGAAGCGGCCGCTCTACATCTCGGTTGGTGGCGCCGTCACGCCTGCTGGATTGAACGCGCGCCAGACCATCTCAGCCATTCGCGCCAACCTGTCAGCATTTCAGGAGGTGCCTCTTTCAGAGCCGTTTCCCACCACACAGATCGTGGCACGCATTCCAGCCAAGGCGGGCCTGCGACGCAATGACGGGGTATGGCTCGCCAGCATGGGCGCCCGCGCTCTCAAGGAGGCGATGCTCGACAACAAGGCAACGCCGGACCACACCGCTGTTCTGCTCGCGCTGCCGGAGAGTTTCCGCGACCATCCGGCGTATGAAGAGGTCGAGCGGGGGCGCCTTTTGAATGCCATTCTCGAGCGATGCGGCCTGCGCTTCAATGCCGGCTCGCGCGTATTTGACGGCGGTGCCGCAGCCAGCGCCGGACTGCTCGACTATGCCGGCGACATGCTAGAATCCGGGACCGTCGCGCAGGTGCTGCTGGGTGGTGTGGACAGCCTCGTCAACGGGACCGACATTGCGCGCTTGATGCGAGCCAATCGTCTGAAATCCGAAAACAATGCTCAAGGGGCAGTCCCTGGCGAGGGCGCTGTCTTCGTGCGCCTGACGCGAGCGCCGGGGAGCGGGCCGGCTGCAATGATTTGCGGGGCGGGCCTGGCTCAAGAGATCGACAGCGTTCTTTCCGAACGCCAGAGTCAAGGCCGTGCGATGGTGGCTTCGCTGCTTGCTGCCTTCAGCGGGTCCGGACCCAAGGAACCCGATATCGAGTTCGTTGTCAGCAATGGAAACGGGGAACGGTACAGCGGGCTCGAACAACTGGTCGGTCGCTCGCGCTTCTACCGCACGCACCGCGAGATATTCCCGACAGCCTACCCTGCGATGACGGTCGGCGACATTGGAGCCGCTAGTGCGGCACTTGTTCTGATGCTGGCGGCCGACAGTTTTATAAGCGGTTACGCGCCGGGCCGCGTCGCAGCCTGCGAGCTTGCATCCGAGGGTGGCAACCGGTCGGCGATCGCGCTTACCGACCTCCGCCAACGCTGAACGAAGGGACAAGCCTTCCCTCGGCGAAAGCGATCACATCCACGCCGGGAACTTGCGTGTCCTGCGCCAGTCTGCCAGCGGCGCCTCGGGCGTGGCGATTGCCGCGCGCAACGCATCCACCCTGAGCCTGCGCATCGAACGGAACAGACGATGGTTGCGCCCGCCGCGCCCTTCGTCCCACCATGCTTCGACGCGATCGGCGGCCGGCAGCGAGCTGTCGTCGAGTTGGGCAAAGCCCTCGCCAAGAACAGCTGGATCGGCAACGAAAAGGTCGGTGTCGCCGAAGTCCACCTCGAACAGATCGCGAAGTGCTGCACCCGCTGCGGATGCCAGTTCCGGCTCGCGCATCTTCTCGATCAGCCACGGCACCACCGCTTGGTCGCCGAGCAGCCCGATCGATGCCGTGGCCGCGATGCGCAAGACAGGCTGTCCGAGACGTGATTGCAGCCAGGCCTTGCCGGCCTTCGGCGGCGTCGTCAGCAGGCGCAACTCGATCGCCGCCTGCGCATGGTCCGTCTCCGTCAGCACGATCTTGTCGATCACCGAGTGCGCGGACCGAGCCTCGCCAAGCAGGCAAGCAGCGAAGGCGGCCGCAAGACGTTCTTTCGTTGTCTCGCCGTCAAGCCCAGCCAGGACTTCCGGAAGCAGGTCGCGCCGCCTGAGCACGCCGGCGAGCCGGACGGCGCGCCAACGCACGTTCGCATTGGAATGGCTGGCCAGATCATGCAGGCGCTGTCCCGGATCGACGCGATGATGCCAGAGCGCAGATAGCCCAAGACAGCGCAGCCGCGCGTCGCGCGTGTCCAGCCACTGCGCCACGAACGGGCGCAGGTTTTCGCCCGGCGTGCGCGCGATCGCGGCAGACAGGCTCGATATGCCGGCGTCACCTAGGCTTGCGCCCGCGTCGATTGCAGAGGTCACCAATTTGGCATCGCTCCAACGCATTGCCAGAGTGCCAAGCACGAAAATCTCGCCCGGTTCGGCGTAGTCGGCGAAGCGCGCTTGAGCAGCTTCCCAACCGGCCTTGCCGGCTGCCATGAGCCCTTCGAGATTGGCTTCGAGACGCTGGTCGATGCGGCCGATATCGGTCTCGTCGAGGATTGGACCGTCGATCTCCAGACGACGTCGAAGCCACAGGAACGCCGCGTCCTCGGCGTGTTGGTCCACGATCGCCGCAATGGTCGCGATGCTGTGCATCGGCAATGCCTCAGTTAAGATGCACGGCCCCGCCGCGGATGCGGTTGGTGCCACTGGCCTGGCTGGTCAACTGGGTGCCACGAATGGTCACGCGTCCATTCTTCTCCAGAATGATCGATGCCAGGCCGCAGCGCAGTTCAATGCGCTCATCGCCGTTGATGACGACACGTTCGCCGTCGCGGACGACTTCGAGGCTCCTGCCGCGGGGCGCAGGATCGACGATGCGCCCGACCACCAGCGGCCGCGCCGGGTCGCCGCCCTCGAAGAGCAAAGCCAGTTCGGATCCGACGGCCGAAACGTCCAGCTCCGTCAGGCTGCGCGCCGCTATCGCGGTCTCGCGCGGATTGCCGACGAAGACAACCAGCGGCGCCCCGCCTTGGAAGCCGATCAGCAGGCCGATCACGACGCCGTCGATACGCTCCAGCACTTCCATGATGATGCCCTCAATTGTTGTTGATCGTGCTGCCCTTGACGATCACCTCGCCGTCGGCCTTGACGGTGATCTTGCCGCTGCCCTTGAGGGTAATATCCTTCCCATCAGCGACAATGGTGCCATCCTTTTTCATCGTGATCGAGGCCGAACCGCATTTGAGCGTGATCGAGTCGGCCGCCTCGATCATCAGATTCTTGCCGACCTTGATCACACTGTCTTCGGCTATCTGGATTCCGCTGCCTTTGCCGACCTTGAGCGCGTGCCCGCCGCCGACATCGGTTGCGTCGTCCGCAGCGATTTTTGCCGACCTGCCCTTGCCGATCTGCGACGACTGTGCCCCGCCGATGGTGAAACTCTGATCGGCGCCAACATTGACGCTTTGCGCCGCCGCGATGTTCCAGCTATCAGCCGCGCCGATATCGTGGCTCTGCGCAGCACCTACGGTGACCGACCGCGTCGCACCGATCGTGTTCGTCTGCGGACCGCCCACAGTTCGGGTCTCGGATGCTCCGACCGAATCGACCCGGGCCGCGCCAACGGTCACTGTCTGGACGATTGCAACCGTCTGGGTGTGGTTGGCACCTATGGTCTCCGTGGAGTTCGAGCCGATGTTGATCGTCTCATCGACCCCCACCGTCAGTGAGCGGTTCTTGCCCACCGTCTCGGTGTCGTTCGACCCGATATTGGTGGTCTGGTCGACACCGACCTTGACCGTCTTGTTGTTGCCGACGTCCTCGTCGAGGTTGTGGCCGACGGAGTGCTTGGCGTCGTGGTCGATGCGGTCGGACTGGTCGTGCTGGACCAGCTTCTGGCGATCATTCTTGATCAGAAGGTGGTGGTCCTTCTGCGCCTGGAAGTTGACCAGCTCCGAGCCGGCCTTGTCCTCGAACATCAGTTCGTTGTAGCCGCCACCGCCCTTCGACGAGTTGGACTTCCAGCCGGACTGCGTGGCGTTGCCAGGCAGTCCGTAGGGCGGCATCTGCGAGGCGTTGTAGACCCGGCCGGTGATGATCGGCAGGTCCGGATTGCCTTCGATGAAATCGACGATGACTTCCTGCCCGATGCGCGGGATCTGGATGAAGCCCCAGCCGCTGCCGGCCCAGGTCTGCGACACCCGCACGAAGCAGGAGCTCTTCTGGTCCTTCTTGCCGAGGCGGTCCCAGTGGAACTGCACCTTCACCCTGGCATATTTGTCGGTGAAGATCTCCTCGCCGGACGGACCGACCACGGTCGCCGTCTGCGGGCCGCGCATGATCGGCCTTGGCGTGATGCGCGGCGGCCGATAAGCAACTGAGGTCGGCGCCACACCGAGCACCACCTTGAAATTCTCGCCATCGGTGTCGACGCCGGCGCGATAGCCCGGATCGAACAGCCGGTACTCGGCGCTGATCACCAGATACTCCTTGTTCTGGTCGTCGCGCGGAAAGCCGTCGAGCTTGAAGGTGCAGCCGGAGAACAGGCCGCGCACGGTGCCGACAGCGGCAATGCGCATATGCGGCGCCTGGATTTCTTCGCGCCTGATCGCCGCCAGGCTGTCGCCGCGCCCGACTTCCAGATGCGCGCCGGGGTGGCGATAGTTCTCGCCCGCGGCCTGCTTGTGGCCGAAGGGCTGCGCCGACTTCGCCATCAAATCGGCGGCGGGTTTTTCGAAGTCATAATCGGTGTGGGCATAGGCGCCGGGGCGCACCGCGCTGCCTGGAATCCAGTCGGTGATGTACTCGACGTCGCGGCGCGAGCCCTGCCCTTCGAACTGATAGAGCACCGTCTCATAGCCCGGCGCTGGCTTCAGCTTGCTCATGGCGTCGGCCAGGATCAGTGTGTGCTCACCCTCGGCATGCTCGAAGAAGTACATTATGCCTTCGTGCTCGAGCAGCCGCTGCACGAAATCGAGGTCGCTCTCGTCGTATTGCACGCAATATTCGCGCGGCGGATAGGAGCCTTGTAAGCGCTTCTCGAACTTGGCGATGCCGCCATATTTGGAGAAAATCTCCTCCACGATCTCGACGGCGGTCTTGTCCTGGAAAATGCGGCAGTCGGTGGTATTGCCGAGGAACCACAGCCACGGCCTGACGACCGCCTCATAGTGAGCCAGCCGATCTTCGATGCGGGTAAGGCGAAACTCGGCGATGAGGCCGCTGAACCAGCGTTTGGGGTCGGCCTCCCCTTCGATCGAAACGGCGCCGCCCAGCATCTTCAGCGGGTCGATATCGGCGTTGGTCGAGACAAATCCAACGGTGTAGGCAAGGCAGCGGCTGATCTCGTCGCGGCCGACGAGATGCGTGAAAGTCAACAGTTCGGCGCCGACCGGCGTCTGCACAAGCGCGGCGCGTTGTTCACTCGGCATGGGTCGTGCCCCTCCTGAGCGCTAGTGTGGCAGGTTCGAAGCCCTTCTTGTGTTAACGACCTCACGTTCAGGGATATTTCGCAACTTGCCACCCAAGCCATGTTGAGCCTACCACATGTTCTATGGCAGACCAAAGAGGACAAGCGGCAGGCCGTTGCTGTTTGCGCCGCTTTCGCCAGTGTGAAACGCCGCTCTCCCGCTGTGCCCGCAAGCTGCTAGACTGTGGCACATCGGATCAATGGAAACGGCAGCGGTCGACGGTCCATAGCGCATGTTCATCAGTCTGCAGATCAGCAATGTCGATGTCCTGCCTGCCGGGCTGCCGCCCGGCTACGCATCGCGCGACCGCGGCTTCGAGATCGGGCGGGAGAACTGCGCCTGGACCTTGCCCGATCCGGACAAGTTCATCTCCGGCCGACATTGCGAAATCCGCTACGAAGGCGGCGCCTTTTTTCTCCACGACGTCTCGCGCAACGGCACATTCGTCAACGGGTCGAGCCAGCGCCTGACCGGCCCGCATCGGTTGGCGCAAGGTGACCGGCTCCGGATCGGCCGCTATATCGTCTCGGTGTCGATCGATGACGGGAACCCAGCCTTCGGTGGCCATGGTTCGACGCAACGGCAGATGCCCGTTGCCGGATCCTTTCCAGACCATGTCGCATCGCCACGGTCACCGACCGCGCCACCCGCTTCGGTCTCCAGCCGGCCGCAGCAAGCCGACGAGATCCTGCGCGCGATTGCCGCCGGCGCCGGCATTCCGCCAGAGGTGCTTTTGCTGCGCCAACCGCAGGAGGTAGCCGGCGAGATCGGCGCGGTGCTGCGCATCGTCGTCGACGAGCTGGTGTTGCTGTTGAAGGCGCGCGCCGCTGCAAAAGTCCTGGCCAAGACCAGCGACCGGACCATGATCAATTCCGCCGACAACAATCCGCTGAAGTTCGTGCCCGGGACAGACGAAATCCTCGACATCATGTTCGCGCGGCGCAGGGCCGGCTATCTCGATGCTAGGCACAGCATCGAAGACGCTTTCCACGACCTCAAAACACATGAATTCGCCACCTTCGCCGCCATGCAGGCGGCGCTGTCGCGGTTGCTTGACGATCTGTCGCCCGAGGCGATTGCGAAAAAACTGCCGCCATCCTCCTTTGCCTCGAAGAAGACGCGCGCCTGGGACGCGCTGGTCGCGACCTGGCGGGCCAAGGAGGAAGCGCACGAGAACGGCATGCTGGACATATTCCTCACCTATTTCAGTGAAGCCTATGCCAAGGCCGCCAAGCAGAAGACCGGCAAGGGCTAAGCCCGCGCACCGCTGAAGACACCGTGAAGGCGACCCGAGCACGGGCCGGCCACCAAAATTGCGCCGGGTTTCCATCGCAACCTTCTGAGACTACGATCACATACGACGATTGAGCACGCGGGTACGGTTGGTCGACCTCGGGGGTCTGCGGCACATGTCATGTCACGGCGAGATAGCGTCCTGCGGTCCGCGTTTGCGCGGACATGGCGCTGTGCGTCGCGGCGCGCGGGCGTAGAGGCAGGGATCGGCGATGAGCTCGAAGGATGATCCTTTCGATCCGACCGGCAAAACCGTCATCCGCCCCAGCCGCCCCAATCCCGGCCGCAAGCAAAAGACGGTTCTCGCCCGCGATGCGCCGGCCCCCGGCAGTACGGTGATCGCCCCTGCCAGCGTCCCGGAACCCACGGTTTTCGATCCCAACGCCGGCCGCCAGCCGCCGTCCGACGTCACGGGGACGGTGATCTATCAGGGAACGCCCTTCGCCAACGCGCCGGCCGATCCGCCCGTTCACGGCTCAGCCGGGACGGCGGGGAAAACGCCATGGGATGCGCTGCTCGGCGCCAGCGATGCCGTCGATTATGGCGCGGCCAACCCGATCGTCGCTGCCGCGGCGCCCTTGCTGATACTGCTTGGGCATCTGCGGCTGATGGCTGTCGAAAGACCGGCCGAGCCGCTGGCGCAGCATGTCGCCGGCCTGATCGAGGATTTCGACCGCAAGATCGCCAGGACCGATACCTCGGAAGAGGATGCGCGCATCGCCAGCTATGTGCTTTGCGAAACCGCCGACGATATCGTCGCCAATCTGCCCGGTTCCAGCCGGGGTGCGTGGGCGCAGCACGCCATGCTGCAGCGCTTCTTCCAGGTCAAACCCACCGGCGCCGGTTTTTTCCAGGCGCTGAACACGGTGCTGGCGACGCCGGAACCTCATCGCAATCTCATCGAGCTGATGCATGTCTGCCTGTCGCTTGGCTTCGAAGGCCAGTATCGCGGCCAGCCGCGCGAGAGCCTCGAACGGGTCCGCCGCGACGTCTACGAGACATCAGCCTATTTCCGCGTCCTCGGTGACGACGACATCTCGCCGCGCTGGCAAGGCTTGTCGGTCACATCGGCGCAAGGCTCCAGGCGGGTTCCGCTCTGGGCCATAGCCGCTGCAACCGCGGCAGTTTTGACCGCAGCCTTTTTCACGCTGCGCGTGCTCATCACCAATGATGGCGAGGCTGTTGCCGGCGAGTTGCTGGCGCTCAATCCAGCGACGCCGGTCACCATCGAGCGCACCGGTTTCGTGCCGCTGACCGAGGAGGTGAAAGTCGTCGCACCGCCAACGACGATTGCGCAGGTCGATCGCATCCGCACTGCCTTGGCCAAGGAGATCGAAGGCGGCGGCGTCAGCGTCGGCACCAAGGGTGATTTCATCATCGTGGAAATCAGCAACGCCCTGCTGTTCCAGTCGGGACGAGCCGAGGTCAAGCCGGAGTTCGAGCCGGTGGCCGCCAGCATCGCGGCGGCTCTCGACGCGGAGCGCGGGCCGATCCGGATCGTCGGCCACACCGACAACGTCAAACCGAAGAAGACCAGCGCCTTCAAATCGAATTTCGACCTCTCCGTCGCACGTGCCCAGTCAGTGGAAAAGATGATCGCAGCGCATTTCAGCGATCCGTCGCGGACAAAGGTCGAGGGCAAGGGCGAGGACGAGCCCATCGCCGACAATGCAACGCGGGACGGCCGCGCCAAAAACCGCCGTGTCGATGTAATGATCCCGCGGGAGGAGATGCTGTGACCGGCTGGCTGCTGCGCATCTTCAGCGCGCTCGCGCTCGCCGGCTTTGCCGCCGCGGTCTGGTACGCCGGCCCGTTAATCCGCTTTGCCGGCGCCCGGCCGTTGGATCCCATCTGGCTGCGGGCAGCGATCATCGGCATCGTCGTCGGAACGGTGGCGATCATCTATGCAATCCGGTTCTGGCGCAGGCGCAAGGCGCAGAAGGCGCTGGAGGCCGCCATGGCCAGCGCCGAGGATGACGGCAGCGATGCAAAGGTGCTGGAAGCTCGCATGAACGAAGCAGTCGCGACGCTCAGGCAGTCGAGCGGCAAGCGCAACTTCCTCTACGACGTCCCCTGGTACATCGTCATCGGCCCGCCGGGCGCCGGCAAGACCACCGCGCTGGTCAATTCCGGCCTGAACTTTCCGCTTGCCGGGTCGGGCCAGGCGCAGCCGGTGGCGGGTGTCGGCGGTACGCGCAATTGCGACTGGTGGTTCACCGACGAGGCGGTGCTGATCGACACGGCCGGGCGCTACACGACGCAGGATTCCCATGCACGGACCGACAGCAAAAGCTGGCTGGCGTTCCTGTCGCTGCTCAAGCGGCACCGGACGCGTCAGCCGATCAATGGCGTCATCCTGGCGATCAGCCTCGCCGATCTGATGGCGGACGGAGAGCAGGCGGCCCGTGTCGCCGAGATCCGCAGCCGCCTGCAGGAAATCCACGAGGTCCTGAAGGTCCGCTTTCCCGTCTATGTGCTGTTCACCAAGGCCGACCTGGTCTCCGGATTCATGGAATATTTCGGCGGTTTCGACGAAGCACGCCGGCGCAAGGTGTGGGGCGCGACCTTCCAGACCGCCGAGCGCGGCCTGAACATGGTCGCGGAAGCGCCAGCCGAATTCGACGCGCTGGTGAACCGCCTGACCGAAGAGATGAGCGAGCGGCTGCAGGCGGAGACCGATCCGGTCGCGCGCATCGCCATTTTCGGCTTCGCCGCGCAGCTCGGTGCGCTGAAAGGCCGGATCGTGAATTTCCTCGAGGGCGTTTTCGAGCCGACGCGCAAGCAGCTGAACGCCCCCCTGCGCGGCCTGTATTTTTCTTCCGGCACGCAGGAAGGCACGCCGATCGACCAGTTGCTGGGCAGCATAGGCCGCAGTTTCGGCAGGAATGCCCAGGCGCATCTTTCCGGCACCGGCAAAAGCTTCTTCCTGCACGATCTGTTGAGCCGCGTCATTTTCGCCGAGTCCGGCTGGGTGTCCTATGACAGGGCGGCCGACAGGCGCGTTGCGATCGCCCGTTACGCCGGCCTGACAGCGATCGCGGCCATAGCGATCGCCGCGCTTGGCGTTCTCGGCCTGAGCTTTACGACCAACAAATCGCTGGTCGCCGCGACCGGCCAGGCGGCAGGCCAATACCGCGCGACAGCCGCGCCGCTGCTGGCCAGCACGACGGTGTTGGATGCCGACCTCGAAACCGTCATCGGCGCGCTCGATGCGCTGCGCGGCCTGCCGGCCGGCTACGATACGAGAGACCAGCCCACCCCGGCCACGGCGACGTTCGGCCTCAGCCAGCGTGAGCGTATCCTTTCGGCCTCCGAGACCGCCTACCGGCAGGGGCTGGAGCGGATGTTCCGCTCGCGCCTGCTGTTCCAGCTCGAACGCACGATCGAGGCCAGGATGGCCGATCCGATGGCGCTGTACGAGCCGTTGAAGATTTACCTGATGCTGGGCGGCAAGGCGCCGAAAGTGGATGACGAGCTGGTCGTCACCTGGCTGAAGCGGGACTGGGAACAGAACCGCTATCCCGGCGCCCACAATCGCGACGGCCGGGCGCAACTGGAGAAGCATTTGCGCGCCATGCTGGCGCTCGACGATGACCAGGATCCCTCGTTCGAACTCAACCGCGCGCTGGTCGAATCCGCCCAGCGCTCGCTCGGCCGCATGAGCCTTGCCGATCGCGCCACCGCGCTCATCCAGTCGGCCACCTATGCGGCGGCGCTGGACGATTTTTCGGTGTCATCGCAAGCCGGCGCGGAGGCGCCGATGCTGTTCGAGCGCAATGACGGAAACGATCTCGCCGGCCTTCGCGTCCCCGGTCTCTACACCCATGCCGGCTTCGACTTCTATCTGGCGCAACTTGCCAGGAGCGCGCAGGCGCTGGTCGACGATCAATGGGTGATCGGCTCGAGCGGCGAGCAAGGCGGTTTCGACCAGGAATTGCTCAAGCTCGGCCCGGAGCTGCTCGATCGCTATGGCAAGAGTTTTGCGGCGGCGTGGAACGAGGTGCTCGACAGGTTGAAGTTCAAGGCAATGGCCGCCGACAAACCGCAATATCTGGCGCTGTCCGCAGCGGGATCACCGAGTTCGCCGCTGATGCAGCTGTTCGAGGCGATCGCGCGCGAAACAGCTTTGACGCAAGAGCGCAATCCGGCTGCGCCGTCTCAAGACAGCGACCAGGAAATCGCCGCGCGCGCCAAGGGCCTCGCCCGCATCGGGATCGAGATTGCGGCGCGCAAATCGCAGAGCAGGGCCGGGACCGCCTTTGTCAGCACCCAAAACCAGGATCCCGGCGCCAACATCGAAGCCCAGTTCCGGTCTTTCCAGGCTTTGGTGGCCGGGGCGCCGGGGCAGCGGCCGCTCGACGCCCTGACCCAGAATTTCCGCGAAATCTATCAGAGCGTGCGGCTGGCCGCCGATGTCCCCGCCCAGACGGACCAGGCCAACGCCAATCTGCTGCTGCAGATATCGACTCTACGCGCCAACGCCTCGCGGCTGCCGAAGGCGCTGGCCAGGATGGTGAGCGCGGCGGCGGACGATTTCGAGGGCACCGTCGCCGAAACATCGACCACGCATCTCAACGAGATGCTGGAGGAGACCGTCGGCCGTCCGTGCGAAGAGATGATTGCCGGGCGCTTTCCATTCGCCCCCGCCGGTACCGACGATGTCGCCATGGCGGATTTTGCCAGATTGTTTTCTCCAGGCGGGGTTCTCGACCGGTTCTTCGCGCAGAACCTGGCGTCGCTGGTCGACATGAGCGGCCAGGACTGGGACTGGAAGCAGGACACCAGGTTCGGCCGCAATCTGGCGAAATCGACGCTGAAGAACTTTCAGCTCGCGGCACAAATCCGCGCGGCTTTCTTTCCGCTCGGCGGGCCGGTGCCGTCGATCAACATCACCTTCACGCCGCTGTCGCTGCATGGCGATGCCGACATGGCGCTGCTCAATATCGACGGCCAGGTGCTGCAGGCCACCCAGGCCGGCAACACGCCGGGACTGATTCCGTGGCCGGGCAAGACCGGTTCGGCCAGTCTCAGCCTGACGCCGGAGCTGCCCGGCCGCGAGTCCGCAATCAAGTTCGACGGTCCCTGGGCTTTGAAACGATTGCTGGACAAGGGGCAGGTCACCGCCAATGGCGATAGTCTCGAAGCGCATTTCGTCATCGGCGGACGGGATGTCGCCTACACGATCAAGACCGGGGAGGACGGCAACCCATTCACGCTGCCGGCGCTTTCCGCGTTCAGCTGTCCGAAGGCTTTCTGATGGGGAATTGCATGGCAGGACCAGCGATTGCAGGACGCAGAGACAGCGGCGGCACCACACGGTCCGTCATCAGCGGCTTAGATTTCGATACTCTAATGAATGGGGCTGTGGCAGACTGGCCAGGCACGTCAGCCAAGGCGTTGCGGAGCGTAGGCAAGTGAACGATGCCGCCTTTGAGAGCTACGGCGTGAGCCACAAGGGCTGCGTGCGCGACCACAATGAGGACAGCTTCCTGGTCGAGCCGCGGATCGGCCTCTGGGTGGTGGCCGACGGCATGGGCGGGCACGAGGCCGGAGAAGTCGCTTCGGCAAGCATTGTCGAGCATCTGGCGACGATCGGCATCGCCAGTTCGGCGCCGGATCTGCGCGCCCGCTTTGAGGATCGGCTGAACCGGGCGCATGCCGAGATCCGCCGGATTTCGCGCTCACGCGGCGTGACCATCGGCTCCACCGTTGCCGCACTGCTGGCCATGGACGGCAGGTTCGCCTGCCTGTGGTCGGGCGACAGCCGCGTCTATCTCGTGCGCAACGCCGCGATCTCGCAGATTTCGCGCGACCACACCGAGGTCCAGGAACTGCTCGACAGCGGCGCGATCAGCGCGGCCGAAGCGGAGAACTGGCCGCGCCGCAACGTCATCACCCGCGCCATCGGCGTCAACGACGAAATCGCCATCGACTTCCAGCAGGGAGAGACCCTTGCCGGCGACATTTTCATCCTCAGCACGGACGGCCTGACGGCGCATGTCAGTGACGCGGAGATTGCGGCTGCAGTGCTCTCGGCAGCGCCGCAGGCTGCCTGCGAAAAGCTGCTTTCCATGGTGCTTGAGCGCGGCGGCACGGACAACGTCACCATCGTTCTGGTCAAGATCAGAGACAAAGGCAATGGCCTGTCCCGAGCAGAAGGCCGCGACCGATGAGCTCCGACGACAAGACCCGGCTATTGCCCAACATGGCGGATACCAGCGTCGGCACGCAGCTCAGCGGCATCTACGAGCTCGACGAACGCATCGCGTCGGGCGGCATGGGCGAAGTCTATCGCGGCCACAACATCCAGACCGGCGATCATGTCGCGATCAAGATCGTGCTGCCGGAATTCGCCCGCGATCAGACGATCCTGTCGCTGTTTCGCAAGGAAGCCTCGATCCTCAACCATCTGTCGCATGACGCGGTCGTGCGCTACCACGTCTTCACCATAGATCCCGGCATCGGGCGGCCCTATCTGGCGATGGAATTCGTCGACGGCCAGTCGCTGTACGACGTCATGCGCGGCGGGGCGATGGCGACTCCGGATGTGCGCAAACTGTGCCACCGGCTAGCCTCGGGCCTGAGCGCCGTGCACCAGGCCGGCGCCATCCACCGCGATCTGTCGCCCGACAACATCATCCTGCCGGGCGGCCGGGTCGAGCGGGCAAAGATCATCGATTTCGGCATTGCGCGATCGGCCGCGGTCGGTGGCGAGACGCTGATCGGCGGCAAGTTTGCCGGAAAATACAATTACGTCTCCCCCGAGCAACTCGGGCTCTATGGCGGCGAGGTCAGCGAAAAGTCCGACATCTACAGCCTGGGGCTGGTGCTGGCGGCGGCGCTGCGCGGCAAGCCGATCGATATGGGCGGCTCGCAATACGAGATCGTCGAAAAACGGCGGACCGTCCCTGATCTCTCCGGCATCGATGCCGATTTCAGGGACATTGTCGAAGCGATGCTGCAGCCTGACCCGGATGATCGACCGGCCAGCATGGCCGAAATCGCCCGGTTGACGCGCGACGACAGCGACGCGACCTTGCCGCCGGCATCGCTCGCGCCCCGGCCCGGCCTGCCGCGAACCGGGCAGACCGCAGGGCCTGTCTCGAAGGTCGGGGACTCGCCGGCCCAAGGCTTCGGTTCGGCCCCGCCAAGCGGCACGGCGGAGCCGTCTTTCGTGCCGCACGTGCGCCCGGCGCACCTGTCGCAGCCGAAACCGGCTGCTGAAACTCCCAAGCGAGCAAGCACACCACCGAAGCGTGCTACTACAGGCAGAAATCTGACGATCGCGGTGCTGTCGGCGGTGGCCGTGGTATCGCTTGGAGGGCTCTATGCATCGAGTATCGTGGGATTCGGAGACCGGCCTCGCGTCGCCGACACCGGCAAGCCGCTCCAACCCGAACTGACAAAGCCGATCGTCGCTGACAAGCCCGTTCCGGACACTGCGCCGGTCGAGAAGACGGTGCCAAAGCCGCAACCAGCGGAGACTCCGGCTGAAGATCAGGCCAAAGCGCCGGTCGAGCCGCAGCCGACGCCGCCAGTCGCGTCGAGCGCTACGGCCCCGCTGCCGGCCGCACCAACCGACAAGACCGTCGCGCTGCAACCGCCATCCGGCCCGTCACAGTCCGATGCCGCGAAGAACCCCGAGCCTGTCAGTCCGCCGGTAGAGCCCAAGGCGACAGCGCCAGCCACGCAAACACCTGAACCGACGGCCGAGGCCCCCAAACCCACAGCACCGACGCCGGAACCCACCGCTCAAGCGCCCGAGCCCAAGGCGCAGGCCCCTGAACCGGCCGCGCAGGCGCCCAAGCCGGACACGCAGGCGCCTGAACCGACCGCGGAGCCCAAGCCAAGCCAGCCCGATATCGCCAGCGGTGAGCAGGCCGACAAGCCGGCAGAGCCCGAAATTGCCATGAACGTGCCCAAGCCGGAGGTGCCGCCACCGGCCGATGCGGCCGCGGAGCGGGCCACCTGGGTACGCGCCTTCAATGGTGGTGACTGTTTTTATGCGACGGTGACGTCGGCCACCGACAAGGGTGTCGCGATCGAGGGCTTCGGCACGTCGGTGCCACCCTTCGAACAGTTGCTTGGGGAATTCCAGGCGAAGTTCCATGTCGAGCCGGATATCAGCGTCCGCCTTATCCAGCCCCCGCAATGCGGGATCACCGGCTTCCTACGTTTCATGGGCGCGAGCACGGCCGACAGGCCGCAGCTTGTCCTCGACCAGACATCGGTGCCGGACGGCTCGCCGATCGACGGCACGCTGGTGACGCATGGCGGGCTGGTGTCGAGCGTGTTCCTGATCGACCACAGGGGCATCGCCTTCAACCTCGACGACCATGTTGTCGTACAAGCCGACAAGGCGACCTTCTCGATCCCGATCGGGCTCGGCGCCGCCGACAAGGCGGCTGGCAAGGCGTTGCCGCAGATCATCATGGTGATCACTGGGCCGCAGGACATTAAGGCGGCGGACTTCACAACGCCGACGCCGGCCTCGGTGCTGTTGCCCAGGATACTCGACGAGATCGGCGCCAGGAGTTCGGCATTTTCGGCGACCGCCAAATACTTCCGCCTCGGCGGCTAGCACCGACGCCGATGCAACGTCGTCGCCGAGATCCCGTCCTGCTTGCCCGGAACGTGCGGGTGAAGCTCGCCGCGAGCGCGGTCGCGACGCTGTTGCTGGCGCTTCTTTCCACCGGGCAAGCGCGCGCCGAATTCACCGTCTGCAACCAGACGCTCGACGTCGTCAATCTTGCCGTCGGCCAGAAGGTCGACGATGCCGACCAGACCGATGGCTGGTGGACCATCGGCGCCAATCAATGCGTCAACGTCATCCGCGAGGAGCTGACCAACCGCTACATCTACATCTACGCGACGGATGTGTTCGGCCACGCCATTCTGGCAGGCTCCACCGACATGTGCATCGAGCGGCGGCGGTTCTCGATCCGCGGCATCGATGAATGCTGGCAGCGCGGCCATATCGCGGCGAAGTTTCTCGAAGTCGACACCCAGGAACAGGTGCGCTGGACCTTCTTCCTGACCGGAAGCGCGCCGTGACGCACAGCATCGACACCAGCTTCAAAGCAAAGAAGCAGGCGCGCGCCGCGCTGCGCAGGCGCAGGATCTGGCTCGGGCTGGCGGCTGGCCTGGCGACAATCGTCCTCGCCGCGATTGCCACCGGCTTTTATCTTACCGCCGACTACTGGTCGTTCGGCGACGAAGACGAGGAACTGCACGCCGTCGAAGGCTCGGACGACGTGCCGGCCGACGCATCGGTCTACGTGCCGGCCATCATCGACCTTGCCGGCGACCCGATGTGGATCACACTGGCGCCGGAGGCGGGCGCTGCCAAGAGCCGCGGGATGCCGCGCCCGGCGGAGTTCGACCAGGCCGGCATCTCCCCTCAGATCATGGTTCTCTCCGACGTGATGCTGAGCGCCAGCGAAAAATTCATGACGACGATCCCCTCGACGCAAGAGGATTTCGCTTTCTTTCAGGCGCAGCGGAAGACCGCGGTCGCGCCACCCGCCGAACCCAGCGATCCGCAGAATGACCTGCAGAACGATCTTCAACCATCGCCCGGCGCGGACGGGGCTCCGGCGGCCTCCGGCCCAGCTCCTGACCCGCAGGTCGCTCCGGGTGCATCGGCGGCGGCCGATGACCCCGAGGCCGGCTGGGGCGAGACCATCGATGAGGGCGAAGCAGCACTCCCCGCCTTTCAGAAGACAGCGGTCGAAAACAACACCAGCGTTGCCAACGTCAGCTCGGAATATCAGCGCTTCGAGGCGACCGAGGACATTTTCGTGAAAATCCTCAACGACCGCAGCCTGGACAGCGTGGCGCTCGATGCGCATTTTTCCGCCGACGACGCAAAGCTTGCCGGCGAGGCGCTGAAGGCGCTGTTCGACAAGGACGGCCTGCAGCCTGGTTATGTCGTGGCGATGCGCGGCTTTAGGCCGACGCGCGAGACCACGACGATGTCGCTGATGCAGGTCTCGATCTACGCCAGGAACGTCTTTGTCGGCACGCTGACACGCAACGCGGCCGGTGCCTTCGTGTCGGGCGTCGACCCGTGGGTGCGCGAGGACCTGTTCAATTATTCGGGCGCCGAGACCGAAGGCACGCAGAAACGGCAATACCGCCTGCTCGACGCGATCTATTCGACGGCGGCCCGCAACAATGTGCCGAGCGGCATCATTGGCGAAGCCATCATGTATCTGTCGCGGGGACAGGATCTGGATGCTTTCGCCAGCGAGGACCAGCGCCTTGTGCTGATCTATTCGCAGACGCCGCGCGGCAAGAACGAGACCGACGGACGGGTGCTCTATGTCGGTATCCAAGGCACGCAAAAGAGCTTGGATTGTTTCGTTTTCCAGCAGAGCGACGGCCAGTTTTCCTGCGTCTCGGGCGATGACCAGGTGCGCTCGCTGACGGTGGCCAACGGCATGGTGACGCCGGTCAACGGTGTCATGACGTCGACCTTCGGGCCGCGCAAGCATCCGATCCTGGGCGTTGTTCGCATCCATAAGGGCGTCGACTGGGCAGCACCCGTGGGGACGCCGATCGCCGCAGCCTTCGACGGCGAGATCATCTTCCAGGGCGACGGCGGCGGCTACGGCAATGTGGTCAAAATCGCCCATGGCGGCGGCCGCGAGACGCGCTACGCGCATATGTCGAAATTCGCCATTGCCAGCGGTGTCGGCACCAAGGTGAAGGCCGGCGACATCATCGGCTATATCGGCACCACCGGCCTGTCGACCGGGCCACATTTGCATTTCGAACTCTATCAGAGCGGTCAGGCGATCGATCCGCTCGGAACAGTGACCGCTGCAATCGCCGTCACTTCCAGCGACCCCGCCGTCGAAACGCTGACCGACCGTATCGTCCACGTCGAATCGGGCGGTAGCGCGCGGGCCAAGAACCCGCTGTCTTCGGCAACAGGCGCCGGCCAGTTCATATCCAAGACCTGGATCCGGATGATGAACACCTATCGTCCCGAACTGGCGCGCTCGCTGTCGACCGCAGACCTGCTCGCTTTGCGCTACGACGCCACCATCTCGCGTGAGATGGTGCGCAATCTGGCGCGCGAGGGCGAAGCCTATCTCAAGGCGCGCGGCCATCAGATTACCGCCGGCCGGCTCTATCTCTGCCATTTCCTCGGCATGGAAGGCGCACATCAGGTGCTGGCGTCGCCGGGATCGGCGCAGTTGAGCGCCGTGCTCGGCTCGTCCGTTATCCAGGCCAACCCGTTTCTTGCCGGCAAGACCGCCAGCTACGTCGTCGACTGGGCGGAACGGAAGATGGGCCGCAAATTGCCGACGCCCGCCACCACCGATGCGGGCCAGCAGACGACGACGGAAGTCCGCCAGACATCGCCGGAGTTCGAAAAATACAAGCAGGCGATAACGGCACTGGTCGGCTCGATCCAAAATACTCTTGAGCCGGGCTAGAGCTGGCAGTTCGCCCCGGCTTTCGCCAAGCCGATTGGTTCTGAGGCCGGCGAATGGTATGTTTGCGGATATTTGGGAAGGTTTTTGGGTCCTTGTGAACCAAAACTGTGGCTGGGATCACATACGCCCAACAGCCATTTTGGCAGAAGCGATACAGTCGCTGGTGAAATTTAGCATGCGCAGCCATCAATAACGCGCCCCATTGGGGCGGAGGGCCGATCCCATGAAAGCGTTTGCCGTCCTTTTGAGCGGATTTTTTCTGTTAATGCTGACCGCGCTTGGCACCGTCCAGGCGGCGGCGCCGGATGCCGGTGGCGTCAAACGCGTCGCGCTGGTCATCGGCAACAGCAAATACGTCCATGCCGTCGAATTGCCCAATCCGGCCAATGACGCGCATCTCATCGCATCGACGCTGCGCAATGCCGGCTTCGAGGTGATCGAGGGCGTCGACCAGGACAATGCCGGCATGCACAGCCTGATCAGCAAATTCACCGAGCAGTCCTACGATGCCGACCTCGCCGTCATTTTCTATGCCGGCCACGGCATGCAGGTCGACGGCAAGAACTTTTTGATCCCGGTCGACGCCGAACTGACGTCACCTGCCTATCTCAAGACCCGCACCGTCCAGATCGACGACTTCATGGCCGCATTGCCACCCGACCCCGCCGTCGGCGTCATCATCCTCGATGCCTGCCGCGACAATCCGCTGGCACGCACACTGGCGGCCG
Organism: Mesorhizobium sp. M0676; assembly: GCF_040320535.1. NCBI lineage: Bacteria > Pseudomonadati > Pseudomonadota > Alphaproteobacteria > Hyphomicrobiales > Phyllobacteriaceae > Mesorhizobium > Mesorhizobium sp. M0676. The sequence continues at coordinate 344,022 of NZ_JAMYPU010000002.1, forward strand.
CGATGCCGAAGACCCGCTCCACCGCGCTGGGCACCGGCCTGGCGCCGATCGACCCTAAATCAGAGGGCGTCGGCACCGGCGGCATCCTGATTGCCTATGCCACCGACCCGGGCGCCATCGCCTTTGACGGCAACGGCGTCGACAGCCCCTACTCGACCGCGCTCGCCAGGCACCTGACCGAACCCGGCGTCGAGATCCAGAGTGCGCTGACGCGGGTGCGCGGCGAAGTGGCCGAGACCACGCAAGGCCGCCAGCGGCCATGGCACAACGCATCGCTGGGCCGCGAGGTCTTCCTTGGCAAACCGGCCGCCCAAGCCGCGCCGGTGGTAAAACCGGCCGCCGATGACGCGAACGCCGCGGCAGCGCCCGCCCCTGCACTCGTCACCAGCGAACCGCCTTCGTGGGAAGTCGAGCAGCGGCTTTGGGACGAGGCCTCGAAGCGCAACACCGCGCCATTCTACGAAGCCTATCTCGAACAGTTCCCGAATGGCCGCTTCGCCACGGTGGCGCGGCTCAACATCGATGCGCTGAACGATCCGAAAGCCCAGGAACGGCAGGTGGCAGCGCTCGATGCCGACGAAGCGAACTCGGGTTCTGCCGTGCGCACCTCGGTCGGCATTTCGGACGACATGAAGAAGGTGCTGGGCACCGAGGCGACGGAGAACGCGATCGGTCTCGATCGCCAGGGCCGCATCGACCTGCAATTGCGCGTCGAGGCGCTGGGCAACGAGCTTGGCCGCGTTGACGGCAATATTGGCGCCAAGACCCGGCAAGCGATCGGCGACTGGCAAGAGGGGAACGGGCTGCCTCCGACCACCTTCCTGACGCGCGAGCAACTGGCGTTCCTGGTTATCCAGACGGACCCGATGATGGAGGCCGTTCGTGCCAAGCACGAGGCCGACCAGGCCGGAGTGGACAAGCAGAAGAAACAGGTGGTGCAGAAGGCCCGCACGCTGAAGCCGGTGGCGGAAAAGCCACGCAAGAAGCAGTACGCCCAGAAGCCGCGCCGGCAACAGCAGTTCGTGCAGAAAAGGCGCAACCGCGAGGTCGTGCGCGAGGATGAACCGCCGCCGCGGGACAACAATGATTTCCTGACCAAGGCGCTGATCTTCGGCACCGGCGTAGCGGTCGGCGGCGTACTCAAGAACTGATCGATCATGTCAAACAATAAAAGCGCCGCGTGTCCGTTGGACGCGCGGCGCTGTGTTTGACGACGGCCGGAAGACGCAGCCGGCGAAGCTACTGCGCCTTGATCCGCATCTCGACCCGCCGGTTGACGGGATCGTAGGGATCGGGATTGCGTGGATTGGCCTCGCCGAGACCGACCGCCTTGATGCGGGTGGATTCGATGCCGTTGGATTCGAGGAAGGCGGTGACCGATTGCGCCCTGCGCTGCGACAGGCCTTCATTGTAGGTCGCCGAGCCGGATGCGTCGGTATAGCCTTCGACGACGAAGGACAGCTTGCTCAGCCGATCGTCCTTCAGCGCCTTGGCGAATTCGTCGAGTTCGCTGCGCGCCTTGGCGTCGAGCTCGGACGAATCCAGGCTGAAATTGATCAGCATATCGAGGCCGGTCTTCTCCGGAGGCTTTTCTTTCTGGCTGGTCTTGCTCTTGCACTCGTCCTCGGTGCCGACACAAATCCCGCGTGCCGCGCCGTGATCGATAGCGCCGGCAAAGAACTTCACAATGTCTTCCGATTTCTGAAGTGGGTCGGCATAGACGTGCGTCGAGAAAAGCACGGTCGCCAATGCCAAGACTGAAATGTGCCGCTGCATAACGGTTACTCCCGTTTCGAGCATCCGATTTTCACTCAGGCCCGATCCATGGATCCGGGCCAACTCTTCCTGTTCGACAATGATCTGTCGAGATCACGGTCGGCTGTGGAATATACCAAACCGTGAGGCGTTTGTCTGTGAACAACGTCATGGACTTGTGGTGGTCGACAGACTTGACCCGCGCCTCGCAGGCGGGTTGAGTGAGGGCTGGGGGAGGATAACAGCAGCGATGGTCAACGGGCTTCGATTCCAGACCGCACGCGATCTCTTCGCCGCGAACACGGCTGTCGCCCGGGACATGACGGCTGTTCCGACCGACCAACCCTCGCTCGAGTTCTGCCGCCGGCTGATGGCCGGGCGCATCCCGGAGGAAGCGATTACCTTTTGCGCCTATCTCCTGCCTGACCGGGCCGCAATCTGGTGGGGCCATGAGTGCCTGGGGCATCTGACCGAGCTGCTCGAAGAGCAGGACCTCGCAACGCTGGCACTGATCCAGGAGTGGGTCGGCGACCCCAACAATGCAACCCGCCGGGAGGCTGTCGCCGGGGCGGCGATGACGCAGCAGCACACGCCTGCCGGCTGGATCGCGCTCGCGGCGCAACGGCATATCAGCGGCCTGGCTGCGCAGAACGGGTCGGGGCTGCGGCCGCTGCCGGCTGCGCATGCCGTCAATACCGGCATACTGGCCGGACTGGCGCGGGTTGCGGTGGCGGACCGTTTCTCCGTGCTCACCGCCTTTGTCGAAATGGGCATCCATCTGGCCGAAACCGAGGCGCTGCGCCGAGCCTGATTGCTCTGGATCGTGATGAGATTTCATTGAAATCTGATCCAACCCATTGTTGGCGGTCTCATTTGCAGCCGTTTTGCGCCCATTTGCCGAGTGCCACCTTGAAGCGCGTGCCCAGCGGGTGTTGCAGGCGCAACACCGAGACATCATTGGTGACGTAGGTCTTGGCCTGGTCGCACAGCCGCTCCTCGGTCCATTGATGACAGTTGCTGCACTGGTTGTCCCAGACGGACTTTTCCAGGCCCTCGACCGGACTGAAGTGCGGCTTGCCCTGGATGAGTTGGGCGATGCTCTTGCCGTCGATCGCCGGGTCGCCGAAATTGACCGGAACGTCGAAAAGGACTGGCGCGTCTGAGCCCAGCTTCGGAATTTCCTCACGCAGCTGTTCCAGCGCCTGCTCGCCGGCGTCCGCACCCGGCGGATTGGCGGCCGCGCCGGTGCGCGCCTGCGTATCGCCTTCGGGCGCAGCCGCGCCGGAATCGCCGACGATCAGCGGCGCCTTGAGATCGACCTTGTGAAGCACGACATCGGTGGTCAGCGAAACGTTGATCCAGGGCCGCTGGCGTCCGGCTGTGGCCTTGAACACATCCGACGTAACCCGGTTCATCGCCTCGGTGATCGAGACGTTGACCTCGCCGATATGGGCAAGCAGCGCCGCCGAAAATGGCGAGTGCTCGCCCGGTCCGTCATAGGCGAGCTGGTTGGGACTGGCAGCGAAGGCGACCAGCGTGCCGGCGCCGCCATTCTCGATCGGTATTTCGGCAAGGCCGCTGCTTGCCGTGCTGTCGCCGCCAGTCTCCTTGGCAAGCACATCGGCGAGCGGGTTGTCGCGGCAGGCGTCGAGGAACACCAGCCTGATGCTGGTCTCGCGCGACATCTGCCGCAGGATGAAATCCACCTGCACGGCTTCGAAGTCGAGCGAGGTCTCGTCCTCCAGCGCCGCATCGACAGGCAGCAGGTAATTCCTGCCCGAGACCTGCAGGCCATGACCGGCATAGAAGAACAGCGCGATATCGGCGCCACGCACCTGCCGCGCGAATTGCGCTATCTTTTCCTGCGTCTGCGCCTTGGTGAGATCGAGGCCGGAGACGATTTCGAAGCCCAGCCCCTTCAGGCGATCGGACATTGCCTGCGCATCGTTCACCGGATTGGGCAGCACCGGCGCGTTCCGGTAATGGGAATTGCCGAGCACCAGGGCGATGCGGCGTTCGGCACTGGCCGCGGTCATGGTAATGGTCATGGTCAACGCAAGCGCCAGCACGGCGAGGCCGATGCCGCGCATGAAGTTGCCGCAACTTGCAATCATGTTCAAACGCACCGGATTCCTTTTCGGTTGACGGGCCTTCTCAGTTAAGGACCGGCTCAGTTGGAGAGCGGCGTGGCGGAGAACTCGATCCGCCGGTTCAGCGCCTTGTTCTTCGGCGTATCGTTCGGCGCCACCGGCTTTTCCTCGCCATAGCCGGAAGCCGTGATCTGCGCCGATGGAATGCCCGCAGCGATGATCGCGTCGGCGACCGCCTTGGCGCGCCGTTCCGACAGGTTCTTGTTGGCCGTCGGCGAGCCGTCGGAATCGGTATGGCCCGAAACCTCGACCTTCAGTTTCGGACATTTGCCGACGACGCCGACCACCTCGGCCAGCAGCGGGCGGCTCTTTTCATCGAGCCGAGCGCTGGCTGGGCGAAAATAGACGGCGCCGGTGCGCGACAGCACCTCGAACCTGTTCAGGCATTCATCGTCGCTGAAGGACGTCTTGCCTGCATCTGTGGCGACCGGCCCGGCATCGGCTGGGGCTGCGGCCGCGACGGCAGGCTTGGCGCCATCAGCGGTGAAGACGAAGTCGAACGACACCGAAGCCGTCGGGACGATGCTGCTGACATTGGCCGCCTGCTGGAGTTTTTCGATGTTGGGCAACAGGCCGAAATCCTCGACATGCACGGCGACCGGCGCCTCCGAGGCGATCGACACCATGCTGTCGGTGATCATGGTGACCACGACATTGGCCTCGAGGTCCTTGTCGACGCCGTGCAGGCTCAGGCGAAACGGGATATGCGCGCTCATGCGCCGTTTGGTGGCGAGATCGGCAAAAGCGGCGGGATCGACTTTCGCGGTCACTTCCGCCGTCGGGAATTTGAAGGTTTCGAAGAACAGGAAGCGCATGCGGACATTGCGAAGGTCGATACCGGTGTCGACCGAGTTGAGGTCGAACGTGACCTTGGCGGCGCCATCCGATGTCAGCGTGCCCGAGAGGTTCCTGATCTTGTTGGTTTCGACAATGGTGTTCTTCTTCACCGATTGATAGGTGAGTGTCGAATTCGCCGGATCGAGCGTCCAGTGCGGCTGCGCATTCGCAACTTCCGGCGCAAGCAGCAACAGGCCGAACACCACGACCACCAGAGCCGGCGGACGCCAGCGCTGCGACGGCTTTCCATGCCTTACTAATCCGACGACCCCGAACATGCATGCCCCCCGTGACAACACATTTCAGTTGCGATGACGGCGGTCGAACGTCGTCACCTCAGCCACCATAGTGCGTTAGCCGCGGCTTAGCGAGTAGCGGAGGCGTGATATCGCCGTTGCTTGCTTGGACAGGCCCCGGTTACCGGCTGGCCCACAGCACCCCACGCTCGAAGATGGTGCGCATTTGCGGCACGGAAAAATCATCCGCGGTGTGGCCGAGCGCGCTGAAGAAGACGCGGCCCTTGCCATAGCGGCGCTTCCAGACCACGGGCATGACGACGCCGTCGATGAAGTCGAGATGCTCACCGCTGAACGTCGTCGTCGCCAGCACCTCGTTGCTCGGGTCGACATGCATGTAATACTGCTCGGAATGGTAGGCGAAACCCTCGATACCCCTGACGATCGGATCGTCGCTGATGATGTCGACACGGTAGTCGATGATGTCGCCGGGGTGCGCGACCCATTGGCCGCCGGTCATGAACTGATAGTTCGGCTCGTTGCGAAAACTGTCGCCCATGGTGCCGTGGAAGCCGGCAAGGCCGGTCCCGCCGCTGACGGCGGCGGTGAGGTTTTGCAGCTCCGGTTTATCGATCGTCGACATGGTGATCACCGGCACGATCAGATCGATGGCCGGGAGCTGCGGATCGGCAAGCGCCGATGTGCCCTCTTCTGTCCGCACCTCGAAGCCATGCCCGGTCAATATCTCGCTGACGACAGCGGCGCTGCGAGCCGGCGTGTGGCCTTCCCATCCGCCCCAGAAAATCAGTGCCGTCTTGCTCATGCTCGTCTCTCCTTTGGTCGGCAATATTGATAGGCAAGCGGAACGCTTTTGTCTTCCTTCCATGACGGGCATTCTGGGACGGGCATTTCTGGTCGGAAATCACGACCCGGCGATGAATTCCGTGGATGAGGACCGATTGGCCGCGCTGGCGTCTTGTTTCAATACCGGGCTGCACTCAAATCAGCTGTCTTCGCGTTTGCGCAGACATCGGTCCGATGCGCCCGCAACCAGCCGGAGCCTTCCGGGGAGACCGCTTTATGAGTTTCGACCAGACGACTGTCGCCGCCTATCTGGAAGTCATCACCATCAACCTTGTGCTCTCTGGCGACAATGTCGTGGTGATCGGCATGGCGGCCGCAGGCCTCGCCGAGGCGTTGCGGCAGAAGGCGATCATCGCCGGCATTGCCGCGGCGGCGGTGATCCGCATCGTCTTTGCGGTGATCGCGGTGCAGCTGCTGGAAATTCCTGGGATCATGCTGGTCGGCGGCATGCTTTTGTTCTGGGTGTGCTGGAACGTGTTCCAGGAGTTGCGCTCGGCCGGCGGCGGCGAGGACGTCGACAATGAAGCCGCAGCACTTGCGACGGCGCGGCCGGCCAAGGCGCTGCGCACGGCGATCCTGCAGATCGTCGTCGCCGATGTCTCGATGTCGCTGGACAATGTGCTGGCCGTGGCGGGCGCCGCCGCCCACGACATGAATGCGCTGGTGTTCGGTCTCATCCTGTCGGTGGTTCTGATGGCGGTCGCCTCGACGCTGGTGGCGGCGCTGCTTGCCAGGTATCGCTGGATCGGCTGGCTCGGTCTGGCAATCATCGTCTATGTCGCGGGAAATATGACTCTGGACGGCGTCGAGCAGATGAGAACGGTCGACTTCCACGCGCTGCTCTCGCCAGTTGCAAGCTAGACCTCCTGGCCATCAAATAATATCGAAAATCCGCCCTGGGTTGAGAATGTTGTGCGGATCGAACGCCACCTTCAGCCGGCGCATGGCTGATAGTTCGGCGTCGCTGCGCACGAGGTTCAGCCATTTCTTCTTGTCGAGGCCGATGCCGTGCTCGGCCGAGACGGCGCCACCGCATGCCGCCACGCCGCGATAGATGATCTCATAGGCGGCGGCCGGTTCCGTGGTGTCGACCTGATAGTGCAGATTGCCGTCGCCGAGATGGCCGAAGACGTAGATCTCGGCGCGGCTGTCGACGGCGTGGATCGCGGCTTCGGCGTTGCGCAGGAAATCCGCCATGGTCGCCAACGGGATGCTGATGTCGACGCCGATCATGCCCTCGATCGCAAACAGGAAGCGGTTGGCCTCTTCGCGCACATCCCATAGCGCACGAAATTCGCGCGGCGACTGCGAGACGACCACGTCGGCGACGATGCCGTCTTCGACCGCCTGCATCAGCACCGAAGCGAAACGCTCGCCGTCCAGCTCGGCCTGGTTGCCCTGGATCTCGGCCAGCACGTAAACCGGCGCGCCGGCCGGCAGCGGCGCCGGCGCCGCCATGCCGGCAATCATGGAGCCGTAGAGCGGCGAGAAATTCACCTCATAGGCTGACAACAAGGGACCGAGCCGCTGCTTGAGCAGGTCGAGCAGCGCAATGGCCGCCCCCAGCGAGCCAAGCGCGCAGGATGCGGCAACCTCGGTGGCGGGCTTGGGATGCAGCCGCAGGCAGGCGCGAGTAACCACGCCCAGCGTGCCTTCGCTGCCAATGAAAAGCTGGTTGAGATCGTATCCCGAATTGTCCTTGGCCAGGCCACGCAACGAAGTCAGGATCGAGCCGTCGGCAAGCACGGCCTCCAGCCCCAGAACCTGGGCGCGGTACATGCCGTAGCGCAGCACGCGAATGCCGCCGGCATTCGTGGCGATGTTGCCGCCGACCGTCGCCGTGCCGCGCGCGCCGATATCGACGCCGAACATCAGGCCGGCTGCATCGGCCGCTTCCTGCACCATTTGCAGCGGCGCGCCGGCCTCTGCCATGATGGTTGCCGCGGCGCGGTCGGGCGCTTCGACCGCGGTCATGCGCTCCAGCGACAGCACCGCTTCGCCCGGCTGCACGCGCGCGCCGCCTGCCAGCCCGGTGCGGCCACCATGGACGACCAGCTTCTGGCCGATACCACTGCATAGGCGCAGGATTTCGGCGACGTCGGCGGCGTTGCGCGGACGCAAGACCAGTTCGGGCTGGCCGCCGCCCTTGCCGGAGAGGTCGTCGCTGTAGCGCGGATCGATAGCATCGCCGATCACAACCGCGGCGGCATCGAGCCGACGATAAAGCTGGGAAAGAAGCCGATCGATCTGTTGTGTCATGGTGCCTGGACTGTTTCAGCGCTCTTTGTGACCGAGACTTTGATGCGCGACAATTTTCGCGTCAATTGAACAAATTTACGCACGGTATAATCTGTCATTGCGCGTTGAACCCACTGACGTTTCCTGTAAATTTCGTCTGCCGTTGCGTGGCGGACGCGCCGGCTGCAGGACCCTGGGCAGCGTCAAGGGATGACCGAGGTTCTGGCGCGTGCCAGACGAGGAATTGAATGCCGATGACGCACAAGACGATGGAGGATTTCGCCCGCTCCTGCGGCGTCTCCAGGCCGACGCTGTCGAAATATTTCGACGATCCGACCAGCGTCAAGCCGGCAACGCGCAAGCGCATCGAAGAGGCGTTGCGCTCATCCGACTACCAGCCCAATCTGTTTGCCCGCAACCTCAACCGCAAGCGCACCCGCGCCATCGGCATTGTCGTACCGACGGTCACCGACCCCTTCTATTCCGAAATGGTCAGCCGCATCGAACTTCGGCTGCGCGACGAGGGCTACTGGCCGATCGTCATCTCCTCGCATGGCTCGACCGAGCTCGAAATGGAGGCGACACGTACCATCCTGTCGCTGAAAGTTTCGGGCGCGCTGATCGCGCCGCTCGGCTTGCGTTCGGACCGGCGCACGCTGGAGAAGCTGACCCAGACAATGCCGGTCGTCTATTTCGACACCTATCTTGAAGGCGGCACGCCCTTTGTCGGCAACAACAATGCCCAGAGCGTCTCGACCATCGTCGACTATCTCTGCCGCTCCGGCGACGCCCCGATCTATTTCGACATCCCGCATGTCAATCACAATTCGCCGGAGCGGCTGAGCAGCTATGTCGACGCCATGCATCAGCTTGGCCAGGACCCGGTGGTTATCGGCAACACCCGAGACTACACATGGGATTTCGAGCGCATCGGCTACGAGCAGATGGAACAGATGCTCGGGGCCAGCGGCCTGTCGGGCAAGACCAGAGGTCTGCCCGGCAAGACCGGGGGCCTGCCCGGCAAGACCATACTGTGTGCGAATGACCGCCTCGCCTTCGGCGTGATGGCGGCGGCCTTCGCGAAAGGGCTGAAGATCGGCCGCAAGGCCGATTGCGACCTGCGTATCGCCGCCCATGACGACCATCCGCTGAGCCGCTACACCTGCCCCGCACTGACCACCATCGCGCAGGATTTTGCCGCCATGGCGGGGCGCAGCGTCGAGACACTGCTCGCTTTGCTCAACGAGGATACGGCCAACGTCGCGCCGAAGGTCAGCCTCGACGCCGCCCTGGTGATGCGTCAGTCCGCTTGAGCCTTTCCAAAGGCAGGATCGAAGCTTCGCCACGCGGCAATGGCGGCGGCAACCGCCTGTCTCGCTGCCGGGCCGTAACGGCCCATCGAGACGAAGCCGTGGATCTGACCGGGCCAGTGTTCCAGCACGACCGGCACGCCGGCCTGCTGCAGACGCCTGGCATAGGCCTCGCCTTCGTCGGCGAGGATGTCGTGACCGGCGATGGCGATGAAGGTGGGCGGCGCACCGGCGAGGCTTTCCGCCTTCAGCGGTGAGGTACGCCAGTCGCCGATGTCGGCGGCATTGCGGACATAATGGTCGCGGAACCAGGCCATGGTCGAGGCGGTCAGGCCAAAGCCTATGGCGAAGCGGCGATAGCTGTCCGTCGTCTGCCCGGCATCGGTGTTGGGATAAAACAGCAGCTGCGCTGCCGGCGGATTTTTGTCCCCCCGCGTGAGCAGGCCGAGCACCGTGGCGAGATTGCCGCCCGCGCTGTCGCCGGCAACCGCGATGCGGGCAGCGTCGATGCCGAGTTCGTCCGCGGCGCTTTGCATGAAGGCAAGTGCCGCTCGGCAATCCTCTATTGCCGCCGGGAATTTGTGTTCCGGCGCCAGCCGGTAGTCGACGGAAACGACGACAGCGCCTGCCTCGTTGGCGAACCAGCGGCAGATCTCGTCATGCGAGTCGAGATTGCCGATCACCCAGCCGCCGCCATGGAGATAGAGCAGCGCCGGAGCGCCTGCCGAAGGCGCGCCCTGCCCGCGATAGATCCTGAGCCTCGGCGGATCGCCGGGTCCGGCGATGATGCGCTCGCTGAGTGCTGCGACCGGTTCACGCTCGCCTTGCAGGTTTGGGAAGCCCTCATTGTAGGCAAGGCGCGCCTGTTCTGGCGTTCCCGTTTCGAACGGCGGCGCGCCGGCCTGGCTGCCGAGCTCGAGCACATGCCGGGCCTCCGGATCGAGTGTCGGCAGGGACGGCGGCGATGTCACGGACGAACCTCCCGTCAGGCAAGCAGGGTTGCCGCTTCCTCTTCGCCAAGCAGCGGCGGCTGGTCGACCGTGCCGCTGACGGCAACCGAGCCACGGCTTTCGCCCGAAGCCAGGATCGCCTCCATGATCTCAAGCACATGCAGCGCCAGCTCACCGGAGGCGCGCGGCTTTCTGCCCGTGGCCAGCGCGCCCGCCAGATCGGCGACGCCGAGCATGCGGTAATTGGCACGGTCGGGCGCGGAATAGGGCCAGTTGCGGGCGCCGTAGAGTTCGCTCTCGCTGGCGAAATCGGCCCAGTCGGCGCCACGTTCCGACAGCGAGACCGTGCCGCCGAACGTGTCGGGATCAGGCAGCCTGAGCGAGCCTTCGGTGCCGTGCAGTTCGATCGGATGGTTGGAGTGTTTGAAAACATCCCATGAGGCGCCGAAGGTGACGGTGGCGCCGGAGCGGAATTCGAGCAGCGATATTATGTTGGTCGGCGTGCCGACCTTGAATGTCGTGTTCTTGAACGGCCCGTCGGCCGTGATCAGCCTCTCCTCCTGGCCGCGCGTCGCCATCGCCATGACGCGCTCGACCGGCCCGAGCAGATTGACCAGCACGGTCAGGTAATAGGGACCCATGTCGAACACCGGACCGCCGCCGGGCTGATAATAGAATTGCGGATTGGGATGCCAGTGCTCCATGCCCCGTCCCATCATGAAAGCGGTGCCGGTCACCGGCTTGCCGATCGCGCCGTCATCCATCAGCCGGCGCGCGCGGCGGCCGGCTGCACCCAGGAATGTGTCCGGCGCCGAGCCGATCAGCAGGCCGCGCTTCGCGGCCTCGGCGACAAGGCGGCGGCCGTCGGCGGCAGAGGTTGCCAGCGGCTTTTCGGTGAAGACATGCTTGCCCGCCGAAAGCGCCGATAACGAAATGTCGAAATGCGCCGCGGGGATTGTCAGGTTCAGCACGAGGTCGATATCGGGGTCGGCGAGCAGCGTGTCGACGCCAATCGCTCGGATGCCGTATTCCCTGGCGCGCAGCTCAGCCATGTCAGCGGAAATGTCGGCGCAGGCGCGTAGCTCGACACCACCGAAGAGCGCTGCATTGCGCAGATAGGTCATCGAGATGTTGCCGCAGCCGATGACACCGATGCCGAGCTTTGTCTCTGATTTTCCGTGCATTTCCAGCTTTCCTCCCAAGCCAAGGGCATGCTGCGCAACCGTTGCAGTTCCCACGACCCCCCGCAATCCGCTATACAGGACTTTAAATGTTGACGCGCGTAAAATTTTTATAGAGCATGTGAGAGTTCTGGCGCAGGATTGGGAGGCCGCCAGCGTGAGGAGCAGAACATGACCGGCATGAAAAACGGCCGACGGCCGCTGCGAAGCCCGTGGGTCATGCGCGCTTTCCGTCGCGCATCAGAGACCGGGATGGGTTCAGGCATAGATCACCTTGGCCCCGATCCTATCAAGCTCGCTGCGTATTGGACCGGGCAGGCCATCGTCGGTGATCACCACATCGACGGCCGACAGCGAAAATGCCTTGGACGTCCCGCTGACGCCCCATTTGCTCGAATCGGCGAGCAGGACAACGCGCCGGGCCATGCGAACGAGGTTTCGCTTCGTTCGCGCCATGTCTTCGTTCACGTCGACCACATCCAGTGACGAGTCTATCGCATGCGCTCCAACAAAGACCTGATGCGCTACCAGGCCGCCGAGAGCCGTATCGGCATCGGTGATCAGCGTGCTCACCGTGTCGGGATAGACCCGGCCGCCGATCATATGAACGTCGAGCCCGGGACGATGCATAAGATGCTGCACGATGTTCATGGCCGTGGCCGCGACCACGACATTGCTGAGCGGCGGTAACTGCATGGCAAGCTGCATCAAGGTCGAGCCACCGTCGAAGATGACCGACTGGTTGTGCTCGAAAAGGTCGAGCGCCGCCCGGGCGATGCGCTTCTTTGCGTCGAGGTTCGTTTCCATCCGCCGCGCGAACGCGGCCGTCGTCGAATCGGTGGTCCGGGTCACCGCCCCTCCACGGGTCTTGGTCAGCAGTCCCTTGCGGTCCAGTATTTCGAGGTCGGAGCGCACCGTGACCTCCGACACGCCAAACCCGTCCGACAGGTCCTTGATGCGAACCTGTCCGCTGCGTTGCACCTCGCCCAGGATCGATTGGCGTCTCTGCTCCGACAACATTGCCCGGCCCTTGCCTGCCTGCGCCGAGCAATCGCGCCGGCCTCGGCTCACCTTACCGGAAATATGCAGATTCGAAAGCTTTCGAAAGATTGTTTTTCCTTTTTCTTTCGGAAACACTGGATCGAGCTTTTTTAAATCAACCGATCAGGGAATTTTGGACTCATGAGCCTAGGAACCAAGGTGCGCCTCGCGCGCCTCTTCTCGCATCCATCGGGGAACCTTTTTGGCGGCGCGGTCGACCACTTCGTCGGCTATGGCGACGTGCGCAAAGGCGGCCTTGCCGACCTGCCGGGTGCGCTCGCACGCGTCATGGCGGGCAAACCCGACTACGTCAGCATCCAGCCTGGCACCGCGCGCCATCTGTGGCCGCAATATGCGGGCAAAGCTTCCCTGGTGATTCAGGCGGGCTGCTTCACCGCGGACGATCGCATCAGCGAGTTGATCGCAACGCCCGAGGACGCGGTGCGCGCGGGGGCCGATGCGTTGGCCGTGGCCATTCCGGTGCGCGGCGCGACGGAGGGCAAATACATACGCTGGCTGACCGATTCGGTGAATGCAGCAGCCCGCTACGGCATGCCCGTGGTGGCGCATATCTACCCTCGCGACTTCACCGATGGGGCAAAAATCGTCTTCACCCCCGACGAGATCGCCTACGCGGCGCGCATCGGCTACGAGTCCGGCGTCGACGTGATCAAGATCGGCTACACCGGGGATTTCGAGTCATTCAAAGAGACCGTCCGGACCTGCCCGGTGCCGGTTGTCATCGCGGGGGGGCCAAAGACCGATACGCTGCTCGGCGCGCTTCAGCAGACGGCGGACGCCATCCGTGCCGGCGCGCGCGGCGCCGTGGTAGGCCGCAATCTCTGGGGGCACGGCGATCCGGAGAAGGCAGCGCTTGCCTTTCGCGGCGTCATCCATGACGGCCTTTCGGCGCAAGACGCCTTGGCGAAGGCGGGCGCCTGAACGATGCCCACCGTCCCCGCCACCCTCGGCTTCGGCGCTATTGCGATAGACGACATCGTCTACGTCGATCAGCCATTGTCGGCGGGCAAGGGTAAGGTTCTGCAAAGTACCCGCGCTTTCGGGGGAAATGTCGCGACGGCGCTTGCCGCCGTCGCGCGGCTCGGCGGAACCGCCGGGTTCGTCGGATGGCTGGCCAGTGCCGCGGACGACGCCGTTCTGCTCGATCTCGTGGCGAGCGGTATTGAAACCGCATTCGCGCCGCGCCATCCCGACGCGCGCCCGGTGCACTCGCGGATCACCGTCGGCTCGGACGGGGAAAGGTTCATCGCGTATGACGACGATGCGATGCTGGGCACCGCTCCGGACTTTCCGGACGATATCCTCAGCCGCGCAACCGTCCTGATCGTCGATAGCTATGCGACCGGGTCGCTGGATGTCGTGGCTCGGGCTCGCGATCTCGGCCTTGCGATCCTCGGCGATATCGAATGGAGCAGCGGCCCCGCCACGGAGCGGCTGATCGCGCTCTGCGACCATCTCATTCTTCCACTTAGCTTTGCACGGACTGCCACGGGGCGCCGATCGCCTGCCGAGATGCTCGATGCCTTGTGGTTGCCATCGCGATCCGCCGTGGTTCTGACCGATGGAGGCAGGGGTGTGTACTATCGCGGCCGTGAAGAGACAGGTCTCTGGCACCTGCCCCCGCACCGGGTTGCGGTCGTCGACTCCACAGGCGCGGGTGACTGCTTTCATGGCGCCTATGCCCATGCGTTGACGCGCGGAGCCGACACCGCGGGCCGGATCGCATTCGCGGCCGCGGCGGCGGCCGTTTCGATAACGGGGCGTGGCGGGCGCGAGGCGCTTCCGACCGAGGACCAGGTCACGCAACTCCTGGCATCGGCGAACGCGCCGTCAGCAGTCGACCTGAAAAATGCGCATGTGGATGCTGGAGCATGACCTGAAACGATCCGACGAAACATTTCGCAGGCGAACACAAGCCCAGGAGAATCATAAAAATCAGGGCTTATACTTGTGGAGGGAGGAATATGGCAGAAGTCATTCTTGAGAAGATCTGCAAAACCTACGGGAACAGTTTTCGCGCAATCGACCAGTTGAACCTGTCGGTCAAGGACGGCGAGTTCTTGATCCTCGTCGGGCCTTCCGGCTGCGGCAAATCCACGGCGTTGCGAATGATCGCGGGGTTGGAAGACATCACCAGCGGCAGCCTTCGGATCGGCGGGGTCGACGTCGTCGACATGCCGCCCAAGGACCGCGACATCGCGATGGTGTTCCAGAGCTACGCGCTCTACCCGCATATGACGGTATCCGAAAACATCGCCTTTTCGATGCGGCTGGCAGGCAAGCCGAAGGCCGAGCGCAAGAAGCGCGTGGACGAGATCGCCAAAACTCTTCAGCTGACGTCTTTGCTGGACAGCAAACCCGCGAACCTGTCAGGCGGGCAGCGTCAACGGGTTGCCATGGGCCGCGCCATGGTGCGCGAGCCGGCCGCCTTTCTCATGGACGAGCCGCTTTCCAATCTGGATGCGAAACTGCGTGTGCAAATGCGCGCCGAAATCACCAGCCTGCAAAAGCAGCTCGGCGTCACGACCATTTACGTGACCCACGATCAGATCGAAGCGATGACGATGGGCGACAGAGTCGCGGTGTTGAAAGGCGGTGTGCTGCAGCAGGTCGACACACCCAAGAGGCTCTATGAATCGCCGGTTAACGCCTTCGTTGCCGGCTTCATCGGCTCTCCTTCGATGAACCTTTTCGAGGCGACCCTGAAGGGCGGCGAGCTCGCTTTTCGCGACTTCGCCGTCCGGCTGCAGGATGCAGCCTTCGTGCGCAGGCCGGCCTTGAGGTCGTATGCGGGGCGCAAGGTCGTGTTCGGGATCAGACCGGAGGATCTTTATGACAGCAGCCTTGAATCCGGTCGCAAGTATCAGACGATACCGGCCAGGGTGACCTCGATCGAGGAACTCGGCTCCGAACAGATCGTCCACATGAACATCGACGCTGTCCGGGTGGACTCCGGCGATCCGGATGCGGTGGACGATTTCGGCCTGGCGTCGAACGCGGTGGCGAGGTTCGAGCCGATCAGCGCCGTCCGCTCCGGCTCGGAAATCCGGTTGGCCGTGGATGATGCCAAGTTCCATTTCTTCGATCCCGAAACGCATCTGGCGATCTGAAGATCTGCGGAAGACCGCGGGCGGGAGCGAGGTGCCTGCGGAAGATACAAGAAGGCTTCTGAATGAACAGACGACCGTCCGCATTGTGCGGCCGATCTTGAAGAAGGAGGAGAAAATGATGTTTCGGATACGACCCGCGATGCTGAAAATAGCCGCGGCCGCATGGTTGCTTGGTGCAACCGGCGCCATGGCGGACACGACGCTGGAATTCACCCAATGGTGGGAGCCCGAATTGCCGGGCGGCTCGCTCAGGGCAATCATGAACGACTTCGAGGCTGCAAACCCCGGCATCAAGGTGACGCTGGTCAGCGGTCCCTATGCGACCACGCGAGACCAGATCTCGGTCGGCGCCGCAACCGGAACGCTCAGCGACGTCGTCGGTCTCGACGGCGCCTGGGTGAACAATCTGAACGCGCAGGGTGCGCTGGCCGACATGAACCCGATGATGGATGCGAGCGGGTTCGACAAGACCCAGGTCGCGGATATCATCAAGGTGGACGGCAAGGCGGTGATGTTTCCCGTGGCTTCGTTCGTCTATCCGGTCTTCGTCAATCTGGACCTCGCCGCCCAGGCAGGCGTGACCAAGCTGCCGTCGACCCGCGCGGAGTTTCTCGAAGCCGCCAAGAAGATGACCCACGCCGACAAGAACCAGTATGGCTGGGTGCTGCCCTTGTCGCTGCAAACGCCGTCCGGTGTCCAGAACGACCTGATGTCGTGGGTCTGGGCCTCGGGCCAATCGATGATGGTTGAAGGCAAGCCGGCTCTCGAGGGCAAGCCGGTGGTCGATATGCTCACCTTCGTCAAATCGCTGAACGACGCCGGCGTCATCTCGCCCGGCATTGCCACCAAGACCGAGCAGGAGAAGGTCGAGGAATTCGTCAACGATCGGGTCGGAATGATGATCGACTCGCTTGCGCATGTGAACCTCATCCGCAAACGCAATCCCAAGCTGAACTTCGACCTGATCCCGGTCCCGGTCGTGGCGGACTACAGCGGCAAGCGCGGCCTTCCCTACGCCTCCTGGGGCATCGGCATCTCCGCCGCCTCGAAACATCAGGATGAAGCCTGGAAGCTCGTCCAATATCTGATGAGCGAGAAGGTGAATGCCAAGCTCGTGTCGCTTGCAAATGCCTTCCCGGGCAACGTCAACGCCAAGCCCGATTTCGTGACCTCGGACAAGGCTTTCGCCAAGGCTTTCGAAATCTTCAAGACCGGCTATCTCGCCAACGAGTTCACGGGCCTGCCGGTGGCTGAAGACCTGATGACCCAGTTCGACGTGGAGGCTCAGAAGATGCTTGCCGGCGAGCAGTCTCCGGAACAAGCCGCAACCAACGCTCAAAAGGGCTGGACGGCGAAATTCTGAGCGGCCATTGCCCGTTTGCTATCTTCCACCGGGTGGCCCGGCCTCGGCCAGGCCACCCGTCAACAACGGATCGGCAATTTGAGATGGACCTGTTTTTGAAGCGCACCTTCCTCTTGAAGGCACATCCCAGGGGTCGCACATGACCGGGCAGAAGCGCTCCCACCATCGACTGAAACGAGCGGTCGCACCCTATCTCTATCTGTCACCATCGCTCCTCATAATCGGCCTTCTGATGCTGCTGCCGATGGTGACGGTGATTGGCTATTCGTTCCAGAACAGCGCGGTGCTGCGTCGCGACCCGTCCTTTGCCGGACTGAAACACTACCAGGCGATCTTTGCCGATCCGGTGTTCTGGGCCTCGCTGTGGCACACGCTCTACTTCACCTGCATGAGTGTCGTCTTCCATATGACCATCGGCATGCTCTTCGCACTCATGCTGAACAGCGACCGCATCAATCCGACGCTGCGCAACATCCTGCGCGTGCTGTACATACTGCCCTGGCTGTTCACCGCGGTGATTATCGCGGTGATCTGGCGCCTTCTGCTTGAGCCGAATGGTGTCGTGAACAGTGTTCTCATGCAGATGGGCATCATCGGTTCCAAGGTCGAGTGGTTTTCCTCGCCCGCGACCGCGCTGCACGCCGTCACCTTCGCCAATATCTGGGCGGGCTACCCGCTTTTCATGGTCAGCCTGCTCGCAGGCTTGCAGGGCATTCCCAAGGATTTCTACGAGGCCGCCGATATCGACGGCGCGAAGGCCTACCAGAAGCTGATCTTCATCACCATTCCGCAGCTGATGCCGATCATCATCAGCATCTCGCTGCTCGACTTCATCTGGACCATGCAGGTCTTTCCATTGATCTGGATAACGACGGGTGGCGGTCCGATCTACTCGACCGAGGTCCTCAGCACCTACACGTACAAGCTGGCGTTTTCGAGCTACAACCTGTCGCAGGCCTCGGCGAGCGCCGTGGTCATCCTGCTGATCTCTCTCGGCCTGACGCTGTTCTACATCCGCTATCAAAAGGCTCGGTAGTTACATGAGGAAAATGCACACGCCCAAAGACAGGCTGATCACCGCCGCGCTCCATGTCGCGCTTGCCGCAGGGCTCTTTTTCGCGGCCTTCCCGATCTACTGGATGCTGAGCAGCTCGTTCAAGTCGAACACCGAAATCTTTGCCCTGCCACCAACCGTCCTGCCGAAGGCCTTCACGCTGGAAGCGTATGCGGCCATCCTGGGCGACCCGGTAAAGCTGCGCTTCTTCTTCAACAGCTACTTCGTGGCCGGAGCGGTGACCGTGCTGACGGTGCTGATCGCCTTGCTGGCGGCCTATGGGTTCAGCCGTTTCAATTTCCGCGGCAACGGCAGCCTCAACACGCTCATCATCAGCACGCAGACGATCCCGCCGATCACGCTTTTGATCCCCTTCTTCGGGCTTGTCGTCTCGTATGGCATCTTCGACACCTATGTGGCGCTGATCCTGACCTATCTGGTGTTTACGCTGCCCTATGCGATCCTGCTGATGACGGGATATCTGAACACCTTGCCCCGCGACCTCGATGAAGCGGTGGCTGTCGACGGCGGCACCAGTTGGACCGCACTGTGGCGGGTGATCGTGCCGATTTCACTGCCTGGTATCGTGGCGACGTCGGTCTACACCTTCCTGTTGTGCTGGAACGAATTTCTCTTTGCGCTGACACTGACGAAGTCGACGTCCATGCGCACCGTCCCGATCGGCATCCAGCTGTTGATGGGGCAACACGCATTCGAATGGAACCAGATGATGGCGATGAGCGTGCTCGGCTCGCTGCCGCTCCTGGTCATCTACCTGGTTGCCCAGAGGTTCTTCCTCGCCGGCATGACCGCAGGGTCGGTCAAGTAGGATGTCCCTCCAACGGAGGTGGAATCAAGGAATGAAAGGATGACCGTGAAAGACCTGGAAGTCGGTTGCCAGACCTTTACCTGGGAAATGCTCGGCGACCGTTTTGCCGGCGGCCCGGACGATCTGCTCAAGGCGATCGCCGATGGCGGCTATGCCGGCATCGAGATCACCGACACGATGATCGGCCGCTATGCCGCCAAGCCAGCGGAGTTCGCCGCCGCGCTGAAGTCATCCGGGCTGACGCTCGTCTCCTTCGCCTTCGGCTCCAAGAGCGGTTTTACGCTCAGGGATGAGATCGGCGCCGACCTGGAGACCGCCAAACGCTGGATCGACTTCGCCGCCGCCTTTCCCGGCGCGCTGGTGTCGATGGGCTCGGCCACGATCGTTTCCGACGGGCCGCGCGACGACAAGTTTGCCATCGCCGCCGAGGTCTACAACAAAGCCGGCGAGCTCGGGCGCGAGGCCGGCGTCCAGGTCGCGGTGCATCCAAGCTCGCATCACAACACGCTGCTGTTCGACCGCGCCGACTACGACCGCATCTTCGGGCTGCTCGACGCCTCGCTGGTGGGCTGGGTGCCCGACACCGGCCACATCTTGCGCGGTGGCCAGGACATGGCGGATACGCTCACCACTTATCGCGATCGCATCCGCTATGTGCATCTGAAGGATGTCGACGCGAATGGAACCTGGGCGATGCTCGGCAAGGGCGTCTGTGACACGGCGAAGGTGATCGAGATCGCTGGTGCTGCACCCAATTTCAACGGCTGGCTGGTGCTGGAGGAAGAGTCCGAAACGGCCGCCGCCGACCCTACCGGCGCCGTCAAAACCAACCGCCAGACAATGCGCGGCTACGGAGCCTGAGACGATGACGACGAACAAGCCCCTGTCCGGCCCCGCAGCAATTGCCGCCCTGCCGCGCAACCGGCTTATCGGCGAGTTTTCGCTGTGGTCGGCCGACCTCGCCAATATGGAGCGCGATTTGAAGCGCATCGAGACCCATGCCGATGTCCATCATATCGACGTCGCCGATGCCCGCTTCACCCCTGGCTTCCTGTTCTTCCCGGACCTGGTGGCGCACATCGCCAAGCTCACCGCAAAGCCTATCCATGTCCATTTGATGGTCGAAGCCGAGATCGTCGAGGAACAGACGCGCCAGTTCATCGAGGCCGGCGCCGACCTGATCAGTGTGCACGCCGAAAACGGCGAGACCGGTCTGCGCGCCGTGAGACTGGCGCGTGAACTCGGGGCCGAGGCCGGCGTGGTGCTGCGGCTGGAAACACCGGTCGCGGCCGTCACGCCCTTCCTGCCGGAAGTGGCGTTCGTGACGCTGCTCGGCACTTCCATCGGCGTCAAGGGCCAAAGCCTGTCGGAGCAGGCGTGTCCGCGCCTGATCGAGGCGCGCGTGCTGATGCGCAAAGCCGGCCGCGAGGCCGACATCGTGCTCGCCGCCGATGGCGGCATCCGCCACGAGACCGTGCCCTTACTGCGCGCCGCAGGTGCGGAGACCGTGGTGCTGGGCTCGCTGGCCTTCGGCGATCCCGACCTTGCCCGGCGCATGGCCTGGCTGCACGGGCTGGAGGTCGCCGCCTGATGACCAAGCTTGCGCTGGCCTTCGATCTCGGCGGCACGGCGCTGCGCGGTGCGCTGGTCGAAAGCGATGGCCGTATCGTCGCTCATGCTTCAGCGTCGACGCTTGCCGGTGCGGGATCGGAGGCGGTGATCAGCCAGATCGTCGCTTTGGCAGGCACGCTGCTTAGGGAACACCCGCAGGCAAAGGTCGCCGGCATCGGCGTCGGTGCGCCGGGGCCACTCGACCCCAAGGCGGGGATCGTCATTGCGCCGCCAACGCTGGCCGGCTGGCATGATGTGCCGCTGATCGACATTCTGGGGCGGCATTTCGGCCTGCCGGTGCGGCTGGAAAACGACGCCAATGCGGCGGCGCTCGGCGAATGGCGTTTTGGCGCCGGACGCGGCAGCGGATCGCTGGTGTTCGTGACCGTATCGACCGGCATTGGCGGCGGCGTCGTCGCCGATGGCCACATCTATCACGGCAGGCGCGGACTGGCGGCCGAGATCGGCCACATGACCGTCACCGGTGAAGGCGACCGCTGCTTTTGCGGCGCCATCGGCTGCTTCGAGGCCGTTGCCTCCGGAACCGCGCTCGGCCGCCGCGCCACGCGACTGACCGCGCCGGGCGACGGCTCGCTCTTACGACGGCTGTCAAATGATGGCGACGTCTCGGCCAGGCATGTCGTAGAGGCTGCCAAGGCCGGCGACGCCAACGCTCTCGACCTGATCGAGGCGGAAGCACAATGGCTGGGCATCGGCTTCACCAACCTGCTTCATCTCTATTCGCCCGATCTGATTGTCATGGGAGGCGGCCTTTCCAACGGGTTCGACCTTCTGGCACCGTCGATCAGAGCGGTCATCCAGCAGCGGGCGATGCCGGCCTATCGCGACGTGCCGATCGTGCAGGCTGAACTCGGCGACCGCGCCGGGCTGATCGGCGCCGCCAGCCTGATCCTGTGGGAAGGCGGTGCGCCGCTGGCGATGGCGCAGGACGACAAGGACAGAGGCGCGACCCCCGATGCCACGGAGGCACGCCATGGCTGAACTCGAGCTGCGCGGCGCGCGCGAAGATGGTGAATGGTCCAGTTTGAATGCAGCGCCAAGGTCCCCGAAGAGGACCCCTACCCTTCGCGATTCCAGCTGGCGTATTTTCGGATCGTTTGCCGCTTGTCTTCCGACAAGCCAACAAGGAGATTCTCCTCGAGATAGCCTTGCCGGATGAGATTGGCGAAGACCTGTATTAGCTGTGAATAGCGATAGTCGAACATCTGGTCCATCTTCCGTCGCTGCTGCAGCAGAAGTCTTCGACATCCCACATTTCGGAAGGCGTTGCCGCAACGTGGGCCCTGCTCTTGAGTTCAGCCAGCGTCTTGTCGAGCGCCACCTTCAGCGCTGCGTCATAGGCAGTGCGGGGCGACTTTCTTTTCGGACGGAGACCATTTCTCATCAGCGGTCATCGACTGTCTCTCTCAAGTTCGCGGCGGCCGTCATCCGGTAAAACCTGCGACGCAGGACAACCCCGCCGTTGGGACCAATCTACTTTCCGCAATGGTGATCGTTGACCTTGTTCAGCGCATTCGCGTCCGGCCCGACCCGGTCGTAAGAGCACGGGCCGGCCGCCGTGGTGATCAGCATCTTGTCATAGTAGCGCGGGCCGCCGAACAGGACATAGACGAGGTCGCGATGGGCGGGAACGTAGCGTTGCTCCGGTTCCGGCTGGCGATGGCGGTGCTTCTTCTCCTTGGCGAGCGCTGCGGTAGACAGGCTGCAGCCAAGCGCGAGAACAAGGGCGGAGATCGCGAGGATCTTGATGGTCATGGGCAATACCCTTCTGACGGTTCGGAATCGCAGCATATCCAAAAGCGTGGGCCGAACAAAGGTTCCCTGATTACCATAGCCAGCGAAATCAGCCTGTAACGGCACTGCGCGCGCGCCGCCGTTCGGCTGCAACCAAGAGGTCGACGAAAGCGCGCACCTTGGCCGGCCTGAAGCGCGCCGGCGGGAAGACGGCATGGATGCCACCGGACGGCAAGGTCCAGTCCGCGAACACCCGCACCAGCCGGCCGCGCGCAATGTCGTCGGCGACACTGTAATCCGGAAAGATGCCGAGGCCGATGCCGGCCAGCACGCAGGACAGCACGCCTGGTGTCTTGTCGCAGCTGACGACGGGGTTGAGTTCGGCCAGCACCGTTTCCGTGCCCCTCGAGAACAGCCATTGGCCGACCCCGCGCAACTGGGCGTTGCCGACCCAGGGCAGCGACTTCGCCTGCCTGGGGCTGGCTTCCCCAGGCAGCCTGGCGGCCAGTTCCGGGCTGGCGACGACGAATTGCTGCAGGCTGCCCAGCCGCCGCGCCAGATTGCTGGAATCGGCAAGCCAGCCGACGCGGATGCCAAGATCGATCTGCTCGTCGACCAGGTTGCTGACCGCATCGTCGAAGATCGTCTCGACCCGCATTTTCGGGTATTTTCTGATGTAGGCGGCGATGGTCGGCGCCACCACCTTCTCGCCATAATCGAGCGGCGCCGTCAGCCGCAGCGTCCCCGTCGGCTGCGCCGCTCGCTGCGAAATGTCGCCATAGGCTGCCTCCGCCTCGCGCAGGATGATCGCGGTCCGGTCATAGAACAGACGACCCTCTTCGGTCGCCGTCACGCGCCTCGTCGTGCGCCGCAGCAGCGTTGCACCGAGCTCTTCTTCGAGCTTGCCGACCTGATGGCTGACCACAGCCTTGGCAACATCGAGACGGTCGGCAGCGGCCGTGAACGAGCCGGTCTCCACCACGGTGGCGAAGTAGACGAGCCGGTTGAGATTGAGGAGTTCGGTCACAGGCAGCTCATTGTATGATTTGATCAGACAGATTGTATGATTGATCGCTATTTTTCGCAAGCGGTCCAGCTGTCATCTATCAGGCAACAGAATGAGGCCGCCGTGACCAACGCAACCCTAACCTATCTTTTCGACCCGCTCTGCGGCTGGTGCTATGGCGCCACGCCGATGCTGGATCGATTGGCCGCCGGCGGGACCGCACTCGAACTGCTGCCGGTTGGGCTTTTCTCCGGTGCCGGCGCGCGGCCGCTGGATGCAGGCTTCGCCGCCCATGCCTGGGACAATGACCAGCGCATCGCGCGGCTGAGCGGACAGCGCTTCAGCCAGGCCTATCTCGACAATGTGCTCAATGTCAGCGGCACCTTGCTCGATTCTTCCGCTGCCACCATGGGCATCAGCGCCGCCGGACTGGACGACTGGCGCCAGCGACTTGCGGCACTGAAGGCGATCCAGCATGCCCGCTATGTCGACGGCCGCGATATTGTGACGGTTGACGGCGTCGCCGCGGTACTGACCGACGCCGGCATGAGCGACGCGGCAAAGCTCTTGAAGGCGCCGACGCAGCCGTTTCTGGCGAAGCATGACGACCTGGTCAGCCGCGGGCGGATGTTGTTCCAACGGCTGCATGCCAATGGCGTTCCCGCGCTGGCGGTGATCGGCCAAACGGCGCCGCGCCTGATCGGCGCCAACGCGCTGTTCGGCAGCTACGACAATCTCGTCGCTCACATCGAGGCGGCGTAGTCCCAGAAATTCTCCCCAGACGAAATTCTCCCCAGACGAAAGGAAAATCCCCATGAAAATCGCACTTATCGGCGCGTCCGGCCAGGTCGGCTCCCGCCTGCTTAAGGAACTCTCCGATCGCGGGCACAGCATCACCGCCATTGCCCGGCATCCAGACAAGATCGCGGCACTTCCGGGCGTGACTGCCAAGAAGGGCGACGTCTTCGACAAGGATGGCCTTGCCGCCCTGATCAAGGGTCATGACGCGGTGATCTCCTCGGTGCATTTCCTCGACAGCGATCCCGATACGCTTATCGCAGCCGTGCGTGCTTCCGGCGTCAAACGCTACCTCGTCGTCGGCGGCGCCGGCAGCCTTGAGGTTGCGCCCGGCAAGCGCCTGGTCGACACGCCGACCTTCCCTGATATCTACAAGGCCGAGGCACAGAAGGGCGCCGACTTCCTCGACACGCTGCGGACGGTCGACGATCTCGACTGGACCTTGCTGTCGCCTTCGGCGCTGTTCGTCGCCGGCGAGCGGACCGGCAAATACCGCATCGGCAAGGACACGCTGCTGACGTCCGACAAGGGCAGCAGCATTTCCTTCGAGGACTATGCCATCGTCATGGCCGACGAGATCGAAAAGCCGGCGCATATCAAGCAGCGCTTCACGGTCGGCTACTGAGCGCACTTCATTGACAGGCGGGCACTCGACGGAGCGGCCCGCGTCCGTTGCTATCGACGATAGTGCCATCGGAGCCTCCGATGGCACTATCGCTTTCTTCCGTTTCCACGCCTGCCGCCGGCCTGCGAACTCTCGCCCGGAGCGGTTCAGGACAGGAACGGAAACATGGCAGACACAGACATCTCAAAATCGAAAATCGCTATCGTCGGCGGCAGCTCCGGAATGGGGCTCGCGTTGGCAAGGCGGTGCCTGGACTCAGGCGCCGAAGTCATCATCGTCGGCCGCAGTGAAGCCAGGCTCAAGCGTGCCGGCGAGGCGCTGCGGAACCATGCCGGTCTGAGCGCCATCGCGGCCGATATCGCCAGGGAGGATCAGGTCGCTGACCTGTTCAAGCGAATTGGCCGGCTCGACCATATCGTCAGCACCGCCGCCGATATCGAAGGCGCCTATGAGTTATTGCCTGCGATCGACCTGAAGGCGGCGCAGAGAGTCGTCGAAAGCAAATTCTACGGGCCGCTGCTGCTCGCCAAGCATGGCGCGCCGCAGCTTTCGGCCAACGGCTCCATCACCTTCACCTCAGGCATTGCCGCCTACCGGCCGGCGGCGCGCGGCTCGGTCGTTGCCGCCGTCAACGCTGCGCTGGAAGGGTTGGTGCGGGCGCTGGCGGTCGAGCTGGCGCCGGTCCGTGTCAACGCCGTCTCGCCGAGCTGGGTCGACACGCCGATCTGGAGTTTTGTGGCCGGCGACAAGAAGGACGAGACGCTCGATGCAATGGCCAGGCGCCTGCCGGTCGGCCGCGTCGGACAGCCGGACGACATTGCCGATGCCGTCGCCTTTCTGATGGGCAACGGTTTTACGACAGGGACGGTTCTGCATGTCGAGGGCGGTCATCGGCTGATCTGAGCGCAGCGAAATTCCTGGCCGCGGCCGCCAGCAGCAGTTTCAGCGCCGGCGGCTGAACCCGCCGGCGGCGCCAGATCAGGACCAGCGACGCCGTGCGGGCCGACCCCGGCCACGGCAATTCGACGATCTCGCCGCGATCGAGCGCGTCGGCAACGGCCAGCCGCGGCACCAGGCCCATGCCGACACCAGTCGCCACCAGGCCCGCAATGGCGCCGATGCTGCCGACTTCGGCGGCAAGTTCTGGCGCTGCCATCTCGGCAAAGGCAGTGTCGAACAGATGCCGGTAGACGCATCCGGTTTCCGTCACCACGAAACGCATCGCGGCGAGCGCGGCCAGGTCGCTCTGCCCCGATGCGGGCGCATGTTCGGGTGAGGCGACAAGGACCAGCGGCTCGGCCGATATCGTGCGCCGGGCCAGACGTTCGTCCAGACCGCCCTTGTCGAAACAGAAGGCGACGTCGATCTCGCCTTCTTCGAGCTGCCGCAGCAGGGCATCGCTGCCGGCGATTTTGAGCCGCAGACCGATCTCCGGGTGGTCGCCTCGAAAGGCCGCCAGCCATTGCGGAAGTTTGACAGTGGCAATCGTCTCCAGCGCGCCGACCGTAACCGTTCCGGCGGTCATTCCCGTCGTTGCCTCGACGGCAATACGCGCCTCCTCCGCCAGTTGCAGAATCTCTTCCGCATAGGGTTTCAGCGCGTCGCCGGCCGTCGTCAGGTCGAGGCCGTGGCGCGAGCGGATGAAGAGGACGACGCCAAGTTCGCTTTCCAGCGACTGGATCTGGTCGCTGACGCTCGACTGCGCCAGATGAACCTCCCGCGCTGCGCGGGTGATATTACGGTGCCGCGCCACGGCGAGGAAGGTCTTGAGCAATCGTGGGTGCATGCCGTTTCCGGATCTGTCTCTGTTCGACATTTCGGGCTTGGCTGGTCCATTTGCAACCCTGGTCCATTTGCAACCCCGGTCCATTTGCAACCCATTGACGCCGGCGTCATCTGGTTGCGGCTGACCGAAGGGCCAGAATTTCGCGGCAATGACCCGCAAGTTTTCCCACGGCCGGCGCGGTGGCCCAAGAGATCGCCTCTGGCAGATCGCATCGTACGTATGCTCTATGCCAAGCTGATTTCCAGCACCGATGGAAGGACCGACATGACCCGCCCGCAAGGAACCATCGCCCCGATCCTGACACCGTTCGAAAATGACGGCCGGATTGCTCGTGACTTGTGGATCTCACACGCCAAATGGGTGCTGGGCCAGGGCGCCCATTTGCTGTCGCCGTTCGGCACCACGGGCGAGGCACTGTCGCTCTCGCTCGACGAGCGCATGCAGGCGCTGGAATGGCTGGTTGCATCAGGCATTTCGCCGGCGCGCATGATGCCCGGCACCGGCGTCACCGCACTCCCCGAAACCGTCGAACTTTCGAAGCACGCGGTCGGCCTCGGCTGCGCCGGCGTGATGGTGCTGCCATCATTCTTCTACACGGCCGCCGGGGATGAAGGCCAGGCGCGCTACTACAGCGAGCTGATCGAACGGGTGGCCAACCCGGCGCTGAAGATGATCCTCTACCACATCCCGCAGAACTCCGGCGTGCCGGTAAGCCCTGCCCTGACCGCCCGGTTGAGCGCGGCGTTTCCAGAGACGGTCGTCGCCTACAAGGATAGCGCTGGCGACTGGAACAACACGGCGGCGGTGATTGCCGCCGCACCCGACGTCGCGGTGTTCCCCAGCTCGGAGGCGCAACTGACCGAGGGGCTCGCCACTGGTGCTGCGGGCTGTATCTCCGCGACCGTAAATCTCAACGCTGCGGCCATCCGCGCCCTCTACGACGCGACGATCGCCGGCCAAGACGTCACGGAAGCGGACGCCGCGATCAGGGCGTTCCGCAAGGTGATCCAGGATGCCGGCCTGATCCCGGCGATGAAGGCAGTGCTGGCGGTGCGCTCCGGCGACAAACGCTGGCTGAACCTGCGCGCCCCGCACCAGAATGCAACGCTGGAAAGCGGCAAGGCGCTGCTCACGGCGCTCGGTCCCGCAGCCGATCATATTGGCCGCAACTGAGGCTCAGCACAGCGTCGAACCGCCACCGAGCGCCACGACAGCCAACGTCCGTCCCGATTTCGTGAAGTAACGTGCCGAGTGAAGCCCGGATTGTCTCCTCACAATGGAGCCGCTTTGTTCTACACAAACCGAGGCAGGATTCGCGCAACGGCATGACAACCGGATCGCTTATCCCAGGCCAGCTTTGAAAGCCCGGCAGATCGATCCCATGGAGATGCCTTCATTGGCAGAATAAACCCCCGCCTTGCCGTCCAGCGGCGATGCGTTCTCGACATATTTGTGATGGATGCCCACGACTTTCCAATTGCGATTGAACACCGGGCTGCCTGAGCTGCCATTGTCGGTCGGCGATCGATAGTGCATGCGCTGCGGCTTTGCTTCCGCCAGAGGCTCGAACGCCACAAGCCGGCCGTCGAGGAACGAAAAAGAAATTTCCTGCCCCAACGGATGGCCAATAACGACCGCGGTTGGATCGGGCGGCATCACCAACGGCAAATCCACCACTTCCAAAGGATCGATGTCGGATACGTCTTTGTTGAGCTTCAACACGCTGCAATCGTGAGTTCCTACGGAAAGACACTTCACAATCTTCGCCACCGTGTAAACCTTGTTGCCGGGCTGAAGCTGGAACGTGACCTGAACATCTCCCGGCAATGCGGCCCCGCTCTGCGATGGATCGCTGACCACGTGAGCGTTGGTTATCACGACCTGCCCGATTGCGGGGTCGAGCCCAATGTCGGCCGCGGAGACGAGGAAGCCCGTGCCAAGGGGGGCAAAGCCGGAACGAATCATCGCGATCGATTCAGCCGACTTCATCGCAAATCGTAGCGCCACGAGTGAGACCGGGGGCGTTGTGCCGATCAGGGCCTGAAGCTGGTCGGCATTGCCTTTCGTCAAATGGAAGCCTCCCCCCATCTCCACGAGAGCGTCCAGAACGAGGCCTCCGATTATGGCGCCTTCCTCGATCTCGCCAATGCGCCATATTTGCGAAAGCTGCCGATGCGCGCTGGCAAGGGTAAAATTGTCGGTGCGCTCGGACCCGATCGCCTTTTGATACCAATCACGCGCCCCTGCATAGTCCTGAAGCGCTACGCACATCTCGCCTGCCGCTGTGGGGATCCACGGGTCATCCTTGCCGTCGCCGCGATAGTCAGCTGCCGTGCGTTTCAGAATATCTTTGGCAAGCTCGGTCTTCGAGCCGAAATCATGGGGCAGCTCGTGGCTTTCAGCGAGATGTGCCACGGCAACGATCTGCGTCCCGTGCCATGCCAGCATTCCGACATCGTCGGGATTGGTTTCCAATCCTTTCGAGTAGCACTCGTAGGAGCTCTTTAATGCTCTCTTTGCTACATCGAGGCGCTTTTGTCCTATCGCCTCATAGGCAATGTCCTTCCATGCCCTCCCGCGTATGCCGTGAATCTCCGACGCTTCCTTGGCGAACTCCTCGGCCGAGGCCTCCAAAGCAAGATTTCCCAGAATGCCGATTGCGGCCACCTGATTGCCGCGGTCGACCAGGGCTTGCGCATAGATGGTCCAGATACGCGGCGTGCAGTAACCGGCCTTGATGAACGTCTCACCCAGCATCTGTATCTGGTCGTACCTGCGGTTGCGCCGAAGTTCTTTCATCAGCGCCGCGCCAAGCGCCCCCGCGCTGTCCGAAGGCTCCGGCAGGGCCATCCCCAGCCGCTCGCAGAGTTCTCGCAGTTCCCTCAGATCATACCTGCGATTGGCCGAAATTGCCTGTTCGATGAGTTCCTTGTAGTCGTCCATTGTCTTGTTCCCCGTCCCTACGGCTCTCTTGCCTGTGTCATTCGGTCCGCCGCCGGCCCGTCAGCCGCAATGAAATCATAGGGGCTGCGAGATATCCCTCGATCTGAAGCAGCGCAGTACGTCTCCTGCCGGCACTGCGCTTGCTCGCAGCTGGTTCGCGGCAACACGGCTTCCGGAGAAATCGTCCCGGGTTAAGTTGAGGGGTATGTCATGGACCATATCCTTGCCTCCATTCTGGTGGGTAGTCGCTACATACGGGAGATCCACTTGCGCCAGGGCCCGAAGCATAGGTGTACCAAAGTCGGCTACCTATAGTGATGAAAGTCGACTTCCAATTTTCTTTCTATCGCAGTACTTTTAAGCGGCTGCATAATGGAAAGCTGGAATCCGATGGAAGGCTCAACACCCACAATTTCCGACCATGGCCAGAGACGTTTTTGACGAATTTCCATCAGTGTCCATTGCCGGCGCGAATGAAACTTAAGCTTCTCTGTCTGGCGTTACATCATCTATGGCTACGGCTCCAAACAGCAAGCCATGCTCTATAGGTAAAATTGATATATCTAGATCACTTGCCGGAGACCGAAAAACTATACTTCCGATTTTTACTTCATTACTTTCATCTACGATTGGAAAGTATGCATCAACTAATTCAACTCCCTTAACAACGTGAGCGCACGTTACAATAACAATCCCCGAACCATAGCCCTCAATGACATCAGAGCCTTTCATTATAAAACCCGTTCCAACCTCCCGAACACCTCCGTTGGCACGCCGGATTACTACCGACCGAGATCGGTCGGAGGCAATTTTATACCAATTCTCATTGGCCTGCCAAAAATCCTTCAGCTTGGGCGGCAGCGAGGCGATCGACACCTTGTCATCGATAATGACGCCGAACATCGGCTTGTCGAGCTTGTGGGCGAGCATCAACTCCTTCTCGCACCATTCAGATCCAACCATGCCGCGCTGACCAGGAACAGCACCGCCTGGCAGCGATTGGCCGCCTCATGCAGTGCGCGCTCCCAGCGCTGGCCGGCGACAATGCCGCGCTCCGGGTCCAGATCGAGAAAATAGCCGTCCCAGCCATTGGAAATCAGCCAGTCGCGTATGGCACGCGCCTCGGCATTGTTGCGGCTCGAATGGCTGAAAAAATGCGTGACACGTTATCGCCCCTCAGCGACAATAAATTCTGACACACATCGTCATGCGGGGAAAGTTTATAGAGAAGAAATAGGAAAGAAACAGAAACAAATAGACGGATAGCCAGCAACCGACAGAGATTGGCCTCGTAAAGCATGCAGGAGCCAACGCGCGATCAGATGGTGACCGCATGGCCGTCCCACAGGCAATCCGGCTGGGCCCGAGCAGAATGTTCACTTGCTTCCAGGCACAGTGCGATGCCGCCATTGGCCCTTGAATGGTCAAAATGGAGGGGTACCATCACCGCATCTGAAACTGAGTCTGTTTTCACTCGTCTGGGCTAATGTCCGGATCGGATTGGGTATTTTCCTTGGCAATGGATGCAACCCGCGGCGCAGCGATGCGCGGCAAATCGTTTGCCCATGTGGCGGAGGCGTCTTGGGGCAAGGGCCTCAGCACGCTGCTGCGCATCCTGCGCATGACGTTGCGCCATCCCTGGCAGGTTGCGATCACCATCGCCTCGACCTTCATCGCCGCGACGCTGCAGCTGTTCATCCCGCGCCTGCTGGGCCACGCCATCGACCAGGCGCAAGGCGTGATGCAAGCAAGCGGCGGTGCGGCGGCGGAGCAGGCGCTGTGGACGACGGCGGTCACCTTGCTCGTCGTCAGCATCCTGCGCGGCCTCTTCACGATGGCGCAGAATTATTATGGCGAGGCCGTTGGCCACCGCACCGGCTATGAGTTGCGCCTGGCTTTCTACGAGAAGATCCAGCGGCTGAGCTTTTCCTTCCATGACCGGGTGCATACCGGCGACCTGATCACGCTTGGCCTGCTCGACCTCGACGGCGTGCGCATGTTCTTTTCCACCGGCATATTGCGCGTGGTGCTGCTCGGCGTGCTGATCGGCGTCGGCTCCTATCTCCTGATCAGCACCGATCTCGAGCTCGGGCTGCTCAGTCTGAGTTTCGTGCCGTTCGTCGCCTGGCGCTCCTCGGTCACACAGCTCAGGCTGCGCAGCACCTGGCTGACGCTGCAGGAGCGGCTGTCAGTGCTGAGCCGGGTGATGGACGAGAACCTCGGCGGCATCCGCGTCGTGCGCGCCTTTGCGGCGCAGCGGCATGAGCTGGAAAAATTCGACCGCGCCAAGAAGTCGGCGCTGGAGCTCGCGGATCAGCGCGTCGACATCCGCGTCTCCAACACCAGCGCCATGAATTTTTCCTTCCTGGCCGCCATGGGCCTGGTGCTGTGGTTCGGTGGCCAGAAGGTGATCGCAGGCCAGATCAGCGTCGGCACGCTGGCGCAGTTCCTCACCTTCATGACCATCCTGCAAATGCCGGTGCGCCAGCTCGGGCTGATGGTCAACTCGTTCGCCCGCGCCTCGACCTGCGGCACAAGGCTGTTCGAGCTGCTCGACGCCGAACTCGACATTCAGGATGCGCCTGATGCCAAGGATCTCGTGGTCAGCGAAGGCGTGCTGCGCTTCGACAATGTCGGCTTCCGCTACGCGGGCGCCGGCGGCCGGCCGGCGCTGTCGGGCATTTCCTTCGAGGCCAGGTCCGGCGAGACCGTCGGCATTGTCGGCCCGCCGGGCAGCGGCAAGTCGACCATCGCGCATCTGATCCCGCGCTTCTACGACGTGACGTCGGGCGCGATCACGATTGACGGGCAGGATATCCGCGAGGTCACGCTGCAATCGCTGCGCAAGGCGGTCGGCGTCGTGCAGCAGGACGCCTTCCTGTTTACCACCTCGATCGAAAACAACATCGCCTATGGCAATCCGTGGGCGCGCGAGACCCGCATCGGGCAGGCGGCTGAATACGCCCAGCTGCACAATTACATCATCGGGCTTCCGGCCGGCTACACCACGGTCGTGGGCGAGCGCGGGTCATCGCTTTCCGGCGGCCAGCGGCAGCGCCTGACCATCGCCCGCACCCTGATGCTGCGGCCTTCGGTGCTGGTCTTCGACGATTCCACCGCGGCTGTCGACGCCGGCACCGAGCAGCGAATCCGTACCGCGATGAAGCGCTTCGCCAAGGACCGCGTGACGCTGATCATCTCGCACCGGCTGAGCTCGCTGATGCATGCCGACCAGATCCTGTTCGTCGAGAATGGCCGCATCGCCGAGCGCGGCACGCACCAGGAATTGCTGGCGCTGGGTGGACGCTACCGCGCGCTTTACGACCTGCAGCTGCGGCCGGACGACGATTTGCCGGTGGCGGTAGGAGCCGCATGATGTCGACACAGAACGACGACCAGAAGGAAGACACCAGCCGGCGGCCCACCAGGGCCGTCGTCGGTTCGCACCGCGACGAGGAAGAGGTCTTCGGCAAGGTCTACGATCCGCGTATCGTGCGCCGCATCTGGAGCTTCGTGAGACCGTATCAGGGCCGGATCTTCATCTCGGTTGCCGCTGTGCTGGTGTTCACGCTGACGCAATTGGCGATCCCGCTGGTCATCCGTTACGCCATCGACCACGGCATGGCCGCTGGCAAGGCCGACCGCTCGGTGATGAACTGGGCGATCGGCGCCTTCGCTCTGATCATCCTGATCAACTATGGCGCCAGCTATGTCCAGGAAAGTGTCGTCGGCAAGGTGGCCGAGAATGTGCTGTCGGATTTGCGCCGCGCCATGTTCAGCCATCTGCAGCGCGTCTCGCTGAGCTTCATGGACAAGACCGAGGTGGGCCGGCTGATGTCGCGCCTGCAGGGCGACGTCAATTCGATGCAGGAATTCCTTGAGACGTCGGTTATGTCGGTGGGCGACATCGTGCTTCTGTTCGGCATCGTCAGCGTGCTTTTGTGGCTCGATTTTCGTCTCGGCCTGTTGACGCTGTCGACCATGCCGGTGCTGTTCGTCGTGCGCCTGTTCTGGTTGCCGCGCGCCAAGGTCGCCTTCATGGCCGCGCACGAGACCAACTCGATTGCCAATGGGGCGCTGGCGGAAGGCATCCATGGCGTGCGCACGGTGCAGAGTCTCGAACGCCAGCACGTCAATTTCGACCTTTATGACGAGAAGGTGCTGGCCAATCTCAGGGCTCACCTGACCTCGGCCAAATATGCGCAGGTGATGGTGCCGATCGTCGACACGCTGACCGGCATTGCGATGGCGACGGTCATCGTCGTCGGCGGTTCGATGGTGCTGTCGCACAGCCTCGACATCGGCGTCATGGTGGCCTTCCTGTTCTACATCCAGCGCTTCTTCGACCCGATCCGCTCGCTCACCATGCAGTACTCGGTCATGCAGCGTGCCATGGCGTCGGGCCAGCGAATTTCCGAAGTGCTCGATGTGCCGGTCGATGTCAGCGACAGACAAGGCGCGGTGGCGCTGACGCGCGACATGGACGGTTCGGTCGAGTTCAGGAACGTCACCTTCGGCTACCGGCAGAACCAGCCGGTGCTGAAAAACATCTCCTTCCGCGTCAATCCCGGCGAGACGGTTGCGCTTGTCGGTCCGACCGGTTCGGGCAAGTCGAGCTGCATGGCGCTGGTGCACCGCTTCTATGATGTCTGGTCGGGCGAGGTGCGGGTCGGCGGCCACGATGTGCGCGA
Source organism: Mesorhizobium sp. M0676 (assembly GCF_040320535.1). Taxonomy (NCBI): domain Bacteria; kingdom Pseudomonadati; phylum Pseudomonadota; class Alphaproteobacteria; order Hyphomicrobiales; family Phyllobacteriaceae; genus Mesorhizobium; species Mesorhizobium sp. M0676. The sequence continues at coordinate 378,176 of NZ_JAMYPU010000002.1, forward strand.
TGTGACGCAGGATTCGCTCGGCGACCAGGTGGCGATGGTGCTGCAGGAGCCATTCCTTTTTTCCGGCACGGTGCTGGAGAACATCCGCTACCACAAGACATCGGCTACCCGCGAAGAGGTTGTGCGCGCCGCGCAGGCCGTCGGCGCGCACGACTTCATCAAGCATTTGCCCGATGGCTACGACACCGAGCTCGAACAGCGCGGCGGCAATCTGTCCCTCGGCCAGCGCCAGCTGATCAGTTTCGCCCGGGCGCTGGTCGCCGACGCAAAAATCCTGGTGCTCGACGAGGCCACGGCGAGCATCGATTCCTACACCGAGATGCTGATCCAGAAGGCACTGGTCACGCTGCTGGAAGGCCGCACCGGGCTGGTCATCGCGCACCGGCTGGCGACCATACGCGGCGCCGACCGCATCATCGTCTTACAGAACGGCGAGATCGTCGAGAGCGGAAATCACGAGCAGCTGATGGCGGCCAAGGGCCTCTATGCCAGGCTCTACAACATGAACTACGCATCGTTCGACGATATTGCCGAGGAAGACATAGGCGCGCCGGCCGGCAAGGCGACGTGAGCTGCTGCCGGTTCAGCTCGACTGGAAATGGTGCGGGGCCCAAACTCGTCGTCGACCAATTCGGCTTCAGATGACGACACGTTTCAGCTCGCCTTCCAGCGTAAGCCCGGCGTCACGCCTGCCGCGCGTTCAGGTGGAGGAGCGGCCGGCCGGCTAAAGGGCAATCCCGCGTAAATTCTGAATTCTACGCGCCGCCTGGCGCGCGATGCACGCGCAGCTTGCGCCTGAACCTCAGCAAACGCCGTCATGATGGCTTTCGTTCCTTAGCCGTCGGATGAAAATCGCCGGGGAACAGGAAGGCTTGCTGGGAGTTTAGTTCTCCGAGCCGCGCCGTGAACGGCGCGGCAGCGAAGGAGACGGCATATGGGCCTGGGTACCATTCTTATTATCATCCTGATCATCGCGTTGCTCGGCGGCTTCAGCGGCCTCGGCGGCGGCCCGTTCTACGGCACTGGTTACTATGGCGGCGGTGGCCTCGGGCTGGTGCTGATCATCGTGATCATTCTGGTTGTTCTCGGGCGAATATAGCGTCGCCATTGGCGGCCGCCGAGTTTCTACGGCGGCCGCGTTTTCGCCTGACATTGAGGTTTGAAGACATGGCAGCTGAAGACATTGCTGGTCCAGAAACACTGGGCCGGCGTCGGCGCGAGCGAACGCGACGAGCTGGGATATCCTAATGTGGCACTATCCGAAGGCGCCGGGCGTAATGCTGCAGACCCCACCCGCCTGGCGGCCGTGGCGTTCATCGAGGCGGATCGGACGCTTCGAGAAACCCAGGACGGCGACCAGGCGAGTTCGGCCTTTCTCGCTCTTGTCGACAAGGGCAGCATCGGCCCGAAGGCAGCAATGGCAGGCACGCCTTACGCCTGAACGCGGTCAACCCGCCGTAGTTCCGTCAGCAGAAACACCACCAGCACGCAGCACAGGATGCCAAGCGACGATGGCAGTCCCTGATGTCCGGTCAGTTGCATCGCCAGCCCGGCCACCGGGGAGCCGACGATGCCGCCTGTGCCCCATACGAACGCAAAGGCGGCATTGCCGGCGATCAAGGCTTGACCGGTGAAACGCTCGCCGAGCTGGATCAGTGACAGCGTGTAGATCCCGAACGAGACACCGCCCCAAACGAAGAAGAGCAGCCAGATAAGCCATGTAGCGAAGAGCAATGGCAACAGCAGGCAACCGGCCAGGCAAGCCAGGACACAGAACAGCATCATCGGCTTCGAGCCAAACCGTTCGGCGGCGCGCCCAAGCACGACCTGCAGCACGGCATTGCCGGCGATGAAACAGGTGATGAGCGAAGCGATGCGCTGCTCAGTGCTGCCGAGCGCGGCACCATAGACCGCGAACAGCGAAAGCAGGACTTGCTCGAAGGCGGCAGCCGTGAAGACTGCGAACAAGAGCAGCGGCGCCAGCGCGAAGAAGCCGCCGACCGACACCGCTTCGCCCTCACGCGGCATGTCGGGCAGGCGCGGCGCGACGGCAAGCACGATCAGGCCGCAGACCAGGAAAGCCGCGCTGCCGATGATGAAGGGCGGCCATCCTTGCGTGCCGACCAAGCCTAGCGACAGCGGGCCGAGGCCGAAGCCGGCCGAAACGATCGACGAATAAAGGCCCATGATGCGGCCTCGGCGTGCGGCGGGTGTGATCGAGACCAGCCAGGTTTCGCTGATCACGTAAAGCGGATTGGCAAAGAAGCCGAGCAGGAGGCGCAACGGCATCCAGGCCCATACATCCTGCGTCCAGGCAATCGCGATCAGGACGGTTGCTGCCAGGATCGAACACACAACCGCAAGGCGGGCCGCACCCACCCGCCGGACCAGCGCCGGCGTGAAGAGCGATGATACAATGAAACCCAGAGGCGTCATCGCGGCCGAGAGGCCGATAAGGCCCGGTGTCGTCCCTTGCCGTTCCAGGATGAAGCTGAGCAGCGGATACGTCAGCCCCTGTGCTATGGCGAACACCGTAACTGTCGCGATGATGCCGGCCATCGCGGCCCATGCGATGCGGTTCTCCGGCGGTGACGTCGCGTCTTCGGCGCTCATGCCGACTTCGAAGCAGGATCGGCACGTTCCGGCAAGTGCAAATGCCGGCAAAACGCCGCGGTACGCCCAAACAGGCGGGCGGGTCTTATCCGCGACATCAGCTCACACTTGCCAGAAGCGTTTGACGATTTCGGCCTCGACCTGGCGTCTGGTAAGACCGATATCGTGGATCAGGTGCGGATTGGCCTCCGCCATCTGCTTGAGGTCCCAGCGAAAGCGTATCCGCTCGCGCCAGGCCGCGATCATGCCCCGCGGGCCCGTCGGACGCCGGCCCGATGACACCGCCTTTTCCGGCAAGGCTGCACGAGCAGAAGCAAGGGTATCGTTCATGGCAACCTCCATTCGGTTTGAGGAGCGACAGCCCTCGGCTTGAAAGAGGTTGAATTCTGCCGCATGCGGACGGCGCCGTAATTAAGCGCAGCCAAATAGTTCTCAAAAGTTCCAAAGCAGTTAGAGCACCTCGCCGATTCATAGAAACGACGAGGTGCTCAACTCTTTGTTTTGACGCCATACGTCCGTGAAGCGCTCCGCGCTTTCCCGTGGGAAAACCGCCTTCACACCTTTCCTGGAATTGCTCTATAGATGCGCGTTATGCAGGGATCGCGCTTTGCCTTTGGTCCGTTCGTGCTTGATCCGGGTGCGGGAACGCTCCTTCGGGACCAAGTTCCCGTCGCCGCCGGCCACCGCGGACTGCAGCTGCTGGCGGCGCTCGTCGCCCGGCCCGGCGAGATCGTGGCCAAGGCCGAGTTGATGGATGCGGCATGGCCAGGCACCGCCGTTGAGGAAGGCAACCTCACCGTCCAGATTGCGCAATTGCGCAAGCTGCTGGGTCCGGCCACGAACGGCGGAGAATGGATATCGACCGTTCCGCGCGTCGGCTATCGCTTCGCCGGCGCCATCGAACAGCTCGGCGACGAGAAGCGACAGGCTTTGCCGCTGCCCGCCAAACCGTCGATAGCCGTGCTGCCCTTTGCCAATTTCAGCAACGACCCCGAGCAGGAAGCCTTCGCCGACGGGTTGACCGAAGACCTGATCACCGACCTGTCGAGGATCGGCGGCCTGTTCGTCATCGCGCGCAACTCGACCTTTGCCTACAAGGGCAAGGCGGTGGATGTGCGCGAGGTCGCCAGGGAACTTGGCGTGCGCTATCTCTTGGAGGGCAGCGCCAGACGCGCCGCCGGGCGCGTGCGCATCAACGCCCAGCTGGTCGACGCGCTGAGCGGCGAGCATTTGTGGGCAGACCGCTTCGATCGCGGCCTGGAAGATATTTTTGCCGTTCAGGACGAGGTGACGGCCAAGATCGTCGAGGCGCTGCTTGGCCGGCTGCGCGCGCCGCTGCCGCGCAACCGGCCCCGAAATCTCGAGGCCTACGATCTGTGCGTGCGGGCCCGCAACCTGATCGACGTCTCGCCGGAGACGGCGCGCGAAGCGCATCTGTTGCTGACGCGCGCGCTTGCGCTCGATCCGGACTATGCCGAAGCCTATCGCTGGCTTGCCATGAACCACTGGATGGGATGGGTGCATTGGGGAGAGCCCATTGAGCCTGCCCGCGGCCTTGCCCTGGAACTGGCGCGCAAGGCTGTGGCGATCGATCCCAACGATGCCGGCTGCCACTGGGTGCTTGCCAACCTGCTTGCCTATGAGCGCAGATTCGACGAAGCGGATGTGGGATTTGCCAAGGCGTTCGAGCTCGACCCGAACGAGGCCGATGCCTGGGCGACATTGTCCGACATCGCGGTCCTGGCCGGGCGCGTCGAGGACGGCCTCGACTATATCGGCAAGGCGTTCCGGCTGAACCCGTTTCCGGCAAGCTGGTACTACCTGACGCTCGGCCAGGCGCAATATGCGGCGCGCGACTATGAAGCCGCCGTCGAGACGACGCGCCGGGACGAGACGTATCGGACAAGCTCGCGCCGTTTCCTTGCGGCAAGCCTTGCGCAACTCGGCCGGATCGATGAGGCGCGCGCCGAGGTCGACCTGTTCCTTGTCGCGAACCCACATTTCACCACCCGCCACTGGGTCGAGACGGAGCCGTTCCGCGACACTGCCACGCTCGACCATTTCGTCGATGGCTTCCGAAAGGCCGGCCTTCCGGAGTGACGGACCGGCGTGCTCGATCGATGCCAGGCACCGTCGATTGCGGATCACTCCTGCCAATCTTTGCACGTCGCGAGGCCGCTCGACCGATCTTGCTTCCGCGAGCAGTCATCCAACAGCGATTGCAGCGAAGCGGCGCGCGAAACCTCTGTCACGGTGAAGCCGGCTGGAACGGCCACGATCGATCCAGCCACGGGTGAGCGCTGGGTGGCGGCTGGCGACTGCCTGTTGCGCTCTCGTCTGCAATGCCGGCATCACGGTAGCCGTGGGCAATGATCGGCTTGCCTCGTTGAGCTTTCAGCGACGCGCTCCGACAACTCGCGATGATTTTTCTAGATGCCGGATGATTTTTCTAGATGCCGTTTGTCGAAGCATGATCTTTTCCGAAAACCGTTTCCCACTTTCTGGATCACGCTCTAGCGGCTTGCGTGATCGGAAGTCACGCGCACAACCTGATTATCTGAGCGCCCTTTAGCTTTCCTTGTTTGAGGTCGGCGGCGGGAGTAATAGTCGCCACGGAATGCGAGGAGGAAAAGATGACCCTGAACTTCGACCCGAAGGCGAAGGCCACGGCGCTTTACCATGGCGAATTCCGACCGATGTTCATTGGCGGCAAGTGGATCGCGGCGCAGTCCGGCCAGGGCATGCAGGCACTCAATCCGGCAACAGGCGAGGTGCTGGCGACAGTGCCGCGCGGCGGGGCTGCCGATATCGACTCGGCGGTGGCCGCCGCGCGCGCGGCCTTCGAAGGCCCATGGTCCAAATTCTCGCCCTACGAGCGGCAGTGCGTGCTGCTCAGGATCGCCGATCTGTTCGAGACGCATTGGGAAGAGCTCAGCGTTTCCGACACGCTCGATATGGGACTGCCGATCACGCGCACGCTCGCCAACCGGCGCCGCGTCATCGGCATGCTGCGCTTCTATGCCGGCATGGCGACGGCGCTGCATGGCGAGACGATCGACAATTCGATTCCCGGCGAGATCGTCACCTTCACCCGGCGCGAGCCGGTGGGCGTCGTTGGTGCGATCATTCCCTGGAACGCGCCGACCGCCGCCTCGATCTGGAAGATCGCGCCGGCGCTGGCGACAGGCTGCACCATCGTGCTGAAACCGTCCGAGGATGCGTCGCTGACGCCGCTGCTGATCGCGCAACTGATGCAGGAAGCCGGCGTGCCCGACGGCGTCGTCAACGTCGTCACCGGCACCGGGGCGGAAGCCGGTGCGCGGCTCGCCGAACATCCAGACGTCAACAAGATCGTTTTCACCGGTTCGACGCTGACCGGCCAGGCCATCGCGCGGGCAGCCGTGGCCAACCTCAAACGCGTTTCACTGGAGCTCGGCGGCAAGTCGCCGATCATCGTCTGCCGCGACGCCGACATCGACAAGGCTGTTCCGATCGCGGCGATGGCGGTGTTCGTGCATTCGGGCCAGATCTGCATTGCCGGCTCGCGGCTGTTCGTGGCGCGCGAAATCCATGACGAGTTCGTCCGCCGGCTCGCCGATTTCGCCGGCAGACTGCGAATCGGCCATGGCATCGAGGCAGAGACGGAAATCGGACCGCTCATCAATGCCAGGCAGGCAGCCAAGGTGGAGGGCTATATCAGGGCCGGCAGCGACGAAGGCGCCGAACTGGTCGCCGGTGGCTCGCGGCTGACCGGCGAGCTCTACGATGGCGGCAACTTCATTGCGCCGACGGTCTTCGGCGCCGTGTCGGACCAGATGACCATCGCGCGCGAGGAGATTTTCGGCCCGGTCATTTCGGCGATGCCCTTCGACACGCTCGACGAAGCGGTGGCGCGTGCCAATGCGACGCCCTATGGCCTGGCCGCCGGCATCTTCACGACACATCTGGGCACCGCGCACAAGCTTGCGCGCCGCGTCAAGGCCGGCTCGGTCTGGGTCAACATGTACCATGCCATCGACCCGGCGGTGCCGTTCGGCGGCATGAAGATGTCGGGTTATGGCCGCGAGGGCGGCATCGAGCATCTGCACGAGTATCTGGAGACCAAGTCGGTCTGGATCCAGACCGACTGATATTCGCGCGGCGTACTCTGCGAAATCACGATGAAACCACAACGGCCAGGACGGCGGCGCAGTCACCGGCTTTGACCAGGCCGGGGAAATGCCGCGCCGCCAGAATGCCGGACATTTTTGCCTTGATCTCCTGCGGAGCGATGCCGGTGCGGCCGGTGGAATGGATGCGCGCCAGCACCGAGCCTTCTTTCACAGGCTCGCCGAGATCGACCATGGTCTCGATCATGCCGTCGTCCTCGGCGAAGGAGAAACAATCGCCTGACGGCATGTCGAGCCACTGAGTTCTGCCCTTCTCGACCGCACCATCAACAATGCCGGCATAGCGCAGCACATTGCTGATGCCGCGCCGCGCGATCCGCACGGTCTGGGCACGCGAGGTGCCGCCCCCGCCAAGCTCGGTGCTGACGAAGACCTTGCCCATTTCCTCGGCCGCCGTGTCATACATGCCGACGGAGTCGATCTCGATCATGCGCATCGAGAACGGGGCCGAGAACGCGGCGACCGCGTCGAAGGCTTTCTGCTCCAGCGCCTTGTCGGGCACCGTGTGGGCGGCACAGAAGGGCACGAAATCCAGTGTCTTGCCACCGGAGTGGAAGTCGAAGACGAGGTCGGCGCGGGGCAGCAATTCGCGCTGGAAATAGTCGGCGATCTTTTCCGTCACCGTGCCGTCGGGACGGCCGGGAAAGCTGCGGTTCATATTGCCCTTGTCGATCGGCGATGTCCGGGTGCCGGCGCGAAAGGCCGGATAGTTCATCGCCGGCACGATGATCACCGTGCCGCTGACCTGTTTGGGATCGAGCGTGCGGGCGAGATCGTAGAGCGCCAGCGGCCCCTCATACTCGTCGCCATGATTGCCGCCGGTGAGCAGGGCAGTCGGCCCCTTGCCGTTGCGGATGACGCAGATCGGGATCATCACCGAGCCCCACGCCGAGTCGTCGCGGCTGTAGGGCAGGCGCAGGAAACCATGTTGCACGCCGTCCTTGTCGAAATCGACGGTCGGGGCGATCGGGGATGGGCGAAGGCTAGGCATCGGGCTCAATTCTTCACCACCAGTTTGCGCGGTACATTGGCGAGGCACTCTACACCGGTTTCGGTGATCAGGATGGATTCGGTGATTTCCAGTCCCATCGTCTCCAGCCACAGGCCGGTCATGAAATGGAAGGTCATGCCGGGCTTGAGTTCGGTGCGGTCGCCGGGGCGCAGGCTCATGGTGCGCTCGCCCCAATCCGGCGGATAGGACAGGCCGATCGAGTAGCCTGTGCGGTTGTCCTTGACGATGCCGTATTTCTTCAACACGGCGAAAAAAGCGTTGGCGATGTCCTCACAGGCATTGCCGGGCTTTGCCGCCGCAAGCCCCGCCTCCATGCCTTCCAGCGTCGCCTTCTCGGCATCTAGGAATTCCTGCGTCGGCTTGCCGAGAAAGACGGTGCGCGACAGCGGGCAATGGTAGCGGTTGTAGCAGCCGGCGATCTCGAAGAAGGTGCCCTCGCCCGACTTCATCGGCTGGTCGTCCCAGGTGAGATGCGGCGCCGAGGCGTCGGCGCCCGACGGTAGCAGCGGCACGATCGCCGGATAGTCGCCGCCGATGCCGTCGACGCCGCGCGTGCCGGCATCGTAGATCTCGGCGACCAGATCGCATTTGCGCATGCCGACCTGGATCTTGTCGACGATGCGCTGGTGCATGGCTTCAACGATGCGGGCCGCCTTGCGCATATAGTCGATTTCAGTCGGGCTCTTCACCGCGCGCTGCCAATTGACCAGCGCTGTCGCGTCGACGAAGCGGGCGTTGGGCAGGTGCTTCTGCAACGCGGCGAAGGCGGCAGCCGAGAACCAGTAATTGTCCATCTCGACGCCGATGGTCAGCTTGCCCCAGCCGCGATCACTGAGCACTCTGGCCAAAAAATCCATCGGGTGGCGCTCGGTCGACTGCACGTAGTGGTCGGCATAGCCGACGATGTTGTCATGCGCGAGATAGGCGGTGCGCTTGGCGCCATTGGCATCCTGGCCGCGACCGTACCAGACCGGCTCGCCCGATGGTGGCACGATCACCGCCTGATGCACATAGAACGACCAGCCATCATAGCCGGTCAGCCAGGCCATGTTGGATGGGTCGCTGATAACAAGCAGATCGACGCCTTTCCCCTCCATGGCTTTTCGCGTCTTGGCGAGGCGATCCGCAAATTCGCCACGCGAGAATTTTAGGTTCGGCTGCATTGTTCTTGGTCCTCGTTTGTTGGGCCTGGAGCCTGTTTCAACTTTGTTGGAAACAGGCTCGTCGTTCTTGTTTGAACGTGATCTCTGGGAAAAACCGGGTTCCACTTCCGGATCACGCTTTGGCCAGCATCAGCTTTCAAAAATGGTTCCGGCATTGGCCGCCCGCGCCCGGTTGCGAGCGAGCGTGGCGATCGCCGTATCCTGCACGCCGGTGCCGGTGAGGTCGGCGATGGTGATGTCGCTGGGTGAGCGCCTTCCGTGCCGTTCGCCGGCGATGATCTGGCCGAGTTCGGTGACCGCGGCATCGGCTCCCATCACGCCCGATGCGATGGCGTGATGCAGTTCTCCCAGACGCCGTGTCTGCTTGGCGCTGTCGGCGACATAGAGATCGGCCATGCGCAGGATCGCCGGCGCGATCTCGTTCTTGTGTTCGGCATCCGAGCCCATGGCGGTGATGTGCTGCCCGGCAACGACAAAGCCGGCCTTGATCAGCGGCTCGGTCGACGGCGTGGTGGTGACGATGATGTCGGCGCCGATGGTTGCTTTGGCTGCATCCGGCTCGGCGCGCACGAGAATGCCGAGCTTTTCGCGCAGCGCGCCTGCGGCCGTCTCCGCCTTGACCGCATCGCGCGCCCAGATACGTGCCTCGGCGATCGGCCGCACCAACATGAGCGCTTCGAGTTGCAGCCCGGCTTGCACGCCGGCGCCGAAGATTGCGGCGACGGACGAATCCGGCCGCGACAGATGCTTCGCCGCGACGGCGCCGGCAGCAGCGGTGCGGACATCTGTGAGATAGCCATTGTCGAGCAGCAGCGCCTCGACCACACCGGTTCTTGCCGAGAGCAACACCATCATGCCGCCCCCGCTGGGCAGACCGAGCTTCGGATTGTCGAAGAAGCCGGAGCTTATCTTAACGGCGAAACCGTCTATTCCTGGCACATAGGCGGACTTCACATCCACCTCGCCGCGCTGCTCGTGAATGTCCAACCGCAGAATCGGCGGCATCGCCACCGGCAATGTGGCGAGCGCGCGGAAAGCGTTTTCGACGCAGGCGACCGCGTCGAGATCGAGCGGCACGATTGTGCGCAGTTCCTTCTCGGTGAGGATGGTCATCGGACTCATGTGTCGCGCTCCGTACTAGCGCGCACCACGAAGGATAGTGTTCCGTCACACCCCCCTCTGGCCTGCCGGCCATCTCCCCCGCAAGGGGGGAGATTGGACTGCACTCCTGCCTTCGCCAATCTCCAGCGCAGCAAGAATAGCGACCGCATCGAAGCTGCCGATCTCCCCCCTTGCGGGGGAGATGTCCGGCAGGACAGAGGGGGGTGGGCGGGAATTCGGCGTGGGAGAGTTTTCATGCCGCGCGCTCCGCGATTGCGTCACCGCAGACGATCTTGCGATGCGTGTTCATGTCGATATTGCGGCCCGAGAGAAGAACGACCACCGGCCCGGTCGCCCTGACCTTGCGGGCGAGTAGCGCAGCGATGCCGACCGCACCGGCGCCTTCGACGATCTCGCGCTCTTGTTCATAGGCATGTCGGATGCCGGCGGCGATCTCGTCCTCGGTGAGCAGGATGACGTCGTCGAGCAGATCGCGGCACATGACGAAGGTCAGCCGGTTGTCGAGACCGATGCCGCCGCCGAGCGAATCCGCCAGTGTCGGCAGTTCTTCAACCTCGACCGGCCGGCCGGCGTCGAGGCTGGCCTTCATCGCAGCGCCACGTTCCATCGAAACGCCGATCACTTTTGTCCTGGGGCTAGTGCCTTTGATAGCTGCGGCGATGCCCGAGGCCAAGCCGCCACCGGAAAGCTGGACGAGGACGAGAGCGGCATCCGGGACCTGCTTGATCATCTCCAGTCCAAGCGTGCCCTGCCCAGCGATGATGGCCGGGTGGTCGAAGGGCGGCAGCATCACCAGTCCCTCCTGCGCCACCAGCCGTTCGACCTCCTGCTGCGCCTCGTCCTGACTGTTGCCGATGATGCGGACATCCGCGCCAAGCCGACGGATTTCGTCGAGCTTGTTGCCCGGCACCAGTCGCGACATGCAGATCACCGCACGCATGCCTTCGAGCTTCGCGGCATGGGCCAGCGCACGGCCATGATTGCCGGTCGACGCCGCGACCACGCCGCGCGCCTTCTCCTCGGCGCTCAGCGAAGCAACGGCATTCGAGGCGCCGCGCAGCTTGAAGCTGCCGGTGGTCTGGCGGTGTTCAAGCTTGAGGTGGACGGGGATGCCCAGTCGTTCGGAAAGGCTGTGAGATAACCCTGTCGGCGTGCGTTCGATTTTGCCGGCAATTCGCTCCCGGGCGGCACGAATATCGTTAAGGGTGACTGTCGTCATGATCGTCAATCGCGCGGCAAAGGCAGCGTCATCAGACGGCCAAATTCGGGATGCGACGTCCCGTCGCCACACAACCGCAAACAGTTCCAGGCGCTCGCCTGGTTGCTGGTGACGACCGGGCGAGCGATCGCCTGTTCCATGCCGGGAACCGCGAGCGCTCCGCGCAATGCGGTGCAGGACACGAACAGTGCGTCGGCCTCAGCGTGTGTCGCCTCTCGTGCGAGATCGACAATCGCTGCCGGCGCAATGCGCGCCATCTCGCGATCGTCCTCGAAGCCGAGACAGGTGAAGCTGACGATCTCGAAGCCGCGCTCGGCGAAATACGTCGCCATCGGCCTGGAGGTTTCGACGGTGTAAGGGGTGAGGATGCTGATCTTTTTCGCGCCCAGCGCCTGCAGCCCGCGCACGCCGGCCATCGGCGGCGTGACCACGGGAAAACCCGGCTTGGCAGACTGGATCGCGGCCTCGATCTCGGCGTCGCCAATCACCACCGAGGCCGAGGTGCAGGAGTAGCAGATCGCGTCGAGGTTTTCGTCGGGCAGGATCAGCGCGGCGCCCGCCGCCAGCTCCGGCTGCATCTTGCGAAGGTTTTCCGGCGTCGTCGGATTCTTGTAGGGAATGCGCGCGACATAGACGCCGATGCGCTCGCTCGCCACCATGCGGCGGAAATCCGGTTCGCTGGTGTGGTCGGTGGCAAGGATGATCAGGCCGACGCGCTTTTCCAGCGGACGCGCGTCGAGCGCCGGCCTTGTCGGCATCAGCCTGATCTCGGGCAGCGGTTTCATCACAGGACTACCTTTCGATCGTGCCGTAGCGATGTTCCAGCCAGCGCAGCAGCACGACCGAGAAGAGGCTGATGACGAGGAAGAAAGCGCCGACCAGCGTGATCGGTTCGATGTAGCGGTAGTAGGTGTTGGCGACGCTCTTGGCCTGGTTCATCAGCTCCAGCACGGTGATCGCCGATAGGAGCGGCGTCTCCTTGAACATGGCGATGAAATAGTTGGCCAGAGCCGGGATCATCGGTGGGATCGCTTGCGGAATGATGATGTTGGTCCAGGTCTGCGTGGCGCTCAGATTGCAGGCCTTGGCCGCCTCCCACTGGCCGCGCGGCACGTTGTCGATGCCGGCGCGATAGACTTCCGCCGTGTAGGTGCCGTAGTGCAGGCCGAGCCCGATGACGCCGGCGACCAAGGGCGGCAAAAGGATGCCGAAATCCGGCAGGACATAGAAGATGAAATAAAGTTGCACCAGAAGTGGCGTGCCGCGGATGAATTCGGCCGCCCAGCCGATGCTGCGTGACAGGACCTTGTTGGGCGAGCGTCGCGCCAGCGCGATGCCTAGACCCACAATCGCGGCCAGCACGGAGCCGAGCAGCGTTGCCAGGATGGTGATCTTCACGCCCTGGATCAGCGTCGGCAGGATCTCCCAGACGAAGTTCCAGTCCCAATCCATCAGGAAGCTCCGGCCATCAGACGCGCACCCCGTCGAGGCCGCGCGCCATGCGGCGTTCCAGAGAACGCACGCCCCAGGAGATGATCAGCGCCAGGGCGAAATAGATGATCAGGATGGTGGTGAACGGCGCCAGCGTGTTACCGGTCTGCGAGCGCACGACCTGCGCCTGAAAGGTGAGATCGGCGAGCGAGATCAGCGACACGACGGAGGTCGCCTTGAGCAGCTCGATGGCGTTGTTGCCGAAGGTCGGCAGCATGATCAGCAGCGCCTGCGGCAGGATGACATGGCGCATGCCTTGCCAGCGGCCGAGGTTGAGCGCGATGCAGGCCTCATATTGTTCGCGGCCGACCGACTGGATGGCGCCGCGTACCACCTCGGCCGCATAGGCGCCGACATTGAGGCCCAGCGCCAGCACACCCGCCTGCAGCGGGGTCAGTTCGAGGCCGATCAACGGCAACACGAAATAGGCAAAGAACAGCTGCACGAAGATCGAGGTGCCGCGGAAGAATTCTATATAGACGGTTGCCAGCCAGCGCAGAGCAAAGAAGCGCGACACGCGGCCCATGCCGGCGAGGAAGGCCATGATCAGGGCGAGCACCGACCCCATCAGCGTCAGCTCGATGGTGACAAGCGCTCCCTGCAATATCAGGCCGAGGTAGCCGGACCACTGGGTCATTCGGGTTCCAACGTTGGCGGTTAGCTTCCTTCTCCCCGTTCACGGAGAGAAGATGCCAGTCCACCCTCCGAAGCTGCAGCGCAGCTGCTGCGGAGGACGGGCAGGCAGATGAGGGGCAGCGCTAAATTCTCAGAACCTGGCGCCGCCCCTCATCCGGCCCTTCGGGCCACCTTCTCCCCGTGAACAGGGAGAAGGCAAAACGGCGCTATTTCGCCGCGCAGAGCTTGTCCCGCGTGGTCGACATCGCGGCTGCGGCCGAGAAGCCGTAGGGCTCGATGATCTTGGCGAACTCGCCGGATTTCTTCAGCTTGGCGAGCTCGACATCGAAGGCGTCGCGCAGGGCCTCATCGCCTTTCTTGAAGGCGGCGCCGTCGCAATAGACCGGCGCGCCGACCACCGGGGCGATGACTTCGAGGTTCGGATCGTTGGCTTTCTTGACGAGGTCGTTGATCGACAGGACGGGCAGCGAATAGGCGTCGATGCGGCCGTCCTGCAGCATCTTCAGGCCGCTCTGGCCGTCCGGCACGACGATGACGCGCTCGCGCGGCACGCCGGCGTTGAGCGCCAGCTTCTCCTCGGTGCCGCCACCGGGCGCGCCGATGGTGGCTGACGTGTCCTTGGCGACGTCCTCGTAGCTCTTGAAGCCCTTCGGATTGCCCTTCTTCACCAGCATCGCCTCGGCGTCGCACAGCACCGGCTCGGAATAGACGACCGCCGCGCAACGCTCCGGCTTCATGAACAGGCCGGCGGTGACGACGTCGAAGCGGCCGGCCTGCAGGCCGGGGATCATCGCGCCATATTCGGAGATCGAAGCGACGATGTCGGCAACACCGAGACGCTTGAAGACCTCGCGCGCCACGTCGGGCGCCGCACCCGAAACTTTGCCGTCGGCGGCGACCGCCGTATAGGGCGGCTCGTTGGCGATCGCGACGCGGGCAAAGCCCTGCGCCTTCAATTGCTCGAGCTTGCTGTCATCGGCCGAACCGGTGCTCGACGCGGCGAGCACCGCCGTCAGTGCGAGACCGGCGACGCCGGCCAGAATGCCAAGTTTCTTCATTGTTCCCAACTCCTTGTTGTCTTCTTGGTTTTGTCTGGGGCGGTCTTCCGCCCCGCAAAGCGGTCAGACACGATGTCCGGCTGCGATGATCTTCTTCAGGAAGCCTTGCGTGCGCTCCTGCTTTGGATGGCGGAAAATCTCGTCTGGTTTGCCCTCTTCGACGATCTTGCCGCGGTCGAAGAACAGCACGCGGTCGGCGAAGTCGTGGGCAAAGCCCATCTCGTGGGTGACCAGCAGCATGGTCATGTCGGTCTCTGCGGCGAGCTTGCGCATGACATTCATCACCTCCTCGACCAGCTCCGGATCGAGGGCCGACGTCACCTCGTCGAACAGCATGATCTTCGGCGACAATGCCAGCGCACGGGCAATCGCCACGCGCTGCTTCTGGCCGCCGGACAGCTGCGCCGGCATCGACTTCGCCTTGTCGGCCATGCCGACCATGTCGAGCAGTTCCATGGCCCGCTTTTCAGCGGCGGCGCGAGGCGTGCCCTTGGTCAGCATCGGCGCCAGCGTGACGTTATCCATGACGCATTTGTGCGGAAACAGATTGAACAGCTGGAAGACCATGCCGATCTTCTGCCGCATCTTGGTCAGGTGCCGCTCGTCGGCGGGCAGCAGCTGGCCGTTGCGCTCCATGTGATAGAGCTGCTCGCCATCGATCTGGATATGGCCGCCGTCGATCTTCTCCAGCGTCATCAGGATTCGCAGGATCGTCGTCTTGCCCGAGCCGGACGGGCCGATCAGCGCCAGCTTCTCGCCGGGCATGACCTGCATCGACAGGCCGTCCAGTACCTTGAACGAGCCGAAGCTCTTCGAAATGGCGTCGACCTTGATGATGGGTGAGGACAAATGAATTTCCCCTGCTGGAGAAGCCTGTGCCCTTAACGATGCGGAACGCGCCAAATCATGTCAATTGGGAAAATAAAATCATGACAATATTTCCGGCACTGCATGATTCCAGAGCAATTCCCGCTTAGATTGCGAGCAGCAGATGCTCCGGATCGCCAAGCAGCAACTTGGTGACAACGCCGAGGCCGGCGCGCAGTTCCCCCTCGGTGGTCGAGCCGAGCGAGATGCGCACCGCCGGATGCCAGGGCGCATCCGAGATGCGGAAGGAGGTGCCGGGCGCGATCGCCACGCCTTGCAGGCGGGCCTGGGCGACGAAGCTTTCCTCGGCACGGTCCGCGGGCAGTTGCAACCAGACATGCAGCCCGTCGCGCCTGGCGCGATAACCAACCCCGCCCAGCACCTCGGCTGCGATGTCCTGGCGGCGGCGCAATGCCGCGCGCTGCCAGCGAACGAGTTCCATCGCCGTGCCGTCGGTCACCCATTTGGTGGCGATCTCGGCCACCAGCGGCGTCGCCATCCAGTTCGACACCAGATGCCGGTTGGCAACGGCGGCGACATAGCGGTCGGGCGCCGCGAGATAGCCGATGCGCAGGCCAGGTACGGTGATCTTGGTGAAGGAAGTGACGTAGAGCGTGCGCTCCGGCGCAAAGGCGGCGACCGGCGGCGGCCGGTCCTCGATCAGCGGACCCAGCACATCGTTCTCGATGATGGCGATGTCGTGCTTGCGCGCGACCGCGGCGATCTCTTCGCGCCGCCGAGCGTCCATCAGCGTCGCCGTCGGGTTGATCACCGACGGTTGCACGAATACCGCGCGAATGTCGGTGAGCCGGCAGACCTCGTCCAACGCCTCCGGGATCAGGCCATTGCCGTCGATCGGCAGGCCTTCCAGGTTGAAGCCGAGATAGCGCGCCAGCGGCACCAGCGTGTGGTGGCCGATGGCCTCGGTGGCGACAGTCGATCCCGGCGGCGCAACGCTCATCAGCGCCACGGTCATCCCGGCGGTCGCGCCATTGGTCAGGCTGATATTCTGTGCGGAGGTGTCGAGCCCACACAGTTTCAGCCATTCGACAGCCACCGCGCGGTGACGCGGGAACACCATGTTGGGCCGGAACGACAACGCCGAACTGGATGGCAGGTTTTCGGCCAGCCAGCCCAGCGCCTGCTTCAGCCGCTCCAAATGCATCGGCTCGCAGACCGGCTTCAGGATTGACAGATCGATGACCTCGCCGAGGCGCTCCGGCAGATAGGGCGGCTCCGGGTCGCGGCGCTGCGTCTGGACAAAGCTGCCACGGCCGATCTCGCCCGAAATCAGGCCGCGCCGGATCAGTTCTTCGTAGGCGCGGCTGACCGTCTGCACCGACAGTTTTAAATCGTCTGCCAGCCTTCGATGCGTTGGAAGCCGCGCGCCGTTGGCCAGCCGCCCGTCATGAATGGCGCGGGCGAACTGGTCGGCCAGCGTTTGATAGGCTGGCCGGCGGATGAGCGCAGGGTCGGGTTGCCATGATGTCATGACTTAATAGAGATCGAAATCAGTGCAATTGACAATCGAAATAATGCGCCGTCATGGTGATGCCGACAAAAAGCGGACGCCGATGACATCGAAACTCGACGCGGTCGACCTCAGGATACTCGACGCCATCCAGCGCGACGGGCGCATCACCAAGCTGGCGCTGGCCGAACAGGTCGGGCTGTCGCCGACGCCGTGCTGGATGCGGCTGCGCAAGCTGGAGAAGGCAGGCATCGTCTCGGGCTACCACGCCAGGATCGCCATGCGCGTGGTGGCGCCGGTCGCCACCGTGTTGATGGAGGTGACGCTGGCCAGCCATCGCCAGGCCGATTTCGACCGCTTCGAACGCGTCATCCGCGACATCCCCGAAATCGTCGCCTGCTGGTCGGTGGGCGGCGGCGTCGACTATGTGGTCAAGGTGATGACGCGCGACATCGACGCCTATCAGCGGCTGGTCGACGACCTGCTGGAGCGCGAGATCGGCATCGACCGCTACTTCACCTACATCGTCACCAAGACGGTGAAGGACGAAATCGTGCTGCCGATAGCCGACCTGCTGCCGGCGTCGGCATAAGCCCGGAGAGAATGTCTGTCGGGACGGCACAATAGAGAGAGTCTCTCTCCTTCAGGGCGTCGAAACAGTCTCTCTGTCTGCATGTGACGGATAGTCTTCCCGCATCGTCCGAACCGGGAGGCCTCGACCATGTCCGCGCATTTTGCCCGCTCGCATCGCCATGAGGCGCTCGACCGCCTCTCCGACCGCCGGCTGCTGCGCGAGCTTGCCTATGTCGATGGGCATTGGACCGCGAGCGAAGCGGCCGAAAGCTTTGAAGTCACCGATCCGGCCACAGGCGCGACGGTCGCGTTTGTCGCCGCGCTCGATGCGCAGCAAACGACAAGGGCAATCGGTGCCGCCGCGCGTGCCTTCCCGGCTTGGCGGTCACTGCTGCCGCAGGAGCGGTCGAGAATTCTGCGAAAATGGTTCGAGCTGATCATCGCGGCGAAAGACGACCTTGCCCTGCTGATGACTTTGGAACAAGGCAAGCCGCTGCAGGAATCGCTCGGCGAAATCGACTATGCCGCCTCTTTCGTCGAATGGTATGCCGAAGAGGCAAAGCGCCTCAACGCCGAGAGCGTCACCAGCCATCTGCCGAATGCCGAGATGATGGTGAGGCGCGAGCCGCTCGGCGTTGTCGGCGTCGTCACGCCCTGGAATTTTCCGGCGGCGATGCTGACCCGCAAGGCGGCCGCCGCACTCGCCGCCGGCTGCACCATCGTCGCACACCCGTCCTCGGAGACGCCGCTGTCGGCGCTGGCGCTGGCTGAACTCGGCGAGCGCGCCGGCCTGCCCGCCGGTGTCTTCAACGTCATCACCGGCAAGGCAGCGACGATCGTCGGGCGCATGTGCGAAGACCCGCGCGTCCGCGCCATGAGTTTTACCGGCTCGACGGAGATCGGCCGGTTGATCGCCGCACAGTGTGCTCCGACGATGAAGCGGCTGGTGATGGAGCTTGGCGGCCATGCGCCGCTGATCGTCTTTGCCGACGCCGATGTCGACAACGCAGTGAGCATTGCCATCGATGCCAAGTTTGCAACGTCAGGCCAGGACTGCCTTGCCGCCAACCGCATCTATGTCCAGCGCCCGATCTACGATCGCTTCTGCGCCGCCTTTGCCGAGCGCATCGAGGCGCTGCGGACCGGCAATGGGCTTGTCGACAAGATCGATATCGGACCGCTGATGCATGAGCGCGCCGTGACCAAGGTCGAGGAACAGGTCGCCGATGCCGTCGCCCATGGCGCGCGCTGCCTCACCGGCGGCAAGCGGCATCAGGCCGGGCCGCTGTTCTACCAGCCGACGTTGCTGGCCGATGTCAGCGACGAAGCGCTGATCATGCGCGAGGAGACCTTTGGGCCGGTCGCCGCCGTCACGCCGTTCGACAGTGAGGACGAGGTGATCGCCCGTGCCAACGCCACAGAATACGGCCTCGTCGCCTATGTCGTCACCGAGAACGGCGCCTGCCAGCAGCGTATGGGCCGCGCGCTCGACTACGGCATGGTCGCCATCAACCGCGTCAAGATAACCGGAGCGCCGATCCCCTTCGGCGGCGTCAAGCAATCCGGCATCGGCCGCGAAGGCTCGCGCCATGGGCTCGAAGCTTTCACCGATCTGAAGTACCTCTGTCTGGACGTCGCATAGTCCGTCCGGCCATCTCTCAAGGAGTCAAAAAATGCTCGACCAGTCCAACGAACTCAACGCCTGGGATCGCGACCATTTCTTCCATCCTTCGACCCATATGGGCACGCATGCGCGGGGTGAATCGCCGACCCGCATCATGGCCGGCGGCGAGGGCGTCACCGTCTGGGACAACAATGGCAGGAAGAGCATCGACGCCTTCGCCGGACTCTATTGCGTCAATGTCGGCTATGGCCGCCAAAAGATCGCGGATGCCATCGCCACCCAGGCGAAGAACCTCGCCTACTATCATGCCTATGTCGGCCACGGCACCGAGGCCTCGATCACGCTGGCCAAGATGATCATCGACCGCGCGCCGAAGGGCATGAGCAGGGTCTATTTCGGGCTCTCGGGTTCGGATGCCAACGAGACCAACATCAAGCTGATCTGGTACTACAACAACGTGCTTGGGCGGCCGGAGAAGAAGAAGATCATCTCGCGCTGGCGCGGCTATCACGGTTCGGGCGTGATGACGGGATCACTGACCGGGCTCGACCTGTTCCACAACGCCTTCGACCTGCCGCGCGCGCCGGTCCTGCACACCGAAGCGCCCTACTATTTCCGCCGCGCCGACCGCTCGATGAGCGAGGAGCAGTTCTCGCAGCATTGCGCCGACAGACTGGAAGAGATGATCCTGGCCGAAGGTCCCGAAACCGTCGCCGCCTTCATCGGCGAGCCGATCCTCGGTACTGGCGGCATCGTGCCGCCGCCGGCCGGCTACTGGGAGAAGATCCAGGCGGTGCTGAAGAAGTATGACGTGCTGCTGGTCGCCGACGAGGTGGTGACGGGCTTCGGCCGTCTGGGCACCATGTTCGGCTCCGACCATTACGGCATCAAGCCAGACCTCATCACCATCGCCAAGGGGCTGACCTCGGCCTACGCGCCGCTGTCGGGCGTCATCGTTGCCGACAAGATGTGGCAGGTGCTGGTGCAGGGCTCCGACAAGCTCGGTTCGCTCGGCCATGGCTGGACCTATGCCGCGCATCCGATCTGCGTCGCCGCAGGTGTCGCCAATCTCGAACTGATCGACGAACTGGACCTGGTGACGAACGCCGGTGAGACCGGCGCTTATTTCCGCGCCGAACTGACCAAGGCTGTCGGCGGGCACAGACACGTCGGCGACGTGCGCGGCGATGGCATGCTGGCGGCGGTCGAATTTGTCGCCGACAAGGACGACCGGGTGTTCTTCGACGCCTCGCTCAAGATCGGGCCGCAAGTGGCGACAGCACTTGCCGCCAGCGGCGTCATCGGCCGCGCCATGCCGCAGGGCGACATACTAGGCTTCGCGCCGCCGCTCTGCCTGACGCGTGAGGAAGCCGACATCGTCGTTTCGAAAACCGCCGATGCCGTCAACAGCGTGTTTTCCAATCTCTGAGATCGACCCATGAATGCCATGACCAAGACCCTCCCCGCCACCATGGCCGCCGTGCTGCTCACCGGGCATGGCGGACCGGAAAAGCTCGTCTATCGCAGCGATGTGAAAGTGCCTGTGCCTGCCGCCGGCGAGGTGCTGGTTAAGGTCAGCGCTTGCGGTATGAACAACACCGATGTCTGGGTACGCCAGGGCGCCTATGGCACGGAGGAGGACGCTGCCGCCGTGTCGACGTGGCGGCGGCAAGGCAACACGCTTACCTTCCCGCGCATCCAGGGCACCGACACGGTCGGCACCATCGCTGCCGTCGGCGAAGGCGTTTCCCCGGGCCGTATCGGCGAACGGGTAATGGTCGATTTTTCGATCTACAACCGCGACGACGATTCCCTCGCCGACATTGACTATATGGGCCACGGTCGCGACGGCGGGTACGCCGAGTACCAGACGGTGCCGGGCGAGAATGCGCATTTCGTCGATACTGACATGAGCGACGTCGAACTCGCCACCTTCTGCTGCGCCTACCTCACCGGCGAACAGATGCTGGAGCGCGCCGGGCTGAAAGCCGGCGAACGCGTGCTGGTCACCGGCGCCTCGGGCGGCGTCGGTTCCGGCATCGTGCAGCTGGCGCGGGCGCGCGGCGCCATTCCCTATGCGGTCGTCGGCAAGGGCAAGGAGCAGGCGGTGCGCGACATCGGCGCCGAAGCGGTCATTACCCGTGGGGTTGCCGATCTTCCCGCCGCCGTGAATGAAGCCACTGGCGACCAGCCGATCGATGTGGTCGCCGATCTCGTCGGCGGCGCGATCTTCAACGACCTGCTGCGCATCCTGCGACCTGAAGGCCGGTACACCACCGCCGGCGCCATCGCCGGCCCGGTCGTGCAGCTCGATCTCAGGACCATGTATCTCAAGCAGCTGCAACTGCACGGATCGAGCCAGGGCACGCGCGCCGACTTCCGCCGCATCATTGGATACATCGAAGCGAAGAAAATCCGGCCGCTGGTCGGCGGCGTCTACAGGCTCTCCGATTTTCACAAGGCGCAGGCAGACTTTATTGCCAAGGACTTCGTCGGCAAGCTGGTGATCGTGCCGGACGCCATGTGGAACCCGAATATCCGCACATAACGCCCCTACGTCAGAGCTCGTCGTAAACGGCATCATCAACACCTTGCGGCGTGGAGTCGTCGAAACCCGGTTGGTGACGTAGCCGAATCCGACACCGGCGCCGGGATCGGCAAAACCGAGGGCGCCGCCCCAGCCGCCATCGCCGCGACGCGCGGCTGGCATAGGCGGCGTCGTCGAGTTGAAAGCCGGCGGCGAATTGTCGGCGCTTGAGACATAGCGCGCATGAGGCGAACCGGAATCATCGCAACGAATGCAATCCACAGGCCGGCAACCAGACCCTGCATCTTGACAGACGAGGCGAAAGCCAAAAGAGTGAAACCGGTTTCACTGGGGACCGCCGGTGCATTTCGATCTGTCCACTCTGCTCCCGCATCTGGGTTTTCTGGCGCGCGGCGCCGAACTCACGGCCGCGGCTTGCGCGCTGTCGCTGGTAGGAAGCGTCTTCATGGGCGCGTTGGTGGCGATCGCACGCACCTCCGCCTCGGCACTGCTTCGACGGATCGCCTTCGTCTATGTCGATCTCTTCCGCAATGTGCCGTTCATCGTCCAGCTGTTCTTCTTCTATTACGGCCTGCCCGAGCTCGGCATTTACATCGATGCCTTCACCACCGGCGTCGTGGCGCTTTCGATTGCCGGCGGCGCCTATGCCTCCGACATCATTCGCGCCGGCATCCTCGCCATCGACCAGGGCATCATCGACGCCGCTGAAGTGAGCGGCCTGTCCAGGCGCAAGATCTTCACCCGCATCGTGCTGCCGATTGCGCTGCGCACCTCCGTGCGACCGCTCGGATCCGTGCTCATCAACATGATCCTTACGTCCTCGATCCTCTCGACCATCACGCTCAACGAGCTCACCGGCTCAGCCCAGATCGTGGTCTCGCAGACCTATCGGCCCTTCGAGGTCTATATGGTGCTGCTCTGTGCCTATGCGGCCCTGACCTATCTGGTCTCGCTGGGCGTCACCCTGCTCCACCGCCATCTCAATCGGGACATGATGGAGGCGGTCGACTGATGCGGTTCAGCGACTTCACCTCCTACGACCTGATCCTGCTGGCGCAAGGTCTCGGCACCAACGTCGCGCTGTTTCTCATCACGTCGCTGATCGGACTGCTGATTGGCCTGAGCTGGGCGCTGGTGCGGTTCTACCGTGTGCCGGTTCTGGCCCAGATCGTCACCTTCCTGTCGGAGCTGTTGAAGAACTCGCCGGTGCTGGTGCAGCTGTTCCTGGTGTTCTTCGGCCTGCCGGCGCTGCTGCATATAAGGGTGACGCCGGTCACCGCAGCGACCATCACTCTGTCGGCGAACACCGCGGCATTCGTCTATGTCATCGCGGTCTCGGCGGTCGAGTCGATCGAACGCGAGCAGGTCGAGGCCGCGCGTGTCTTCGGCCTGACCCGGTGGCAGGTCCTGCGCCATATCGTTTCGCCCCAGGCTGCCGCCTTCGCGGTCGGCCCGCTCGTCGCGCTGCTGGTCAACCAGCTTCAGGTGACGTCGCTGATTTCTGTCATCGGCGTCGTCGACCTGACCAAGATCGGCCACATCCTCAACATGCGGACCTTGAAGCCGTTCGTGGTCTGGACCGTCGTCGGACTGCTCTACTATGGCGCGGCAAAGCTGGTCGCCCTGCTTGGCGAGCGTCTTGAAAACCGCCTGCGGGCGCACAGCGCCTGGCGGGGGCTTTAACATGCTCAAGATCGAAAACGTGCACAAAGCGTTCGGCGAGGTCACTGTGCTGGACGGCGTCGACCTGACGATCGCGCCCGGCGAAGTGGTCTCGATCCTCGGGTCGTCAGGGTCCGGCAAGTCGACATTGATCCGTTGCATCAACGGCCTCGAAAAGCTGAAGTCGGGCCGCATCACGGTCGACGATTTCGATGTCAGCAAGCCGAAGGAGCTGGCCGAGGCGCGCAAGCGCTCAGGCACCGTTTTCCAGCTGTTCAACCTCTATCCGCATATGAGCGCGCTTCAGAACATTACGCTCGCCCCGATCGAGGTGCTGAAGATGCCGCGCCCTGAGGCCGAGGCGCTGGCGCGCAAGCTGCTCGAGTCCGTCGGCCTTGCCGATCGGGCCAACGCCTACCCGGCGCAGTTGTCGGGCGGGCAGCGCCAGCGTGTCGGCATCTGCCGGGCGCTCGCCATGCAGCCGCGCTATCTGCTGCTCGATGAAGTGACCAGTGCGCTCGACCCGGAAATGACGGCCGAGGTGCTGGCCATCCTGGCTAATCTCGCCGCGCAAGGCACGACCATGCTGTTCGTCACCCACGAGATCGAATTCGCGCGCGAGATTTCCAACCGCATCGTCTTCCTCGACAAGGGCAGGCTGGTGGTCGATCTGCCGACGGATCGTTTCTTCGCCGCGGACGGCGGCCGGGCGCAGCCGCGGGTTGCGCAGTTTCTCTCCAGGATGCGCAAGGACTAGGAATGCTGCTGTTAGCCAACAACGAAGCATGGCCGGGATTCGAGACCTCGGTGCAAATGCTGCGCGATGGCGCCGTCAGCCTGGACGCGATGGTTGCCGGCATCGGCATGGTGGAGAAAGAGGTCAAGGTTCGCAGCGTCGGCTATGGCGGCTGGCCGAACATGCTGGGCGAGATGGAGTTCGACGCCGGCGTCATGGATGGCAATACAAGAGAGGTCGGTTCAGTCGGCGCTGTGCCAAGGACCTTGGCGGTCGCTGCCCTGGCCCAGCAGGTGATGAAGCGCCTGCCGCATGTGATGCTGACCGGCGAAGGGGCGCGGCGCTTTGCCAGCGAAATCGGTTTTGCCGAAGACGAAGTCTTGTTCGAGGACAGCAAGCGCGTCTGGTGGGAGCGGCTGCAACAGGAACTCACACCGCAACAGCTGGCGAAATTCCCCGATATCGATCTGGCGCCGCTCAGCCGTACTATCACCGATCCCGAGCGGGTCCGCGACACCACCGTCTTCCTGTCGGCGGATGCGCGGCGCGGCGTCCATGCCGCGAGTTCGACCTCGGGCTGGGCGTGGAAATATCCGGGCCGGCTCGGCGATTCTCCCATTCCCGGCGCAGGCTTTTACGCCGACAGCCGCTATGGCGCGGCGGCGTGCACCCATACCGGCGAGATGACGATGCGCTGCGCCACCGCACGGACCGTCGTGCTGGCCATGAAGCTTGGCCGATCCCTGTCGGATGCGGTCGCGCTGGCGGTCGAGGAACTGGCTGAACTCGACACCGGCTTCCTGGCCGGAGTGGTCATCCACGCCGTCGACGCCGAGCAGAACCACGAGGTGGTGAATTTCAGATGCGAGGGCGAGGTCCGCTACTGGCTCTGGAAGGATTCCATGCCCGCACCCGAATTGCGGGCAGCAAAACGCGTCACTAGAAAATAAGGAGAGGAACCATGAAAACCGTAGTGCGTGCCTTCGCCGCGCTGGCCATCGTGGCCGGTTCGGCATTTCCAGCCCTTGCCGGCATGATTGACGACATCCGCTCACGCGGCACCATTCGCATCGGCGTATCGCTCGGCGGCGAGCCGATCGGCTTTCGGGATGCACAAAACAACCCTGTCGGCTACGATGTCGATGTCGCGACGCTGCTGGCGCAAAAGCTCGGCGTGCCGGTCGAGTTCGTCGGCGTCTCGGGCGATGCGCGTATTTCCATGCTGGTGTCGGGACAGATCGATGTCGCGGTCGCAAACACCTCGGCAACGCTCGAGCGGGCCAAGACCGTCAACTTCACCATCCCCTACAACCGGGCCGGGCTGCGCGTCATCGTCCAGAAGGATGCCGGGATAACCGACCTCAAGGGGCTCGCCGGCAAGAAGGTTGTCGTCGGCCGCGGCACCACGGGCGAAACCTTCCTCAAGGCAGCCGTGCCGGACGCAGAGCTCGTTTATGTCGACCAGTTCGCGCCCGACGGGGTTCTGCAGCTGCAACAGAAGCGCGTCGATGCGGCGATCGAGGATTCCTCACTGCTCGACTACCTCGCAACCAAGACACCGAGCCTGGTGACGCTGCCTGGCCTCTATTCCAACGATCCGATCGGCATCGCGGTCGCCAAGGGCGATCCCGAATTCGTCCGCTGGCTCGACATGTTCGTGTCCGACTTCATCCAGTCGGGCACCTACGAGGCGACCTACAAGAAGTGGTGGGGGCCGGGCTCCAACCCGCCGGCGCTCAACCCGCTGTGGTGACACCCACTACCGGCAACCGATCGGCGCACACTCGAGGCGCCGTCGCAACGATCGCCGATGTCGCGCGGCTGGCAGGCGTGTCGCGTGCCGCGGCGAGCCGTGCGCTGTCGAGCGGACCGCGACCGGTCTCGGCGGACAAACGCGAACGTGTCGTGCAGGCCGCCGCGCAGCTCGGCTACAAACCCAATCTCCTGGCGCAAAGCCTGACCACCAAGACCGTCAATCTGGTTGCCGTCGTGGTCAACCACATTCACGACCTTTCAGATCTCGACCTGTTCGACCGGCTGCTCGACGCAATCCAGTCGATTGGCAAGCAGGTCATCCTCATCCGCATCGGCTCGGCGGAAGGGGTCGAGGATTTTCTGCGCAACGGCGTTGCCTATCATGTCGATGCCGCCGTGGTGTTCTCCGACTTTGCCGATGCAGCGACGGTGCGGCGCATGTTTCGCTCGGACCTGGTCATCATGCTGAACGGACTGCATGACGATCTGTCACCCACAATCATTCCCGATGAAGGCGTCGGCATCGCCGAGGCCGTGGCGGATGCGGCGGCCAAGCGCGCGCGCACGGCCAGCCTGCTGACCGGCCGTTCGTCCTCGCGGGTCGAACAGCTGCGCATCGGCCACTACCTCGAAGCGTTCCGGCATCATGGAATTGAACTGCTGCAGACGGTCCAGGGAGACTATTCCTACGAGTCGGGCTATGCGGCAGCCGCCGGCCTGACGGGACGCGGCTGTCCCGATGCGGTCTTTTGTACGTCCGACGCGATGGCCATGGGTGTTCTGGATGTCTGCCGGGCGGATTTCCCCGACAACCGGCCCAGCCGCTTCCGCCTCTATGGCTTCGACAATGTGTCCCTGACCAATTTCGACGCCTACCCGATATCGTCAATCGGCTACGACAAATCAGACTATGTGGGTCATATCGTCGGCGCCCTCTCCAATCCGCAGGTCTTCATGCCCGGCCAGCCGCCTGTCGTTATATTGACCCGGCTGATTTCGCGCTTGACCGCGTAACTAGCGCCGATGTTGGACTGCTTGTCCGGCGTCGATCTCCCAGAGATCGAACGGAGATCGCGCCGGACAATGTACCGGCGCCTACTGCAATTTCGCCTGCAGCGCGTTGACGTCGTCGGTTGTCATTTCACCGTCGGTCGTCACCTTGCCGTCGACGATCTTCCACAGCCGGAACGGACCGGTGATGTCGCCATATTTGTCGAAGCTGACCGGACCGATGACGCCTTCATAGCGGATCGGCTTGCCGTCCTTGATCAGGCCGAGCGCCTTGGCGAACTCGTCCTTGCCGGCATAGATCGGTGTGCCGGCAGGATCGACCGCCTTGTACATGGCATCCTTGATCTTGGCTGGATCCTCGGAGCCGGCAATGGCAATGGCGAGACCGACAATGGCGCCGGCATCATAGGAACGGTCGGCTGCCGGGTTCGACGGTTCGATGCCCGAAAACTCCTCGTAGTTTTTCAGGAAATAGTCGGTGGATGCCGTCGGGCTGGTGCCGGAAGAGGTACCATAGGCATCCTTCAGATAATCGGCGCCGACGGATTCGATGAAGTCCGGGCTGTTCATGCCGTCATTGAGCAGGAATTTCTGCACGCCGCCCTGCGATATCCAGGTGCGGGCGACCGTTGCGCCGTCGACCGGCGTGCTGACGAGGTAGAGTCCGTCCGGCTCGCCTCCCATCGCCGCCGTCACTTCCGAAGCATAGCTCGACTGCTTTTCATTATAGGGCGTGTCGGAGACGATGGTGCCGCCGAGCGCTTTGTAGGCACGCGAGAATTCGGCCACCATGTTGACGCCGAAGTCGTTGTTGACATGGATGATCGACAGTTTCTTGAAGCCCTTGTCGATGGCGTATTTGGCGGCGGCCACGCCTTGCAGCGCATCCGACGTGATGGTGCGGAAGAAGATGCCGTTGGTCTTGCCGTCGCGGCCAAGGGCGGTCAGCGTCGGCGAGGACGAAGCCGGCGACACCTGCACGATCTTGGCCGGCCCGGTGACCGAGGTCAAAATCGGGATCGACACCGAGGAGATGATGCCGCCGATGATCACCGGCACCTTCTTGACCTGTACCAGCTGGGTCGCGGCATCGACCGCGATATTGCCCTGGCTCTGGCTGTCGCGCGTGTCGGTTGCGAGATCGCAGCCGCGTACGCCACCGGCTTCATTGATGTCGCGGAAGGCCATTTCGACGGACTTCGCGCCGGCCTGGCCGTATTCGCCGGCCGGACCGGTGAGCTCCATGACCAGGCCGACGGTGATCTTGCAGTCCGCTGCGTGTGCGGCGCCGGCCATCGTCACGAGAGCCAGTGCTGTGGTGATTTGAAGTATCGTCTTCTTCATTGCCGTTCCCCTTTTCTTGTTTGAACTTTTGCCTGTTCAGCCTTCCGGCGCCTGCAGCCAGGTCTCATGCAGATGCCGCCATTCGACGCCGTTTGGTGCCGATGAACTGGTGGTGAAGACCGCACTGGACTGCCGGCGACTGTGTTTGCCGGCGCGCAGTTGCGCCTCGATGTAGAAGATGACGATCGTGTCCGCGTCCTGCCAACCCGGCCTGATGTCCTCGATCGATATGGCAAAACCGTCGTCGCAAGTGGCGCGGCTTGTCCGGACATGATCTACGACCGCGTCGCGATCGAGGATCTGGCCATTCGGCGCCACCATGGTGAGGCCTTCGCCCATGACAGCCTCGAAGCGGCCGAACTCCACAGCGTCGGCTCGCGCGGCGACAAACCAGTCGACGAAGAAGCGATGCAGGTCGATGATTTCAGCGCTGGCACGCGAAAAAAGGGAAGGCTCTCCGCTCATTTCTTCCCCGCATTGAGGTTGTAATGCATGATCGAGCCGTGGCGGCCATGACGGTCGCGCTCCAGCGCGTAGACATCGCCCGCGAGGCCGGTGCCTTGTGCGATGGCGGCAGCAATCCGCGCGCGATCGTCGGCGTCGAGCGCGACGTCCATGATTTTCGTATTGGCCAGCGCATGTGCCTGGTTGCGCGCACCCACAATGACGGCCGCGACCTGCGGCTGCTCGAGCACCCATGCCGAGGCGATGGTGGCGATGTCGACGCCGTGGCGATCGCCGACCGCTTTCAGCGCCTTGAGCAGGGACTGGAACAGCTCCCAGCCGCCGAAGTCGTCGATGATCAGCTTGTATTTGACCAGCGAGCGGTTTTCGAGCGGCGTGGAGGGCTCGGCCACGCCAAGCCATTTGTCGCTGAGGAAGCCGCCCGCCACCGAGCCGTAGCAGAGGAAGCGGACACCGTTCTTAGCGGCAAGGCCCGCAAGGCTGTTTGCCGGCCGCTGGTCGAGCACTGAATATTGCAGTTGCTGGCTGACCAGCGGGATGCCCGCGGAGAGGATTTCGGCTAGCCTCGGCGTATCGAAATTGGTGGTGCCGAGATTGCGCACCTTGCCTTCCAGCCGAAGCTCGTCGAGCCAACCCATCGCCTCGACGTAACGAGGCTGGTCATAATCCCACCAGTGAAACTGCACAAGATCGATCCGCTCCGTCTTCAGCCTGCGAAGCGACTGATTGACGATGCCCCTGATGTAGTCGCGGCTGATGCTTGCCAGTCGTTCGAGGTCCGGCACCAGCTTGGTGTGCACCTTCATCCTGGCCGCAACATCGAGACCGCGCTCGCCGGCCAGCCGCAGGCGCGCGGCGCCGATCAGTTCCTCGACGCCGGTGTAGATGTCGGCGCAATCATAGGTCCAGATGCCGGCATCGAAGGTGGCGATGAGGTCGGTCACGGCCTGCCTGCGGTCGATAGCGCCATGGCCGCCGGCCAGCTGCCAGCCGCCGCGGATGACGCGCGAGATCGTATAGCCGGGGCTGAGTTCGACGGTCCTGGCGCTCATCTTTTGTCGGTCTCCTTCGGCAGCGGCACAGCCGTGGTTTGGGCATGGCTGAACCGCCGCTTGGCCAGCCTGACGATCCGCAGCCGGCTGGCGCAATTGGGATCGGGACAGGCGATCTCGGCATCCGAGGTCATCCAGTCATTTGCATGCGTCGGGCGCTGCTTTGCCGCCAGGAGCGGCAACACGGCGGAGATCGAGTAAATCGAAAAACCCTGCCCCGCCGGCAGCGACAGCATTTCGCCCTTGAGTTCGAAATAGTCGCCGGCCCTGGCGCCGCAATAGACCGGCTTGCCCTCGGGGATGACCGCTTCGACGCGCAGATCGAAGAGTTCGAAACTGTCGTCGGCCATTCAGGCCTCCACCAGGCTGAAGGTGATGTCACAGGCGCCGTTGCGGCGGATGACGCCGCAGGCGGCGGCAAACTGATCGCGCTCTCCGGCAAGCACTTGCGCGACCACGCTGCCGGCCAGCCAGCCGATCGGGAACAGCAGCCGCGCCCCCTGCCCGTAGTACAGGCCGATATCGAAGATGGCATTGGGATTGCCGCCCCACACGCGTGGCGGCACATAGGACAGCACGATATCGCCGGGCTGCGGCGTCAGCGTTGCATTCTCCGGTGGCAAAGACTGGGCATAGGCCTGGCCGTGGAGATCGGCTGACGGAACCGGGCACGAGATTTCCGGTCCTGTCCACATCGCATGGATGCCTGGGATGATGCGTGGCTGCGCCAGATACGCCAGCAGGAAGGCGGCATTCTCCGGCGCCTTTTCGGGCAATAGCAGCGCCGTCACGGAAAGCTTCGAGCGTGGTTCTGTGATGCCGATGGCGGGCTTGGGCATGTCAGTCCTTCGCCGATTGAAGTTTGTCGCGCAGGAAGGCGAAGGGGCGGCTGATGTCGGCTACCAGCGCCTCGCGCGCCGCTTGCGCATCCTGTTTGGCAAGTGCCGCGACAATTCGACGATGATAGTGGGCGGTATCAACCTCGCCTGCCTCGGAGAAGGCATAGATGGCGACGCGGATGCAGGGACCCGATTGAAGCCAGAGGCTTTCGATCATCGGGATCAGCACAGCCGAGCCGCAGCAGCGGTAGATCTCAAAATGGAAGCTCTGGTTGAGCGTCGCTTCGCGATCGATATCCTTCTTGTGCTTCAGGGCCCGGATCTCGTCCCACTCGCCCAGCATGGCTTCGATCGACGCGATCTGGCGCGGGCTCATGCGCCTGGCCGCAAGCGCGATCGCTTCGCCTTCGATGAGGGAGCGGGCACGCAGGAGGTCGTCGATGCGCTCCAGCGTGATCGGCGGCACGCGCACCGAGCGGTTGGGCAGCGCCTCCAGCGCCTTTTCCGTGATCAGCCGCCCAAGCGCTTCGCGTACCGGCATGGTCGAGGTGACCAGCGCATCGGCAAGACCGCGGATGGTCAGCACCTGGTTCGGCTCGAAAAGGCCACCGATCAGGGCACGGCGCAGCTCGGAATAGACGCGATCCTGCACGGTCTCGCGGCCGACCGGCGTAAGCTGGGCTGCGATCGTCTCGTTGTTCTTTTCGATGGCAGCCTTCTGCATTACCGGCATTTGCCCCGTTTTCGGCTTGCGAATGAAATTAAAGCCGAATAGCGTGATCAAAGCAAGTGTGATCACAAATCAAAAATCAGGAGGCGACAACGATCGTCTTCGGCCAGAGGGTTTGATGAGCGATGCAGCGCAGCGCCAAGGGCAGGAGACCCGTCCGCCGGTTCTGACGGCACGAAACGTCATCAGGCGTTTTGGCGGCCTTGTCGCCGTCGACAATGTCTCGTTTGATGTCAAAGCGGGCGAAATCCTCGGCCTGATCGGACCCAATGGCGCCGGCAAGACGACCATGTTCGACCTGCTCGCCGGCAGCATATTGCCGACCAGCGGCGATATCCTGCTCAGTGGCACGCGCGTCTCCGGCGAAGCCGCTCATCTGCGTATCGGCCGTGGTCTTGGCCGCACCTTCCAGATCCCGCGCCCCCTGCCCAATCTGACGCTGATCGAAAACATCATGCTGGCGGCGCAGGGCCAAGCCGGCGAAAAATTGCTCGCCAACTTCGTCACGCCGTGGCGAGTGGCGGCACAGGAAAGAGCAGCCAGGGCAAAGGCACTCGAGCTGCTCGAGCTCGTCTCGCTCGCTCGGCTGGCGCACGAACCGGCGCGCGTGCTTTCCGGCGGTCAACGCAAGCTGCTCGAACTCGCCCGCGTCATGATGGCCGATCCGGCGATCATCCTGCTCGACGAACCGGCCGCCGGCGTCAACGCGACGCTGCTCGAGATCATCATCGACCGCATCCGCGACATCAACGCGCACGGCATCACCTTTCTGCTGATCGAGCACAATATCGACATGGTGACGCGGCTCTGCCACCGCGTGCTGGTCATGGCGAGCGGCCAGTTGCTCAGCGAAGGCACGGCAGAGGAAGTCGCCCGCGACCCGCGCGTCATCGAGGCTTATCTCGGGGGCGCCACATGAACGAGACCGTCCTCGACGTGCGCAACCTCGAAGCCGGCTATGAGCTTGGCGTGCCGATCGTGCGCGGCGCCTCGATCACCGTCGGCAAGGGCGAGATCGTCGTCGTGCTCGGTCCCAACGGCGCCGGCAAGTCGAGCTTCATCAAGGCGATCGCCGGCCTTGTCCCGATCACCGGCGGCACCGTATTTCTGGACGGCAAGGACATCACCGCCGCTCCCGCGCACACCATGGTTCGGCTCGGCCTGGCCTTCGTACCGCAGACGGAGAACATCTTCCCGCTGATGTCGGTCGAGGACAATCTGAAGGTCGCCTGCGGCATCCTCGAGCGACGCGAAATCCCTGCCCGCATCGAGGAAATGTATGCGGCCTTCCCCGACCTCGTCCGCCAGCGCCGCACCGCCGCCGGCAATCTGTCGGGCGGACAGCGGCAGATGCTCGCCGTCGCACGTGCGCTGATCGTCCATCCCAAGGTGCTGCTGCTCGACGAGCCATCGGCCGGCCTCTCGCCGAAATTCGTATCGATGGTGTTCGAGATGCTGGCCGGCATCCGCAGGTCCGGCGTCACCATCCTGCTGGTCGAACAGAACGCCAAGGCAGCGCTGGCCATCGGCGACCGCGCCTATGTGCTGGTCGAAGGCAAGGACCGGCACGAGGGTGTGGCGTCCGAATTGTGGAACGATCCTGTCGTCGCCGAACTCTATCTCGGCCAACGCCCTCACGCCGGCAAGGGAGGCGCGGCATGAGCCTGCAATTTGTCGTCGATGGGTTGCTGACCGGTTCGATGATCGGCCTCGGCGCCATTGGCGTGACGCTCACCTATTCGATCCTGCGCTTCTCGAACTTCGCCCATGGCGACTTCATGGCCTGGGGCACCTATGCGACGCTCGCCGTCGTCAGCACCATCGGCGCGATGTTCGGCAAGGTGGAGCCCATTGGACCGCTGTCCTTCGGCTGGTCGCTGCTGGTTGCGCTGGTTGTCGGCATGATTTTCACTGCCCTGCTGGCGCTGTTGCTCGACAAGGTGCTGTTTTCGCGGCTTCGCTCGCAGGGGCAAGCCATCATCGTGGTGATGGCGAGCTTCGGCGCCTCGATGGCGCTGCGCAGCCTGCTCGAATTCACCTTCAGCTCACGGCCGACCTATTTCAGCCGCGCGATCCAGATCGCCATGCCGGTCGGCTTCGGCATCCGCATCACGCCCGATCAGATCGCGCTTCTGCTGCTGACCGCCGTGCTGGTGCTCGGCGTGCATCTGTTGATGACACGCACGCAGACCGGCCGCTCCATGCAGGCGCTGAGCCAGAATGCAGCGCTGGCCCGCATCGTCGGTATCGACGTTGCCTCCGTTGTGCGTGTCACCTGGATCATCGGCGGGGCGCTGGCCTGCGTGGCCGGCGTGATGATCGGCATTCTGGTGCAGATCCGCCCGTTCATGGGCTTCGACATGCTGCTGCCGATGTTTGCAGCAGCCATCCTCGGCGGCATCGGCAGCATTCCGGGCGCTGTGCTCGGCGGCTTGATCATCGGTCTTGCCGAAGCCGGTGCGGTGCAGCTGATCGGCGCCGAATGGCGCGCCGCAATCTCCTTCATCATCCTGATGGCGGTGCTGTTCGTTCGGCCGATCGGCCTGTTTGGTGTGAGGGAACGCTGATGGACCTGCTCGGCTACGGCGCCTTCTTCCTGACCACCGCACTGATCTTTTCGCTGGTCACACTGGGGCTCAATCTGCAGTGGGGGCTGACTGGCCTTTTCAATGTCGGCCTTGCCGGATTCGTCGCCATCGGCGCCTATACATCGGCGCTGCTGACGACCCCGGACGATGCCGCGCGCTTCGGCGGCTTCGGTCTGCCGATCCTGGTCGGCTGGGCGGGCGCCATGGTCGTCGGCGGTATCGCCGCAGCACTTACCGGCATGGCCACGCTGCGTCTGCGATCCGACTACCTGGCGATCACCACCTTCGGCGTCGCCGTCGTCGTGCAGCTGGTCGCGCTCAACGCGCAGAAACTCACCGGCGGCCCGTTCGGCATCGGTTTCATCCCGCGCCCGTTCGGCGGCCTTGCCGAAACGCCGCTGCTGTTCAACCTGTCGAACCTCGCCGTCGTTTCGGCTGTGACGCTGATCGCCTATCTCGCTCTGGAGCACCTGTCGCGCAGCCCCTGGGGCCGCGTGCTCAAGGCGCTGCGCGAGGACGAGCGAGCGGCGATTTCGCTGGGCAAGAGCGCGCGCTTCTACCGCGTCCAGGCCTTCGCCGTCGGCGGCGCTATCATGGCGCTGGCCGGCGCTTTGCAGGCGCATTTCACCGGCTTCATCGCGCCCGATAACTATCTGCCGATCCTGACCTTCCAGGTCTGGGTGATGCTGATCGTCGGCGGCTCGGGCAGCAATGCCGGCGCCGTTGCCGGCAGCATCCTGGTCTGGGCGATATGGGCGGGGTCGGGCACGCTGACCAGCGTGCTGTTTGCGCCCGAGCAGCAGGCACGCGCGGCCTCGCTGCAGATCGTCGCCATCGGCGTCATGCTGTGCGTCATCCTGCTGATCCGGCCGAACGGATTGTTCGGCGATCGGCCGCGGCGGCCGAAGCCCGGCAAACAGACAAAGGCGGCGGCCAGCGAGAACGAGGCCGGACCATGAATGCCATGATCCGGCAAGACGTGCATGGCGTTTCACTCTGGCATGCCGTCAGCCGCAACCGCCGCGACCGGGGCACGCTGCAAGGCGGGCTCGACGTCGATCTCGCAATCGTTGGCGGCGGCTTTTCCGGCCTATCGACGGCATTGCATGCCGCGGAGAAAGGGCTTTCGGTCGCGGTCCTCGAAGCCGAATTCATCGCCTGGGGTGCGACCGGCCGGAATGCCGGCTTCGTCGTTCCGAACTTCGCCAAGCGGGATCCAGACGACATCATCGCCGAACTCGGACCCGAGCGCGGCGGAAGGCTGATCGATTTCGCCGCGGGAAGCGCTGACCTCGTCTTCGGCCTGATCAAGCGGCATGGCATCGAATGCGACGCTGTGCAGAACGGTTGGATCCAGCCGGCGCATTCGTCCGCCGCGCTGGAAAAGACGCGATCGCGCGCCGAGCAATGGGCGGCGCGGGGCAGGCCGACCGTAACGCTCGATGCCAAGGCGGTCACGACGCTCACCGGTATCGGCGGCTACTCCGGCGGTTGGATGGACAACTCGGGCGGCGTCCTCAATCCGGTCGAGTATGCGCGCGGCCTGGCCGACGCCGCGGAAAAGGCTGGCGCACGCATCTTCGAGCAGACGCGTGTCACTTCCATCGACCGCACTCCGGATGGCTGGGCCTTGAAGACTGCGTCCGGCACTGTGCGAGCGGGCAAGGTCTTGGTCGCCACCAACGCCTATGGTGGAGAGCTGAACCCGACACTGGCGCGGACCTATATCCCGCTGAAAGTCTTCCAGATCGCCACTGCGCCGCTGTCGCGCGCCATACGCGCGCGCCTGCTGCCCGGCGGCCAGGGCGTTGGCGACACCAGGCGCAACCTGTTCACGTGCCGCTGCGATGGCCAGAACCGGCTGATCAGCGGCGGCATGCATGTCGTCGGCGCCGGCGCCGAGACGCGCGTGCCGCGAACCATTTGGCGACGGCTCGCCAGGCATCTCGATTTGCCTGACCTGCCGCCGCTTGCCTACAGCTGGACAGGCGTGGCGGCGGTGGTGCCGGATTTCCTGCCGCGTCTCATCGACCTCGGCCCGGGCCTGATCGCCGGCTTCGCCTGCAACGGCCGCGGCATCGCCATGACCACGGCAATGGGCAAGGTGCTGGCCAACTGGGCGAGCGGAACGGACGCCCGCGATCTGCCGCTCCCCTTCGCGCCGCCAGCGCCGATCCCGCTGCACAGCCTCGTGCGCTATGCACCGAATATGCTGCTCCCCTGGAGCATCCTGCGCGACCGGCTGGATTAGACAGCCACCACCTTCCGCAATCGATGACCATGGTGGCCCAAGAGGATATCGTCAGATCCCCTCCCCAGCCAGCCGCATCTACTCCGCAGCCTGAACCCGATTGGCCTGAATGACCGCCCGGATCTCGGACCGGCAGGAGCCGCAATTTGTGCCGGCCTTCAGGGCGCCGCCTACGGCTTCGACTGTCGTGCACCCGGCCGCCACTGCCGCCACGATCTGGTTGACCCCGACGCTGAAACAGGAGCAGACGGTCGCGCCCGCATCGGGCCGATCGGCGCCGGCGCGACCGGCGACGATCCTGAAGCGTTCGCGCTGGCTGGTGTGAACCTCCTGGAGTTGCTGTGCCGCCCAACCCCGCGAAACCGCCACCGGTCCCGACGCGATAAACAAAGCCCCGGCGAGGTGCTGGTCGTCAAAGGCAGCAATGCGATGCTGGCCGGTATCGCGGTCGTGATAGGCGAGCATGTCGGCTACGGGAACATCGAAAAGCGAACCAGCAAAACCAGCCCAGTCGATGTCATCGTCGGCAAAGGCAAGCTCCACCCGCCAGCCGCCCTTGCATTTGGCCACGGCCCAGTAATCTGCTGCGACCGCCACCGGCTTGCGGCGCACCACAGCGAAGCCGAAGGCTCTCGCGGCGAATTTCTCGATACGGGCGCCGACATGTTTCAGCGCAGGTTGGCCGGAAACCGGATCGTTTAGAGGCGCGGTCAGCGTGTCGAGGCGGCCCTTTGCCGAAAACTGATCGGTCCAGTGCATCGGCGCAAAAACGCTCCCATGGCGCTGGCGTGCCGTCACCAGCGCGCGCACCAGCACATCGCCGCGCGGGCTGGAGACGCGCACGATGTCGGCGTCGCCAATGCCGTGGTGCGTGGCATCCGCCGGGTGGATCTCGACGAAGGGCTCGGCCATGTGCTGGGAGAGACGTGGGCTTTTGCCGGTGCGGGTCATTGTGTGCCAATGGTCGCGAACGCGGCCGGTGTTGAGGATCAGCGGATAGTCCGGGCTGGTGCGTGTCTCGACGATGGGACGAATGGCGATGAAGCGGGCCTTGCGGTCGGGATTGTAGAAATTGCCGTTGGCGAAGAAGCGGGTGTTGGAAGGGTCAGGTCCCGCTTGAACACCCCCCTCTGTCCTGCCGGACATCTCCCCCGCAAGGGGGGAGATTGGCAGCTTTGACGCCGGCATATCTTCTACATCGTTGGTCATTGGCGAAGGCCGAGGCGACGGCTGATCTCCCCCCTTGCGGGGGAGATGGCCGGCAGGCCAGAGGGGGGTGGCTGTGCTCGGCGCCGGCCATTGGAAAGGCTCAAGCGCTGCATAGGCCTCCTTATCAACACCAGCATAAGCGCCAATATCAAAATCCCGTGCGCCGTCATTCTCGAACCCGGACAGCGCGGCGTGTCCGGCGAAGATTTCCGCTGGCGACGAATAGGAAAACGCCTCGTCAAACCCCATCCGCTTGCCCACCTCGGCGACGATCAACCAATCCGGCCGCGCCTCACCGGGCACAGCAAGAAAGCTGCGCTGGCGCGAGATGCGGCGCTCTGAATTGGTCACGGTGCCGTCCTTCTCGCCCCATGCGGCGGCGGGCAGCCGCACATGGGCGTGGCGCATGGTGTCCGTGCTCGCCAGCACATCCGAAACCACGACGAACGGGCAAGCCTTGATCGCCGCCTCGACGGCATCGGCATCCGGCATCGAGTCGACCGGGTTGGTGGCCATGATCCACAATGCCTTGATGCGGCCGGCGGCGATCGCCTGAAACATCTCGACCGCCTTCAGACCGGGCTTTGGGGCGACGGCCGGCGCATTCCAGAAACGCTGCACGCGGTCGCGGTGCTCGGGGTTTTCGATCTCCATATGGGCGGCCAGCATATTGGCCATGCCGCCGACCTCGCGGCCGCCCATGGCGTTGGGCTGGCCGGTCACTGAAAACGGTCCTGCCCCAGGTTTGCCGATGCGGCCGGTGGCGAGATGGCAGTTGATGATGGCGTTGACCTTGTCAGTGCCCGAAGACGACTGGTTCACGCCTTGGCTGTAGACCGTCACTGTCTTTGCGGTGGTGGCAAACAGGCTATAGAAGCGGGCAAGCTCCTCTTCGCTCAAGCCGGTGGCGGCGGCAACGCCGGCAAGATCGAGTTTCGAGGCAGCGAAGAGCGCTTGCCCGAAGCCGGTCGTGTGGGCGGTGATGTAAGCGCGGTCGAGTGCGTTGTGCTGGCCGAGCCAGGCGAGCAGACCAGTGAACAAAGCAACGTCGCCATCCGGCGCGATCGCCAGGTGAATGTTGGCGATATCAGCGGTCATGGTGCGGCGCGGGTCGACCAGCACGACCTTCATCTCCGGTCGTTTTTCCCGGGCCGCCGCGATGCGCTGGAAGAGCACGGGATGGCACCAGGCGAGATTGGAGCCGACCAGCACGATCAGGTCGGCGAGCTCGAGATCCTCGTAGGTGCCGGGCACGGTGTCGGAGCCGAAGGCGCGGCGGTGGCCGGCAACCGAGGAGGCCATGCATAGCCGCGAATTGGTGTCGATGTTGGCCGAGCCGATGAAGCCCTTCATCAGCTTGTTGGCGACATAGTAGTCTTCGGTCAGCAACTGGCCGGAGACATAGAAGGCGACGGAGTCAGGACCGTGCTCGGCGATGGTTTGCGAAAAGGTCGAAGCGACGCGGTCGAGCGCCTCGTCCCAGCCCGCACGGCGACCGTGGATTTCGGGGTAGAGCAGCCTGCCGTCGAGGTCGATGGTTTCGGCCAGGGCCGAGCCCTTGGAGCAGAGCCGGCCGAAGTTCGCTGGATGGTCGGGGTGGGCCCGGCGCCCGCCGGGAACACCCCCCCCGCCCGGGGGGCCCCCCCCCCCCCCCCCCCCCCCCAAAGGGGGCGGGGGGGGGGCCGCCAGGGGTTTTTAAAAAC